>NZ_CP159403.1:0-7500 GCF_040500525.1 Azospirillum formosense | reverse complement strand
CCGCTGCCTTTTTCACACGGCGCCTTCGCCGCCGCGCTTTCGTAGAATGCCGGTCCCTTTCCGATGGACCCGCTTTCCCCCATGCGTCTTCTCCACACCGCCGACTGGCACCTCGGGCAGACTCTGCACGGCTTCGCGCGCGAGCACGAGCATGCGCGATTCCTTGATTGGCTTCTCGACCGGCTCGAGGATCGGGCCGTCGATGCGCTGGTCATCGCCGGGGATGTGTTCGACGGGCAGAACCCGCCGATTCCGGCGCTCGGCCTGTTCTACCGGTTCCTGGCGAAGGCCAGGGCGCGCTGCCCGGCGCTGGACATCGTGGTGGTCGCCGGCAACCACGACAGCGGCAGCCGTCTGGAGGCGCCCTCCCCGCTGCTGACGGAGATGGGGGTGCGGGTGGTCGGCGCCCTGCCGGTCGACGGGGACGGCGGCTTCGCACCGGAGGGGCTGGTGGTCCCGCTGACCGGCCGCGACGGTACGGTCGCCGCGCGCTGCGTCGCGGTGCCCTATCTCCGCCCCGCCGACCTGCCGCCGTTGAGCGAGGAGGAGATCGCGGCGGGCGCCGACCCGCTGGTCGAGGGGGTGCGCCGGGTCTACGCCGAGGCCGCGGAGGCCGGGCGGCGCGCCTTGCGGCCCGGCGAGGCGCTGATTCTCACCGGCCATTGCTACATGCGCGACGGCGCCCTGTCCGAACTCAGCGAGCGCAAGATCCTCGGCGGCAACCAGCACGCGCTGCCGGTGGACGTCTTTCCCGAGGACGCGGCCTATGTGGCGCTCGGCCATCTGCACCGGGCCCAGGCGGTGGGAAGGCGCGAGTCGGTGCGCTACAGCGGCTCCCCCCTCCCGCTGGCGGTGGACGAGGAGCCCTACCCGCATCAGGTGGTGCTGGCCGACGTCGCGGAGGGACGGCTGGTCGGGGTCGAGGCCCTGCGGGTGCCCCGCTTCGTCGCCATCCGGCGCATCCCCGGCGGCGGGCGGTTCGCCGCGCCGGAGGATGCCCTGGCGGCGCTGGCCGCCCTGGAACTGAGCGATGAGCTGCCGCGGGAGGCTTGGCCCTACATCGAGGTCTCGGTCGAACTGCCGGCGCCCCGTCCCGCCCTGCGCGAGGAGGTGGTCGCGGCGCTGGCCGGGCGTCCGGCGCGGCTGGTGAAGCTGGCCCTGCGGCTGACCGGCAGCGGCGAGGCGCTGGCCGAATCGGTGCCTCTGGCCGATCTGGCCGATCTGGCGCCGGAGGACGTGTTCCTCCGGCTCTACCGCCGCCATCACGAGGGCGAACCGGAGCCGGCGCTGCTCGCCGCCTTCCATGAACTGGTCGCGACCGTGCAGGAGGGTGCGTGATGCGGATTCTGGCGATTCGCGGCTGCAATCTGGCCAGCCTGGACGGGACCTTCGCGGTGGAGCTGGCCGGCGGGCCGCTGCGCCACGCCGGCTTGTTCGCCATCACCGGCCCGACCGGTGCGGGCAAGAGCACGATCCTGGACGCGCTGTGCCTCGCTTTGTTCGACCGCATGCCGCGGCTGCCGGACGGGCGCGGCGTGGCGCTGGGCGCCAGCGGAGACACCGACGCCATCAGCACCACCGACGTGCGCAGCGTCCTGCGCCGCGGCGCCGGGTCCGGCTGGGCCGAGGTGGACTTCGCCGGGATCGACGGCGCCGCCTACCGGGCGCGCTGGGAATTGCGGCGGGCGCGGCAGAACGCGCGCGGCCAGCTGCAGAAGCAGACGATGAGCCTGACCGCGCTCGCGGACGGCAAGCGGCTGGGCGACGGCAAGACCAGCGTGCTGGACGAGATCTCCAACCGGCTGGGGCTGAGCTTCGAGCAGTTCCGCCGCGCCGTCCTGCTGGCCCAGGGCGATTTCGCCAACTTCCTGAAGGCCCCGGCGACGGAGCGCTCCGCCCTGCTGGAGCTGCTGACCGGCACCGAGATCTATTCCCGCATCTCCGTCGCCGCCCACGAGCGCGCCCGCGAGGAGCAGCGGGCACTGGAGGCGCTGGAGGCGCAAGGCGCGGGCATCGGCGTGCTGACCGACGACGTGCGCGCCGCCCTGGACGCCGAGGCCGCCGCCGCCGCCGAGGCGGTCCGGCGGGAGGAGGCGGCGTTCGAGCAGGCCCGCGCCGCCGTCGCCTGGCACGAGCAGGACGCCCGGCTGTCCAAGGCGGAGGCGGACGCCGCCGCGGCGAACCTGCGGGCCGAGCGGGTCTGGGAGGAGGCCGGGGTGCGGCGCGAGGAGGCCGCTCTGCTGCGCCGTCTCCAGCCGATGCGGGCCCGGCTGGGCGAGGCCGACCGCTGCGCCGCCGCCGCCACGGAGGCCGGCGAGGCTCTGGCCCGCGCCCAGGCCGCGGTGGCGGAGGCGCAGGACCGGCTGGCCCAGGCCGAGGCCCGCCATCGCGCGGTGCGCGGCGCCTATGAGGAGGCCCGTGCTGCCATCGACGCCGCCGAGCCGGAGCTGGAGCGGGCCGCCGCGCTGGACGCCGAGATCGCCGCGCTGGCCGGCCAGCAGGCCGTGGCGCTCGCCGACGCCGCGACCGCGGAGGCGGACGCCAAGGGGATTGGGGAGCGCTGGAGCGTCACCCGGACGGCGTTGGAACGGGCCCGCGCCGACGCGGCGGAGCGGGAGGGCTGGCTGGCCGGACAGACGGCGCTGTTGCCGGTGGCCGACCAGTGGGCGCGCTGGGAGGCGCTGCTGCTGCGCCACCGCGACTCGGCAAGGGCGGCACGGGAGGCCGAGGGGGAGGCGGACCGGGCCGCCGCCGAGGCCGCCGCCCATGAGGCGGAACGGACCCGCCTGTCCGCCGTCCGGCAGGACGCCGCCGCGCGGCGCGACGAGGCCGAGCGGGCGCTGGCCGCGCTGAAGGGCGAGGCGGTGGAGTCGTTGGACACCCTGCGCGGACGCCGCACGGCGCTGGCGCAGCGGCGGGACGGACTGGCGGCCTTGGCCCAATTGGCGGAGCGGGCCGCGCGGCTGGCGGCGGACGCCGCGGAGGCCGAGACGGAACGGGAGCGGCAGCGCACCGCCGCCGCGGACGGGGAAACCCGCGCGGCGGACACCAAGGCCCGGTTGGACCAACGTCGGGCGGCCTTGGCGGAAGCGGACAGCACCCTCCACCGGCTGCGCCTCGCCCGCAGCGAGGATGTGGCGTCGCTGCGCGCCCAGCTGGCGGAGGGCGAGGCCTGCCCCGTCTGCGGCGCCACGGAGCACCCCTGGGGCGCCGGGCACACCCCGCTCGACCGGCTTGCCGAGGAGCAGGAGCGCCACGTCGCCGCACTGCACGCCGAGGTGACCGGGCTGGCCACCGAGCAGGGCGCCCACACCGCCGCGGCGCGCGCGGCACGGGAGCGTGCAGCGGCTTTGGACGGACGGCTGGCCGCCCTGGCGGCCGACCGGACGGCGGCGGCGGCGCGCTGGGCGGAGCGGGCGCCGGAGGCCGGGTTGCCCGCCGAACCGGACGCGGAGACCGTCGCCCGGCGGTTGGCCGATGTGGACGCGGAACTGGCGGAGGCCGGACGGGCCGAGGCCAAGGCGCTGGACCACAAGGCGCGGGTCGACGCGGCGGTGCAGACGTGCCGCGAGCGGGACGCGGCGCTGGCGGAGGCCGAGCGGGCGATCGAGACGCGGGCCCGCCAGGGCGACGCCGCCCGCCACGCCGAATCGCTGGCCGTGGCGCGGCGCGACCAGGCGGCGGGCACCCGGACGGCGGCGCGGGCCGAACTGGCCCTGCCCTTCGCCGGGCTGGAAGGATGGGAGAGCGCTCTCGACCGTGATCCGGATGGATTCCGTGAGACGCTCAGCGGGCGGGCCGCCGAGCTGCTGCGCCAGCGCGAGGGGTTGGCCCAGGCACGGCGGGACGTGGAGGCCCTGGAGCGGCAGGCCGTCACCAAGGCGGCGGAGCTGGAAGGGGCGCGGCAGGCCGAGCAGGCGGCCCGGCGGCGCTGTGAGGGTTTGGCCGCGACTCTGGCGGAGCGGCGCGCGGCGCGGGCGTCCCTGCTGGGCGGACGGACGGTGGCCGCGGTGAAGAAGGATCTGGCCGACGCCTGCCAACGCGCGGAGGCCCTGGTCGAGCAGGCTACGGTCGCGCGCCAGGACGCGGCGGCCCGCCTGTCCGGGGCGGAGCAGACCGTCGCCACGCGCGGCGACTCCGCCCGCCGCTGCGCCGCCGAGGCGGACGCGGCGGCGGACGCCCTGGCCGCCGCGGCGGAGCGCTGCGGCGTGACGGTGGAGGCGGCGCGTGTCCATCTGGTCCGGGACGAAGGGTGGTTGGCCGAAGAGGAGCGGGCGCTGGCCGCGCTCGAGTCGGCCCGGCGCGAGACGGCGCTTCTGGCGGCGGAGCGGACGCGGCTGCGCCGGGAGCACCACGGCGTCGGACGCCCCGCCCTCGACGCGGGGGAGGCCGGCGCGGCCATGCCCGAGGCCGGCCGGCGCCTGCAGGAGGCCCGCGGCCGGTTGGGCGAGGCCCAGGCCCGGCTGCGCGCCGATACGGAGAACCGCGGCCGCCTCGCCGCCATGCTCGACCGGGTGGAGGCGCAGCGCAAGGCGCAGGGGCTGTGGGCGACCATGGCGCAGCTCATCGGCTCGGCCGACGGGCGGAAGCTGCGGAACTTCGCCCAGAGCCTCAGCCTCGACCTGCTTCTTGTGCAGGCGAACCGCTATCTGTCGGATCTCGCCCGCCGCTACCGGCTGGAGCGGGTGGGCGGCGCCGACCTGGAGATCCAGGTGGTGGACGGCGAGATGGGCGACGAGCGGCGCGGCGTGCACAGCCTTTCCGGCGGCGAGATGTTCCTGGTGTCGCTGGCCCTGGCGCTCGGCCTGTCGGCCATGGCGGGCGGCGGCGGCGGCGGAATCGGCACGCTGTTCATCGACGAGGGGTTCGGCACGCTGGACCCCGGCAGCCTGGATCTGGCGCTGTCCTGCCTGGAGGCGCTCCAGGCCACCGGCCGGCAGGTGGGCGTCATCAGCCACGTCCCGGCGCTGGTGGAGCGGATCGGCGTGCAGGTGCGCGTCACCCCGCAGGGCGGCGGGCGCAGCGCCGTGACGGTCTCCCGTGGGGCGCTGTCGGCGGGAGAGGCGACGGCGGAGCGGGAGTTGCTGCTGCCGCTGTAGCGCCGCCGGTCCGGGTGGCGTCAGGCCAGACGGAAGGCCAGATAGGTGTCGGCGCCGACCTGCCCCGGCATGGTGATGACCGAACCGACGGCTTTCCCGGTGAAGGTAATGCTGCCATCGATGCTGCCATTGCCGTCGAAGTCGATGTGCGCCGTGGCGCCCTTGAACCCCTCGGCGCCCGCCATGGACTGCCAGGTGAGCGTTGACACCCCCTGCCTCCACCCCCAGGCGGTTGCCCACTCGTTCGGCTCGAAATCGGTGATGGTGGACCAGGTCACCCCCCCGCCACGCCCGTCCAGGAAGAAGGTGTCGGTACCGGAACCGCCCGTCAGGAAGTTCGAGCCGGTGCCGCCGTCAAGAACGTCGTCGCCGTCCTTGCCATCCGCGGCGTCGTCGCCGGCGCCCAGGTTGAAGAAATCGCCGACGTTGCTGCCGATGATGATCTCGATGGACCTGGTGCCCAGGAAGAGGTTCTTCAGCGTAACGACCGGGCCGACATAGATCTCCATCTGCACCTCGCGGCTGGAGGTGCCGTCGCTCACCACCGCGCGCCGCTCCGATTCGGGGGCCGGCGGAGCGCTCGAGATGTAGGAGTCGTTGGCCAACAGGGCGTCCTTCAGCCAATAGGCGTGACCGCCGAGCGCTGTGGCCCCGATGGCGGTCGACACGACGCCGACGGCGAAGACCTTGTCTCCGGAACTGTAAAAGATCGGCCCGCCGGAATTACCCGGATTGATCTCCAGATCCCCGTTCACATAGTAGACCGTATCGACGGTCGAGCGGCGGATGGTTCCGCTGTCGAAGGTTTCGTAGCGCCCGTACTTGGTGGGATAGCCCAGCACGCTGGCCGGCCCCCCGCCGTAGCCCCAATCGATCCCGAAGTAACCGTAGGTGTCGCCGATCGGTTGGGACAGGGTGAGCAGGGCGACGTCGATCTCCGACCCGCCCTGGGTGGTCCTGTAGAAGTCGCCGGTGAAGAGTTTGCCGTCCGCATCCGGGTCGAAGTTGGTGAAGAATTGGGCTTTGGCGACGCCGTAGGAGACGTTGTCCGATTTGCCGGGGTTGTAGGACGGGTAGATCTTCAGGCTGCTCGGCTTGCCGCCGAGAGCGCCGTTGTAAACGACGTGGGAGGCGGTGATGACGTCGTTGCGGCCAACGAGGAAGCCCGAGCCGACAAAGGTCCGGCTTCCCCAGGTGGCCTCGATCGAGACCACGGCGCGCGCTGGGTAGAGATCGTCGTCGACCCTGTAGGACATTGGAACCGGTTCCTTCGCGGCAACCGCTGCGACGATCGCGCCGGATGGTTGCAACCGGTGAACAATGTCACGTCTTGGCCGTGTCCTTCAACGGCGTTCGTCGCCCTCCGACGCCGATCCGCCCGCATCACACAACCGCAACTCCCCACCCGCGAACCCTTGGTCGCGTTCCCTCAGCCGCGGACGGGACGCAGGACGAGGTGCTTGTTCGACGGCACGGCCGGTGCCGAGGGACGCAGGACGAGGCCCTTGGAGGTCGGTTCGATGTTGGCGTCGGGATAGACGGCCATGACGTCCTTCAAGGCTTCCTTCAGGCGGAAGGCCAGGACGCGGTGCTCGCTGACCGAGCCGAAATGCTGCGACAGGGCGTGCCAGGGCACCACCGTCTGCTTGTCCAGCCGGTGCAGGCGGTGGACCAGCCACACATAGGCGTCGAGCGCCAGGGCGGAGTTCTTCAGCTTGGCGATGGCGTGCTCGTCCAGCGGGACGGCGTGTTCCATCAGATGCTCGAAGAAGCTCTGGGTCAGGCGGACGAAGCGCACCCACTCGCCGCCGGTGCGGAACAGGTCGGGCGTGTCCTCCTCGTCCCGCCACAGCTTGATGCCGTCGATCAGGCGCTGGTCGGAGATTTCCGCCGTCGAGGGGCCGGTGGTGGTGCGCAGGGTGAATTCGCTACGGGCGATCCGCAGCACCTGCTCGCGCACCGGCTTGTAGTTCCCGCGCTCGCCGCCCGTGGGCGCCAGCCCGAGACGGCGCAGCCACGCGCTCATGCTCGGCCCCAGATCCACGTGGGCGCTGCGCGTCTTGCGCGCCTCGGTCTGCAGATAGATCATGATCAGGCGCGCCTTGGCGCCGTAGGGAACGCCGACGTCCAGGACCGTGCCGTCGCGCAGCGGCAGGATGCCGGGGCGGACGACCAGCTGGTACTTGCCGTTGTTGCGCACCCAGGGGGCGGTCTCGTCCTTGGGCTTGCGGTGCGGCAGGGAGGCTTGGCAGAAGCCGGCGTGGAGATAGCCGATCGCGTCCATCTCGTTGGACAGCGCTTCATGGGCCATCATCACACGGCGGCGCTCCTTGGGGTCTTCGGTGCGGGCAAGAACCGCCTCGAATCCCTCCAGGGTAAGCTGCTCGTGGATTTTCGCCAT
>NZ_CP159402.1:2482500-2760395 GCF_040500525.1 Azospirillum formosense | reverse complement strand
GCTTCCCCTACCCCGCTCCTTTCCCCCCGGACGGCCCCGCGCCGCAGAGGGCACCATCCCGCCCGACCGAACCCAGACCCCTTAACTTAGGCCCCGCGCCGTCAAAACGTTCCTCTCCTGAAGACTCCAACGGTGGATGCCTCCCAACTGGACGGCAGCACTATCCCTTCGGCGAAGTTGGACTCCGCCTTTGCCACGTCGAGTTTTAAGAAAAGCATCGCTCCAGGAGCAACGGGTCGAGTCGAGCTTCTTGAGCGTCCCGCAACCTTGCCCGCGGCTTTGAACGTCTCCGTCCCTCAGCGAATGGCGCGTGACGTCAAAGACGACACCGCTGCGTCATTCCCAACGGAAGGAAAGTCTAATCAGCCGCCCTCGCCGTGGCAATAGGACAGAAAGCGAACGGTCCGGACTGCGGCAAAAATCACGCAGCGTTTCCGAAACCCGCCCCTGTCTTCGCCAAAGACCAGGACCACCGGAGGCGACTCGCCGTCCTACAGCCGCGATCCCCTGCCCCACCGGACTACTGCCGGAGGATTCGGAAAGAACGGAGACTGTACTTATCAAAAACGCAAAAAGCCGCGCCCATACCTGGTGCGCGGCTTTATAACGCCGAGTAAACTCAGAGAGCCTTGATGCGGGCCGACAGGCGCGACAGCTTGCGCGACACGGTGTTCTTGTGGAGAACGCCCTTGGAGGCCCCACGCATCATTTCCGGCTGCGCGGCCTTGAAAGCCTCAGCGGCTTCAGCCTTGTTGCCGGACGAGATCGCCGTCTCGACCTTCTTCACGAAGGTGCGGATACGGCTGACGCGGTTACGGTTGATCTCCGTACGACGCGCGGTTTGACGAATGCGCTTTTCAGCAGACTTATGATTGGCCATGAAAACCCTACTCCGGACGACACGCCTGTCCCAGTGCGAGGGGGCCTTATACGCTCCAGCCGAATGGGAGTCAAGGCGCCGTCCAACACTGTTTTTCGGCAAAGGAAAGATTACGAGATCTTGACGGATTCCTGACCCTCCCCCGCTAGATACGGGGGAGGTGTCGGGGGATGTCAGCGATGCTTCCAATCGGGCTGACGCTTTTCGGCGAAGGCGGCCATGCCTTCCTTCTGGTCTTCGGTGGCGAAAGTGGAGTGGAAGATTCGGCGCTCCACCCGGATGCCTTCCGACATGGTCGTCTCGTAGGCGGCGTTGACGGCGTCCTTGGCCATCATGACGACCGGGCGCGAGAGCTTGGCGATCTTCTCGGCGACCTTCACCGCCTCGTCCACCAGCTCCGCCGCCGGCACGACGCGGCTGACGAGGCCGGCGCGCTCGGCCTCGGCGGCGTCCATCAGGCGGCCGGTCAGGCACATCTCCATGGCCTTGGACTTGCCGACGAAGCGGGTCAGGCGCTGCGTGCCGCCGGCGCCGGGGATGGTGCCGATGGTGATCTCCGGCTGGCCGAACTTGGCGGTGTCGGCGGCCAGGATGAAGTCGGCCATCATCGCCAGCTCGCAGCCGCCGCCCAGCGCGTAGCCGGCGACCGCGGCGATGGTCGGCTTGCGGCACTTGGCCAGCCGCTCCCACTTGGCGGTGATGAAGTTGGCCTTGTAGACGTCCATGTAGGAGAAGTTCTGCATCTCCTTGATGTCGGCGCCGGCGGCGAAGGCCTTCTCCGAACCCGTGACCACGATGGCGCCGACGGAGTCGTCGGCCTCCAGCGCGTCCAGCGCCTGGCCCAGCTCGGTCACCAGAAGGTCGGACAGCGCGTTCAGCGCCTTGGGCCGGTTCAGCGTGACGAGCCCGACCGGTCCGCGGGTTTCGACGAGAATGGTTTCGTACGGCATGATGCAGCAGGCTCCCGTGGTTTGCCCCCTCGCTCGGGGCGGAGGGCTTCTGGTTTGCTGTTGGTCTCTTTGGAGGATCAGCGCGGAATCAGCGAGAAGCGGACCACCGTGGCCGCCGCCTTCTGGACGGTGGCCCTCACGTCGGTGGCGGGGGCCGGCTCGACGAATTCCAGGCGCAGCTCCTCGCCCTCCCGCAGGAAGCTGGCGCTGCCGCCCGCCCGTTGCGGGGCGCGGCTCCAGCCGAGCTGCGGCATGGTCTGGTTGTAGAAGGACAGGACCGCGTTGCGGTCCATGGCGCCCGCCATGACGGACTGCGCGATGCGTCCGGCGGGCTTGTCGAAGACCAGCGGCGCCTCCTCGGCGGGGGCGAGGCCCGGCATGACCGGCACGTCCCCCATGCCTTCGACGTAACGGGCGGAGTCGGCCGCCCGGGCGGACGAGGTTGCGGACAAGGGAACCCCGGCCAGACCCGCAAGGGCGGGGCCGGCGAGGAGGAGGGCGGCGAGCGTCGCCCTCGCGGTGGCCGATGGAGCCGTCATACCTTCCACCTATATCAACGCTGGCGTTGCGGACAATAGAAAGTCGAACGGCCGGCCTGGACGATCCGGCGGATCCCCCCGGTCTTCGCGACGTCGCAGCTGCAGCCCGGGCAGGGCGCGCCCTCGCGGTCGTAGACCGAGAACTGGTGCTGGAAATAGCCGAGTTCCCCCGACGCCTGCCGGTAGTCGCGCAAGGACGATCCCCCCGCGGCGATGGCCCGCTCCAGCACCGCGCGGATGGCCGTGGCCAGCCGCTCGGCCTTGGCGCCGGTCACCGTGGCGGCGATGCGCGTGGGGCTGAGGCGGGCGAGGAATAGCGCCTCCGACACGTAGATGTTGCCGAGCCCGGCGACCACGCTCTGATCCAGCAGGGCGGCCTTGATGCTGGTCATCCGCCCGGCCAGCCGCGCGGCCAGCACCGGTCCGGAGAATTCGTTGCCCAGCGGCTCCGGCCCCAGCGCGCGCAGCAGCGGGTGCTCGGCGAGGGTCTCCGCCATGGCGAGGTCCATCAGGCCGAAGCGGCGGGCGTCGTTGAAGGTCACCACCGTCCCGGCGTCGGTCTCCAGCACGACATGGTCGTGGGTGCCCCAGGCGTCGGGGCGCTCCGGCGTGATGATCATGCGGCCCGACATGCCGAGATGGGCGATCAGCACCGTCCCGTCGTCGAGTTGGATCAGGATGTATTTGGCGCGGCGGCGCACCGACTCGACGCGGCGCCCGGTCAGCCGCTCGCAGAAGCCGGCCGGAAAGGGAACGCGCAGGTTGGCGCGGCGCTGGAGCACCTGGACCAGGGTCCGCCCCTCCAGATGCGGGGCGAGGCCGCGGCAGACGGTTTCGACTTCGGGAAGTTCGGGCATGATGGCAAGGAGGATGGTGGGAAGCGCCGGTTGACGCAAGGGGCACCTGTTGACGCTCATCGGGGAGCGGCCCCGTCGCGGCGGATGGGGACGGCGCCCTCAGCCCGGCGAACCGTCCACCAGCCTCCGCAAGGCCCGCGCCACCGCCTCCGCCGGGCCGGACCAGTCGCCGCTCCGGGTCTGGCGGAACAGGCGGGCGGTGGGGTACCAGGGGCTGTCGTCCCGCCCCATCAGCCAGCGCCAGTCCGGCGGGTCCGGAAGCACCACCCAGACCGGCACTCCCAGCGCCCCGGCCAGATGGGCCGGACCGGTGCAGGAGGAGATCACGAGGTCGAGGTTGGCCATGATCGCCGCGGTGTCGGCGACGTCGGCGATGTCCGGCCCCAGGTCGGTGAAGGAGGACGGCAGGTCCATCCCCTCCAGATCCTCCCGCCCAGGCCCCTTCTGCAGCGCGAAGAAACGCACGCCCGGCACCTCCAGCACCGGCCGCAGCCCGGCCAGCCGGGGCGAGCGCTGGGCGTCGCCGTGGAAGGACGGGTTGCCCGCCCAGACCAGCCCGACCCGCAGCCCCGGCCCCTCCGCCAGCCGCTCGCTCCAGGCGGCGGCGCGGCGCGGATCGGGGCGCAGATAGGGCACGCGGGCGGGGATCGCCTCCAGGCTCGGGCAGAACAGGCCGGCCAGGCTCATCAGCGGGATCTGGACGTCGGCGTCGGGCAGGCCGCCCACCCCCGGAAAATCGCGCGCCCGCGGGATCACCGTCACCCGCGCCGGGTCGGTGTTGCGCTCCAGCAGGGACAGCAGCGGTCCGTGCGCCTCCAGATAGACGCGCGCCGGTCCGGCCCGCAGAACCGCGTCGAGGAAGCGGACGAACTGGATGGTGTCGCCCAAACCCTGTTCGGCATGGACCAGGATGGTCCGCCCCGCCAGGTCCGAGCCGTCCCACAGCGGCTGGCGGAAAGGGCGGCGCTGCCCGGCCAGGGCCTCGCTCCGCCAGCGCCACTCGTATTCCGCCCAGCCGGCCGCGTAATCGCCCAGCCGCAGCAGCAGATGCGCCAGATTCCAATGGGCGACGACCAGCCGCGGCGCCGCGCGGAGCGCGCCGCGGAAGGCCTCCTCCGCCTCCCGCGGGCGGTCGAGATGCACCAGGGCATCGCCGCGGACGACCCAGGCCTCGCCCAGCTCCGGGGCCAGCCGCAGCGCCCGGTCGGCCAGCCGCAGCGCCTGCCCGTAGTCCTTGCTCTGGATGGTCAGCGCGCCGAGGTTGGACAGGGAGGGCGCGTGCGCCGGATCGCAGGCCAGCGCCGCGCGGGCCGCCGCCCGCGCCGCCGCCCGCCGTCCCTGGGCGGCCAGCGCCAGCCCCAGCTTGGCGTGGGCCTCCGCCTCCTGCGGGGCCAGGGCGCGCGCCCGGCGGGCCAGCCGTTCCGCCGCCGCCGCGTCACCCCCGTCGAGCCGGCCCAGCGACAGGTTCCACAGCGCCAGGGCCTCCGCCGGCAGGACGGCGAGAATCCCGCGCAGCAGCCGGGTGGCCTCCTCCGAACGCCCGTCGCGGTGGAGGGCGGCGGCGTGGGCGAAGAGGATCGGCACGCCGAACGCCTCGGCCACCGGGCGGGTGAGCCGCGCCACCGCCCGCCCGATCTCCCCGCGCTCCAGAAGCGCCCGCCCCTCCCGCTCCACCGCGCGATCGGCGAGGTAGCGCGCCTCCAGGCTGTCGGGCTGGAGCGCCAGGAGGCGTTCCAGCACCCGCAGCGACTCGGCGTGCCGCCCGACGCTGCGGCAGGCCAGGGCGAGTTGGAACAGCCCCGCCGCGTGGTCGGGCTGGAGCGCCAGCGTCATCCGCAGGGCGGCCACCGCGCCCTCCCCGTCCTCCAGGATCAGCCGGACGCGGGCGAGGTCGTAGCGCAGGGCCGGGCTGTCGGGAACCAGCCCGATGGCCCCGACGAACAGCGCCGCCGCCAGCTTCGGCCGGTCCGTCTGGCCGTAGAGCACGCCCAGCAGATGCAGCGCGGTCGCCTGATGGGGATCGGCGTCGAGGATGCGGCCATAGAGGATCTCGGCCTCGGCCAGACGGCCGGACTCGTGATGCTCGAAGGCGATGGCCAGGGCTTCCGCGATTGTCGCCATGAGTCCGCGTGTGTCCGCGCTGGATGATGAAGGGTGCGAAGGGTAGCAGACCTACGGAAAAAGCGCGCGCAGCCGCTCGGCCACGGCGTCCAGCGGCGCCCGCCAGTCCCCCGCCGCCGTCTGGCGGAACAGCCGGGCCGTTGGGTACCAGGGCGAGTCGTCCCGGCCGACCAGCCAGCGCCAGTCCGCCGCGTGCGCGAGCAGCACCCAGACCGGATGCCCCAGCGCGCCGGCGAGGTGGGCGGTCGCGTTGTCGATGGTGACGACGAGGTCGGTGGCGGCGATCTGCGCGGCCAACCCCTCCAGGTCGTCCTTGCGGTCCAGCCCGGGCGGCAGCGCGATGGCGACGCCGTCGGCCGCCAGCGCGGCCACCTCCGCCGTCCAGTCGCCGTACTGCAGGACGACCATGTCGGCGCCCGCCGCGTCGAGCCGGCGCGCCAGTTCGGCCAGCGGCACGTTGCGCAGGCGCCCCCATTTCGGGTTGGTGGTGTGCCAGGCGATGCCGACCAGGGGACGCCGGCCGGTCCGTCGAAGCGCCGGCGCCCGCGCCGGATCGGCGCTCAGGACCGGACGGAGCCGGCGGAAATCCTCCAGGGCGCGCAGAAGAAGGCGCGGCAGGCTGCCCGACGGGATCTGCGCGGCGATGTCCGGAGCCGACAGGCGCGGGTCGGGCACCACACCGCGCGCAACCACCTCCACCCCCGGCAGCGCGCGGGCGAACAGCGGCGCCAGCCGGGCGTCGCACTCCAGCAGACAGCCGGCCGAACCCCCGTTTGATGATTGCGTCTCATTCATTGACGATTGCGTCAACAAAGGAAGCAGCGTGGCGAACATCAGCTCGTCGCCCACCCCCTGCTCGCCCCAGACGAGCAGCCGCCCGCCGGCCAGCGGCTGCCCGCTCCACAGCGGCTGCGGGAAGCGCCCGGCGGTGCGGCACCAGGGCTCGGCGGTCCAGCGGTCCTCCCAGGCGTCCCAGCCCGCCGCGAAGCGCCCGAGCGCCAGCAGCGCCGCGGCCCGCGCCAGCCGCGCGTCGGCCAGGGCGGGATCGCGGGCGAGCGCCGCCTCCGCCTCGGCCAGAGCCGCCGCCGGGTCGCCGCAGAGCGCGTGGGCGTCGGCGAGGTTGTTGCGGATGGCCGCCGAGTCCGGCTGAAGCGCCGCCGCCCGCCGCAGGATGCTCCGGGCCTCCTCCGCATCGCCCTGCCCCTTGCGCACGTTGGCCCGGTTGTTCCACAGGGCGGCGTCGGCGGGGTTCAGCGCCAGACCGCGCTCGTAGGCGTGGCGGGCGGCGGGCAGCGCGCCGCGGTCCTTTCGCCGCGCGCCCAGCCGGTTCCACAGCACCGCCCGTTCCGGGTCGAGCCGCAGGGCGCGGCGCAGATCGGACTCCGCGGCGTCGGGCCGCAGGGCCAGCGCCCCGAGCAGGGCGGCGTCGTCCGGCGCCAGCAGCGCGGCGATCCGCCGCTGCGCCAGCGCCTCCTCCGGCCGGCCCAGCGCGTCCAGCGCCTCGGCGTGGTTGATGCGCGGATCGGCCAGTTCCGGCCGGAGGACGACGGCCGCGCGCAGGGCCTGTTCCGCCGGGGCCGGATCGCCGGCGGCCAGCCGGCGCAGCGCGAAGTTGTTGAGAAGGGCCACCCGTTCCGCATCGAGGGCGGCGGCGCGGGCCAGCGCCTCCGCCGCCGCGCCGAAGCGGCCCAGAGCCTCCAGCAAGCCGGCGTGGTTGGCGTGCAGGTCGGGCTGGCCTCCCTCCCCGGCTATGGCCTGTTCGACCAGGGCGCAGCCCTCCTCCAGCCGCCCGCGCTGGGCGAGGAGAAGGCCGCGCAGATGCAGGGCCGGCGGATGGCCGGGAACGGCGTCGAGGATTTGCCCGTAGACCGAGTCGGCCTCGGCGAAGCGCCCTTCCCGCTGGAGGTCGAAGGCGATCAGCAGGGCTTCCTGCAGCGTGGCCATGGTCCCCCCGTCACTCGCCCATCGTCCGCCCAGCGGCACGGTGGCGAAGGCGGGGCGCGGGGTCAAGCCCGCAAAAACCGCGCGCCGGGGGTGCGTCACGGCAACGCCCCGGCTGGCGCAAGCCCAGGTCGCGCGCTATGTTGCGCGCCATGACCGATCCGCGCACCCCCTCCGCCCCGTCCCAGCCCGCAGCTCCGGCCCAGGCCACCGGCGTGTCCGCCGGGGCCGAAGGGAACTGGTTCGGCTACCGCCCCGTCGACCCCGACGCCAAGTCCGGCCTCGTCCGCGCCGTCTTCGACAGCGTGGCCGGGCGCTACGACCTGATGAACGACCTGATGTCGGGCGGCATCCACCGGCTGTGGAAGGACACGCTGATGGAGATGGTCGCCCCGCGCGCCGACATGACGCTGCTCGACGTGGCGGGCGGCACCGGCGACATCGCCTTCCGCTTCCTGGAGCGCGGCGGCGGGCGGGCCGTGGTGTGCGACATCACCGAGTCGATGGTCCGCGTCGGGCGCGACCGCTCCTACGACCGGAACCTGCTGACCGGCGTGAACTGGACCGTCGGCGACGCCGAAAGGCTGCCCATCGCCTCCCGTTCGGTGGACGCCTATACGATTGCGTTCGGCCTGCGCAACGTCACGCGCATCGACGCCGCGCTTTCCGAGGCGCGCCGCGTGTTGAAGCCCAGCGGTAAGTTCTTCTGCCTGGAGTTCAGCCACGTGGTCCTTCCGGTCCTGCGCGAGATCTACGACGTCTATTCTTTCCAGGTCCTGCCGCGGCTCGGCCGCATGGTGGCCGGGGACGAGGACAGCTACCGCTATCTGGCGGAGAGCATCCGCCGCTTCCCCGAGCAGCAGGCGCTGGTCAAGCGCATCGAGGCGGCGGGGTTCGGCGCGGTGCGCGTGCGCAACCTGACGGGCGGCATCGCCGCCATCCATTCCGGCTGGCGGATCTGACCGGATGCTGTTCCGGACCGCCCGAAACATCGGCCGCCTCTTCGTGATCGGCCGCACGCTGGCGCGTTACAACGCGCTGCCGGAAACGCTGCCGCAGACCGCCCCCGGCTTCGCGCTGTTCTGGCGCTGGGTCGGCAACGCCAAGGAGCCGGGCCGCGTCGGCCAGCGGCTGGCCCGCGCGCTGGCCGACCTGGGGCCGACCTACATCAAGCTGGGGCAGCTGCTGTCCACCCGCTCCGACCTCGTCGGCGAGCGGATGGCGCTGGACCTGGCCGAGCTTCAGGACAAGCTGCCGCCCTTCCCGGGATCGCAGGCCCGCGCCATTGTCGAGGAGGAGCTGGGCGCGCCCATCGGCAAGCTGTTCCGCAGCTTCGACGAGACGCCGGTCGCCGCCGCCTCCATCGCGCAGGTGCATTTCGCCGTCACCGCCGACGGGCGGGAGGTCGCGGTGAAGGTGCTGCGGCCGGGCATCGAGAACGCCTTCGAGCGGGACATCGACCTGTTCTACTGGCTGGCCGAGCTGGCCGTCGTGGTCATGCCCAAGCTGAAGCGGCTGCGCCCGCGCGAGGTGGTGGACACCTTCGCCCGCACCTCCCGCCTGGAGATGGAGCTGCGGATGGAAGCCGCGGCGGCGTCGGAGCTGGGCGACAACTTCAAGGACGACCCCACCTTCAACGTGCCGGCCATCGACTGGGACCGCACGGCGCGCCGCGTCCTGACGCTGGAGCGCATCCGCGGCTTCAAGGTGGACGAGTCGGAAAAGCTCGACGCCGCCGGCTACGACCGCGACGAGATCCTGGCCAAGGCGTCGGCCAGCTTCTTCAACCAGGTGTTCCGCGACGGCTTCTTCCACGCCGACCTGCATCCCGGCAACCTGTTCGTGACCCAGGACGGCAACATCACCGCCGTCGATTTCGGCATCATGGGCCGGCTGGACCGGGCGACGCGGACCTACCTCGCCGACATGCTCATCGGCTTCCTGACCGGCGATTACCGCCGCGTCGCCGTGGTGCATTTCGAGGCGGGCTACGTCCCCCGCCACCAGTCGATCGAAGTCTTCACCCAGGCCTGCCGCGCCATCGGCGAGCCGCTGCAGAACAAGCCGCTGAGCGAGATTTCCGTCGGCCGCCTGCTCGCCCAGCTCTTCGCGGTGACCGAGCAGTTCGAGATGGAAACCCAGCCGCAGCTCCTTCTGCTCCAGAAGAGCATGCTGACGGCGGAGGGGGTGGGCCGCATCCTGAACCCGAACATCAACATGTGGGAGCTGGCGCGCCCGCTGATCGAGGACTGGATGCGCGAGAACCGCGGGCCGGAGGCCCAGATCCTCGACGATCTGGAAGCCACGGTGTCGACGATCCGCCGCCTGCCCCGTCTGGTGAACCAGGCCGAACGCGCCGCCGCCGAACTGGCCGACGGCGGCCTGCGCCTGCATCCCCATTCGATCAAGCACATGCTCGACCGCTGGGTGGAACGCCGGATCAGCGAGCGCATCGCCCTGTGGATCATCGTCGCCCTGCTGGCGGTCATCGCGGTCCGGGTGCTGTAGGGCCCATTTCGGCGGCGCGCGGAAGGGGTGCGGCGGCGTGCCCCTCCCCCTTGGGCGTTGTTGACCCCGCCGCCGCCCGGCCGGACACTGGAACCGTCGCAACCGCTTGCGGAGGGACGCCATGGCCCGCGACGACTTCCAGGCGCTTCTGACCTACGTCCGAACCGACCAGCTCCAGCCGCACCGGCCGCGCTCCGGCCCGCTGGAGTCCCCGCCCCCCGTCGTCACCATCGCCCGCGAACACGGCACCGGCGGTGAGGCGATCGCGGCGAAGCTCGCCGGGTCGCTGGGGGTGCCCTGCTTCGACAAGGAAATCCTCGACGCGGTGGTGGCCACGGCCACCTCCGATCCCGCGCTGATGCGCCAGCTCGACGAGAAGCTGCCGGGCCGGGCCGGGATGTTCCTCTACGCCAGCCTGATGGGGCTGCACGACCCGCTGACCGAGTATCAGCGGCTGCTGACCCGCGTGGTCAACGGCATCGCCTTCCGCGGCGGGGTGATCGTCGGGCGCGGGGCGCATCTGCTGCGCGGGGCGCCGCGCTTCCGCGTCCGCATCGTCGGCTCGGACGAGGTCTGCGCCGCGCGGCTGGCCGGCGGCGATCCCGCCAAGGTCGCCGACGCCCTGCACGAGGTGCAGCGGGTCAACGCCGCCCGCGCTAAGTATTTCAAGGAGTTCTTCAAGATTTCCAACGGCGATCCGCTGCAGTACGACCTGATCGTCAACACCGACCGCTTCACCGATCTGGATGCCGTCACGGACCTGATCCTGCACGCCTACCGGATCCATGGCGGGCACGCCGAGACTCATCCGCCCTCCCCGATCCACCAGGACTCGACCAGCGGGCCGTAGAGGGGCGTCGCCTCCGGGCGCTTCAGCCGCGACCAGCGGGCCATGCGGTCGGCCGGGCTGTGGAACAGCGGCACCATGTAGTGGCCCCACAGCAGCACCCGGTCGAGCGCGCGGACGCGGGCCACGAGGTCGGCGCGCGTCCGCGCCTCGGCGATGGAGCCGGCGATGGCGTCCACCACCGGGTCGCGGATTCCGGGGTAATTGCGGCTGCCCGGCTGGTCCGCCGCCTCGGAGCCGTAATAGTAGAGCTGCTCGTTGCCCGGCGAGAGGGTGGAAATCCACCAGCGCAGGGTCATGTCGAAATCGAAACGGTCCAGCCGCGCCTGATACTGGGCGTTGTCCACCGTGCGCACCGTGGCGGCGATGCCCAGCCGCTCCAGCGAGCGCGCGTATTCCAGCGCCACCCGCTCGTCCGCCGGGTTGCCCAGCAGGATCTCGAAGGCAAAAGGACGCCCCGCCCCGTCGGTCAGCCGCCCGCCGCTCACCCGCCAGCCGGCCTCCGCCAGCAGGCGCAGCGCCTCGCGCCGATTGTCCCGCGCCCCTGCCGGGCCGCTGCCGTCGGTGCGCGGCAGCGTGAAGGGCTCGGTGAACAGCCCCGGCGGCAGGCGGTCGCGGAAGGGCTCCAGCACCGCCATCTCCTCCGGCCCCGGCAGGCCCTCCGCCGCCAGTTCGGAGTTCGGGTAGTAGCTGGCGGTGCGGACCAGGGCGCCATGGAACAGGGTCTTGCCGATCCAGGCGAAATCGGTGGCGAGGCCGAGCGCCCGCCGCACCCGGATGTCCTGGAACGGGGGACGCCGCGTGTTGAAGATCAGGCCGCGGGCGAACTCCGGACGGCGGTGCGGCAACTCCTCCAGCACGATCCGCCCCGCGCGCAGCGCCGGGCCGTCATAGCCGGTGGCCCATTTGGCGGGATCGGATTCGCGCCGCACGTCGCCCTGCCCGGCCAAAAAGGCCTCCAAAGCCACCGAGTCGTCGCGGTAATAGGTGAAATCCAGCGTGTCGGCGTTGAACAGCCCGCGCCGCGACGGCAGGTCCCGCCCCCAATAGTCGACCACCCGCTCGTAGACGATGCGCCGCCCGGCCTCCGCCTGTTTGACCCGGTAGGGGCCGCTGCCCAGCGGCGGGTCGAGCGTCGTCGCGGCGAAGTCCCGGCCCGCCCACCACGCCTTGGCGTGGATCGGCATCAGCCCCATCAGCAGCGGCATCTCGCGGTCGAACCGCCCGTCCGGGCCGGGGGCGAAGGCGAAGCGGATGGTGCGCGCGTCCGGCGCCTCGGCCCCCGCCACCTTGGCGTAATATTGGCGGCGGTTCGGCGTGCCATGGGCGCGCTGGACCTCCAGCGAGAACAGCACGTCGGCGGCGGTCACCGGTGTCCCGTCGTGCCAGCGCGCGGCGGGGTTCAGGTGGAAGGTGGCGGTGCTCCGGTCCTCCGGCACCTCCAGGCCCTCGGCCAGCAGGCCGTAGAGCGAGAACGGCTCGTCCCACGAGCGGGTCATCATCGTTTCGAAGACGAAACCAAGCCCCAGGGCGGGCACCCCCTTGACCACATGGGGGTTCAGCGTGTCGAAGCCGCCGGTCACCGCCTGGCGCAGCGCGCCGCCCTTCGGCGCGTCGGGGTTGACGTAGGCGAAATGCGCGAAATCCGGCGGATAGGCGGGCTCCCCATGCATGGCGATGGCGTGGGAAGGCCCTGGCGGCGGTTCGGCCCGCGCCGCAAGGGAAAAAAAGGCGAGACAGAGCAGCGCAAGACGGATGAGGAGCATGGCGAAGGCTCGTCCCTTTGCCGCACCTGCGCAAGAGCGCTTTGACTTATGGCCGCATCTGCCTAAAACTCCGCGCGCGCGGCGCCGGGAGCTTTGGCCCGCGTCCACAACCAAGCGCAACCCGCTTTTGCAGTCGAAGGATGGTTTTCCATGGATCTCAGCAAGGTTCCGGTCGGCAAGAACGCCCCGTGGGACGTGAACGTGGTCATCGAGATCCCGTTGCGCGGCGAGCCGGTGAAGTACGAGATCGACAAGGAGTCGGGCGCGATGTTCGTCGACCGCTTCCTGCACACCGCCATGTACTACCCCTGCAACTACGGCTTCATCCCGCACACCCTGTCGGGTGACGGCGATCCGGTGGACGTCTGCGTGGTCGGCCGTCATTCGGTCATCCCGGGCGCCGTCCTGCGCTCGCGCCCGATCGGCGTGCTGTTCATGGAGGACGAGGGCGGCGAGGACGAGAAGTTGCTGGCCGTTCCGGTCGACAAGCTGCACCCGTTCTACAGCAACGTGAAGTCCTACAAGGACCTGCCGGAGATCACCACCGAGCAGATCGCCCACTTCTTCCAGCACTACAAGGATCTGGAAAAGGGCAAGTGGGTGAAGATCCTGCGCTGGGGCGACGAGCAGGAAGCCGCCAGGAAGATCCAGGAAGGCATGGAGCGCGCCGCCGCCGCCACCAAGGGCCAGCCCGGCCCGGTGGTCTGACGCGCCTCTCGACTGGACGGGTTGCAAGGGCCGGCTCCGCAGCGCGGGGCCGGTCCTGCAACGCGGACCGGTCCCGCTCCTCGTCTTCCCGTCAGGGCAGCGACTTTTCCACCGAGGTCACCGCCTCCTTCAGGATGTCCGCGCTGCGCTTCAGCGCCGCGGCCTCCGCCTCCGACAGGTCGGGCATCACCGTTTCCAGGACGCCGCCGGCGCCGATCACCCGCGGCAGCGACAGCGCCACGTCCGGCACGCCCAGCACCTCGTCGTTGAGGATGGAGCAGGTCAGCACCGCCCGCTCGTCCCCGGCGATGGCCGCCACGATGCGCGACAGGCCGCCGGCGATGCCGAAGGCGGTGTGGCCCTTGCCGTCGATGATGCGGTAGGCGGCGCGGCGCACGCCCTCGTCGATGGCGGCGCGGTCTTCCGCGGTCAGGGGACGCTTCAGCCGCTCGGCGCCGCGGTCCACCGGCAGACAGGCCACGGTGGCGCCGGACCACAGCAGGACTTCCGAATCGCCATGCTCGCCCACCACATGGGCGTGCACCGACTTCGGCGTCACTCCCAGCCGGTCGGCCAGCAGCGCGCGGAACCGCGCGGTGTCGAGGATCGTGCCGGAGCCGATCACCCGTGACGGCGGCAGGCCGGAGATGCGGGTGGCGATCTGCGTCATCACGTCCAGCGGGTTGGTCGCCACCAGCAGGATGGCGTCGGGCGCTGCCGCCAGCACCTGCGGGATGATCGCCCCGAACACCGCCGCGTTGCGCTCCAGAAGCTGCAGGCGCGTCTCGCCGGGCCGCTGCGCCACGCCGGCCGCCAGCACGACGACCCCGGCCCCGGCCAGCGCCGCGTAGCCGCCCTGGCGCACCTGGGCGGCCCGGGCAAAGGGCACGGCGTGGGCGATGTCCTGCGCCTGGGCCGCGGCCAGCTTCTCGTTCATGTCGACCAGCACGACCTCGCTGGCCGCCCCGCTCATCACCATGGCGAATCCGGCGGTGGCGCCCACCGCGCCGGCCCCGACGATCCCGACCTTCATGGCTTCCGCTCCCTGTTCTTTTCCGTTGAGGGGCAACAGGGTGGAGCATCGCGCCCGCACGCTCAAGCCCCGAAGCGCAGCGGGGATATCCGTTCCGCGGGGGGCGCGACAAAGGGCGCCTGTACAAAGGTATGACCAATGTGTATGTTGCACCGCAACATGAGCGGCGATCGGTCGCGTTCCCGTCCTGCGATTGCCTCCTTACCGCTGATTGCAACTCGACAGCCCCGGTCCGATCTTTAGCGGAATGGCGGCTGTTCGAGCCTTGCTGTGTGAGACGAACCTCCGGAACCCGGCCATGACCGTTCGCAACCTCGATCGCCTGTTCAAGCCCGCCTCCATCGCGTTGATCGGGGCGACCCGAAAGCCGAACACCATCGGCGCCGTGGTGGCCCGCAACCTGTTCAACGCCGGGTTCGACGGCCCGATCATGCCGGTGACCGGCGAGCGCGCGGTCGAGGGGGTTCTGACCTACAAGACGGTGGACGACCTGCCGGTCACGCCGGACCTGGCGGTGATCTGCACCCCCGCCGCCACGGTCCCCGCCACCATCGAGGCCCTGGGCAAGCGCGGCACCAAGGCGGCCATCGTCATCTCCAGCGGCTTCTCCAAGGAGCAGATCCAGACCCTGCGCGAGGCGGCGAAGCCCCACCTGATGCGCGTCCTGGGTCCCAACAGCCTGGGCATCATGGTGCCGGGCCGCGGGGTCAACGCCAGCTTCGGCCACGTCACGCCGAAGAAGGGCGACGTGGCCCTGGTCGCGCAGTCCTCCATGGTGGTGACCTCCATCGCCGACTGGGCGACGGCGCGGGGGATCGGCTTCTCGCACCTGATCTCGATGGGCGACAAGGCGGACGTCGATTTCGGCGACCTGCTCGACTATCTGGCCGGCGACGCCACCGTGCGCGCCATCCTGCTCTACATCGAGAGTATCAGCGACGCGCGGAAATTCATGTCGGCGGCGCGCTCCGCCGCCCGCCAGAAGCCGGTGATCGTCATCAAGTCCGGCCGCACCGACGAGGCGCTGGAGGCCTCGACCTCCCACACCGGGGCGCTGGCGGTGTCCGACGCCGTCTACGACGCCGCCTTCCGCCGCGCCGGCATCCTGCGCGTCACCGGGCTGGACGAGCTGTTCGACGCGGTGGGCACGCTGGGCACCGGCGCGCCGATCACCGGCGACCGGCTGGCCATCCTGACCAACGGCGGCGGCATGGGGGTGATGGCGACCGACAGCCTGATCCTGTCCGGCGGACGCCTCGCCCAGTTCGCGCCGGAGACGATGGACGCGCTGGAGAAGGCGCTGGGCGCCGGCAGCGCCCGCAACCCGCTGCGCATCGGCGGCGACGCCCCGCCCAAGCGCTACGCCGACGCGCTGAACGCGCT
This sequence comes from Azospirillum formosense, assembly GCF_040500525.1. Lineage (NCBI taxonomy): Bacteria > Pseudomonadati > Pseudomonadota > Alphaproteobacteria > Rhodospirillales > Azospirillaceae > Azospirillum > Azospirillum formosense. Next base: position 2,744,862 of record NZ_CP159402.1, on the reverse strand, counting down.
GATGGCCGACCCCAACAACGACGCCGTTCTGGTGCTGAACTGCCCGACCGCGGTGACCGACGGTCTGGCCGCCGCGCAGGCGGTGGTCGACACCATGATCGCCAACAAGACGCGCAAGCACCCGGTGCTGACGAGCTGGCTGGGCGACAACACGGCGGCGGAGGCGCGCAAGCTGTTCGCCGCCAACCGCGTCCCGACCTACGACACGCCGAGCCACGCGGTGCGCGCCTTCCTGCATCTGGTGGAATACCGCCGGAACCAGGAGCTGCTGATGGAGACGCCGCCGTCGGTGCCGGAGGATTTCCAGCCCGACGGCATCACGGTGCGCAAGATCATCTCCCGCGCCATCGCCGAGAAGCGCGACTGGCTGAGCGAATACGAGGCCAAGCGCGTGCTCGCCGCCTATGGCGTCCCGGTGGTGGACACCCGCCGCGCCGACACGCCGGAGGAGGCCGCCCACTGCGCCGAGATGATCGGCGGGCCGCTGGCGCTGAAGATCCTGTCGCCGGACATCACCCACAAGTCGGATGTCGGCGGAGTCGCCCTGCACCTGACCGAGCCGGCGGAGGTCAGGGCCGAGGCTGAGGCCATGCTGGCCCGCGTGCGCGAGGCGGTGCCCGACGCCCGCATCGAGGGATTCACTGTCCAGGAGATGGCGGTGCGCGCCGACGCCTACGAGCTGATCGTCGGCATGACCGAGAACGAGCTGTTCGGCCCCGTCCTGCTGTTCGGCGAGGGCGGCATCGGGGTGGAGGTGGTGGAGGACTATGCGCTGGCGCTGCCGCCGCTGAACATGAAGCTGGCGACCGAGCTGATGGGCCGCACCCGCATCTGGCGGCAGCTGCAGGGCTACCGCTCGCGCGCCGCGGTCGATCTGGAGGCGGTGGCGCTGACGCTGAACAAGATTTCCCAGCTCATCGTCGATTTCCCGGAAATCGCCGAGCTGGACGTCAACCCGCTGCTCGCCGACGCCGAAGGCGTGCTGGCGCTCGACGCCCGCATCAAGGTCGGCGTTCCGGCCCTGCCCGGCGCCAAGCGTCTGGCCATCCGCCCCTACCCCAAGGGGCTGGAGGACCGCATCACTATCAAGGACGGCCGCCAGTTCCTCGTCCGCCCCATCCTGCCGGAGGACGAGCCGTTGGTGCACCACATGGTGGCCAACCAGACGCAAGAGGACCTGCGGCTGCGCTTCTTCGCGCCGCTGAAGCGTCTGTCGCACCAGGCCGCCGCCCGCCTGACCCAGATCGACTACGACCGCGAGATGGGTCTGGTCGCCGTCGGGCCGGACCCGGAAACCGGCGAGATCATCATGTACGGCGTGGTGCGCATCACCGCCGACCCCGACAACCTGCGCGCCGAATACGCCGTGATGGTGCGCTCGGACATGAAGGGCCAGGGGCTGGGCTACCAGCTGATGAACAAGATCCTGGACTACGCCCGCTCCCGCGGGATCAAGGAGGTCTACGGCGAGGTGCTGCGCGAGAACACCAGCATGTTGGGCATGTGCCGCGCGCTCGGCTTCATCCGCAAGGAGAACCTGGACGAGCCCGGCGTGGTCGAGGTGCGGATCGAGCTGGGTGGCGGTCTGGCCGTGAAATAACCGCGGCGGCCCCTTGAGCGGTGCCCCCTTGGAAGCGATGAGGGAGAGGGCCATACTCATCGGCATGAGCGATCCGGCACCCCGCCCGATGACCGTGGAGGAATTCCTCGTCTGGGACGACGGAACCGACACCCGCTATGAGCTGGTCGGCGGTCAACCCGTTGCCATGGCGCCTCCCGCCGCAGCTCATGGCGCCTTGGCATCGGCGGTCATGATTCAGCTCGGAACGCGGCTCCGTCCTCCGTGCCGGACAATTTCCGAAGCGGGCATCCGCCTGTCCGACCACGAAGACATCTATTTCCAGGCGGATGTTGCCGTGACCTGCCAGCCCTTGAAGCCCGGCATGGTTCCGGTGCCGGACCCGACGATCATTGTCGAGATCCTGTCGCCGTCCACCGCCCAGTTCGACCGTGGCCGGAAGCTGGCGATCTACCGGGAAATCCCGTCGGTGCAAGAAATCCTGCTGCTCGACTCGACGAAGCGCTATGCCGAGCTGTGGCAGCGCGAGGACGAGCGGAGCTGGGTGGTCCGTGACGTCATCGGGGGCGGGACGCTGCGCTTCCCCTCGGTCGGGATCGAGATCCCGATGGCCGCCCTGTATGAGGGCGTCCTCTAGACGCCCTCTCCCACCGCCTTACAGCAGCGTTTCCAGGACGCGGTCGGGCGGGGCGTGACCGTCCGCGAAGGTCTTGATGTTGATGATGACCTTCTCGCCCATGTCGATGCGGCCCTCGATGGTGGCGGAGCCCATGTGCGGCAGCAGGACCACGTTGTCGAGCCGCAGCAGCTTCGGATTCACCGCCGGCTCATGCTCGAACACGTCCAGGCCGGCGCCGGCGATCTCGCCCTTCGACAGCATGCGGGTCAGCGCCGTCTCGTCGATGACCTCGCCGCGCGAGGTGTTGACGATGAAGCAGTGCGGGCGCAGCAGCTTCAGCCGGCGCTCCGACAGCAGGTGGTAGGTGGCCGGGGTGTGCGGGCAGTTGATGGACACCACGTCCATGCGCGCCAGCATCTGGTCCAAGCTCTCCCAGTAGGTCGCCTCAAGCTCCTGCTCGACGTCCGGATAGACGCGGCGGCGGTTGTGGTAGTGGATCGACATGCCGAAGGCCCGCGCCCGGCGCGCCAGCGCCTGCCCGATGCGGCCCATGCCGAGGATGCCCAGACGCTTGCCCTGGATGCGGTGGCCGAGCATCGTCGTCGGCCCCCAGCCCTTCCACTGGCCGGAGCGGACCAGCCGCTCGCCTTCCGCCACCCGGCGGCCGACCGCCAGCAGCAGGGCCATGGTCATGTCCGCCGTGTCCTCGGTCAGGACGCCCGGCGTGTTGGTGACGCTGATGCCGCGCTCCCGCGCCGCCTTCAGGTCGATGTGGTCGACGCCCGTCCCGAAGGAGGCGATCAGGCGAAGCTGCGGCCCGGCCTTCTCGATCACATCGCGGTCGATCCGGTCGGTGACGGTGGGGACCAGCACGTCGGCCGTCTGCACCACGTCGATGAGCTGCGCGTGGGTCAGGGGTTCGTCGTCGGAGTTCAGCCGTGCGTCGAACAGCTCCATCATCCGCGTCTCGATGACGTCGGGCAGTTTCCGGGTGACGACGACGAGCGGCTTCTTCTTTTCGGTCATAGACGGTGCCTCCCCCATTCCGGGCCGACGCTTGTCCTATCAAGCGGTTGGGAAGCTGTCCAGATGGCAGTGACGATTCGGCGCGGCGGCCGGCCTCATGAGCGGTCCCGCCATGTGACAAGAACCGATGTCGGGCGTGCGCCCGCGCCTTGCGCTTGCCCCCGGCGGCTACCCCTAATTATAGTGCCTCCGACTCAAATCCATCCGATCTCACAGCACGGGGCTGCCGGTGTTGCCGTTGCCGACGACGTCTGCCATCCGCCGCGCTCTCGCCGTTCTGGCGCTGGCCATCGCAGCCTTGGCGCCGGTCACGCCGTCCACCGCCGACGCGTCGGAGGGCGCGCGGCGCGAGAAAGACCCGACCCACGCGTCGGGCCTGCCGATTCCCCGCTTCGTCTCGCTGCGCTCGGGCGAGGTGAACGCGCGCACCGGTCCCAACGTGCGCTACCCCATCGAATGGGTGTTCACCCGCAAGGAAATGCCGGTGGAGATCACCCAGGAGTTCGACACCTGGCGCCGCATCCGCGACTGGGAAGGCAGCGAGGGTTGGGTGCACCAGAGCATGCTGTCGGGCAAGCGCAGCGTCGTCATCACCGGCGACATCCGCACGGTCCGCAAGGAGCCGCGCAGCGACGCCGCCGTCGTGGCCCGCGCCCAGCCGGGGGTGATCGGCTGGCTGCGCAAGTGCAAGGGCGAGTGGTGCGAGGTGGACCTGAAGGGCTATCGCGGCTGGATGAGCCGTGGCGAGTTCTGGGGCGCTTACAAGGACGAGACGTTCGAGTAACGGGGGCGGCTTGCCCCCACCCTTCGTTTGGCCCCACCCTACCCGAGATCCCCCGCAAGCTCCGCCCGCACCGCCTCCGGCACCACCGCCATGTGGCCGTACCGGGGATGGCCGATGCCGAGGATCACCTCCGTCCCGGGGGTGCGGAAGGCGGCGATCTGTTCCGGCGTGAAATCGAAATGCAGGAAATGCACGGCGGACGCCTTGCCGGCCTCGTTCGTGCGCGCCACGTCCTCCTCCGGCCGGCCGGTCACCGTGTGGCCGGCGAAGCGCAGCGTCACCGTCCGCTCCACCCCGCCCAGCCGGGCAAGCTCGGCGGCGCGGCGCGCCGGGTCGGCGATCTCGAACATCACCGTGGCGACCAGTTCCGTCCCTTGCGGGATCAGGCCGTTGTAGGCGCGCAGCTCGCCGTCGATCTGGTCTTCGCCACCCCGCTCGATGAACAGCATCTCGTGGACCTGCTGCCACATCGTCTCGTAATTCTCGAAATGGACGAGGGCGTAGGGACCGACCGCGACGCGGCGTCTCTTCTTCACGGCGACCAGCGCGCTGCGGCGGGCGGCGCGTTCCTGGGCGTAGCGGTCCAGGGGAAGAATGTCGGCGCGGGTGATCGCGGTCCGGCGCGCCGTCATGACGACAGCTGGTCCAGCATCCTCTGGAACCGCCCGGCATGGCTCCGCTCGGCCTTGGCCAGCGTCTCGAACCAGTCCGCGACCTCCTCGAAGCCTTCCTCACGGGCGGTGCGGGCCATGCCCGGATACATGTCGGTGTATTCGTGGGTCTCGCCGGCGATGGCGGCCTTCAGGTTGCTCACCGTGTCGCCGATGGGCAGGCCGGTGATCGGGTCGCCGGCCTCTTCCAGGAATTCCAGATGGCCGTGGGCGTGGCCGGTCTCGCCCTCCGCCGTGGAGCGGAAGACGGCGGCGACCTCGTTGTGGCCTTCCACATCGGCCTTCTGGGCGAAATAGAGATAGCGGCGGTTCGCCTGGCTCTCCCCCGCGAAGGCCGCCTTGAGGTTCTGCTCGGTCTTCGTGCCCTTCAGCGACATGGCGGCGTTCTCCAGACGGGGTTCTGTCCGGCCCGGCCGCGCGCGGGCGTGGGGCCTCCGGCGGCCGAGCCTCGGCTACGGCTTATGCCATTGCTCCCAAAACGCGTCAATGTTCCGGAAATTCCCCGAAGACCCGGTCGGGAGACGGTTTTTTTCCAGCGGCGGCCGTGGACCGCGAGTCCCTCAGCGCTCCTCGCCCTGCTCCGCGCTCAGCCGGACGATCACGTCCACCCGCGCGATGCGCGTGCCCGGCGGGGCCGGCGGCAGATGCTGGACCACCACGTCGTCGCCGGGAATGTCCTCCAGCCGGCCGGTCCCTTCCAGGAAGAAATGGTGATGGTCGCTGGTGTTGGTGTCGAAGTAGGACTTGCCCGCCTCCACCACCACCTCGCGCAGCAGGCCGGCGGCCGTGAACTGGTTCAGCGTGTTGTAGACCGTGGCCAACGACACGCGCAGGTCCGCCCCCATCGCCTCGGTGTGGAGCTGCTCTGCGGTGACGTGGCGGTGTTCCCCTTCGAACAGAAGACGGGCCAGACCCAGACGCTGGCGCGTCGGACGGAAGCCGGCCGTCTGCAGGCGGTCGAGGGCGCGCTTGAAGGGTCGGGTGCCGGTCATCGTCGTCTGTTCGCCCTGGTTCAGGTCACAAAGTCGAAACGCGAAACGGACCGCGGCGATCCGCCGCAGTCCGTTCACTTTAGAACGATTTCAGGTCGGGGGGCAAGCGCCCCCGCAAACCCGCGGGCCGCCGGCGTCAGTAGCCGGTGGCGATCCGCTCGACCAGCTGCTTCACGGTCGGGATGAACCCGTCCTTGTAGTAGGGGTCCGACGCGAAGCGGAAGGCGTTGTGACCGGCGAACATCAGCTGGTTTTCGCAGTCGTCGGTGTGGCTGACCGCCTGCAGGGTCTTCTGGATGCAGTAGGACCGCGGATCGGCGCGCTTGCCGTTCGTGCCTTCCTCGTTCTGCGCCCAGTTGGAGAAGTTGCAGGCCGACAGGCAGCCCATGCAGTCCACCTGGTCGCGGTGGATGCGCTCCGCCTGCTCCGGCGTGACGAAGATGACCGTGCTGTCCGGCGTCTTCAGGCCGCTGGTGAAGCCCTGGGACAGCCAGCCCTCGGCGCGGGCCTTGTCCGTCTCGGTCACATAAACCGGGCGGCCGCGCGGCCCCAGCGGCAGTTCGGCGGAATGCTCGCCAACCGGCTTGGGCAGATAGGCCACCTGACGCTCCGAGCGGGCCATCAGGTCCATCAGGAACGGGTTCTTGACGGCGGAGGAGTAGAAGCCCGTCGGCGAGAAGCGGTTCAGGAAGACGTCGCCTTCCTTCAGCGTCAGCAGACGCTGCTTCCACGCGTTGGAGATCGGGCTTTCCTGGGTCAGAAGCGGGCGCGTGCCGAACTGGAAGGCCACCGGACCGAGGTCGGGGTTGTCGATCCAGTCTTCCCAATCCGACAGCCACCAGACGCCGCCCGCCATGACGATGGGGGTGTCGTTCAGGCCGAAGCTGTTCATCATCTGGCGCAGCGCCAGGACGCGGGGGAACGGATCCTCCGGCTTCAGCGGGTCCTCGGAGTTGGACAGGCCGTTGTGGCCGCCGGCCAGCCACGGGTCCTCGTAGACCACGCCGCCCAGGTTCTCGCGGAACTTGTGGTAGGCGCGCAGCCACAGGGCGCGGAAGGCGCGGGCCGAGGAGACGATGGGGTAGTAGTGCACGCCGTAGTGCACGGCGATCTCCGCCACGCGGTAGGGCATGCCGGCGCCGCAGGTGACGCCGTGGATCAGGCCCTGGGAGCCTTCCAGCACGCCGTGCAGGATGTGCTCGGCGCCGCCCATCTCCCACAGGACGTTCATGTGGATGCGGCCCTGGCCGTTCGACGTCTCGTGCGCGATGCGGGCCTGCGCGATGCCGCCCTGGATGCCGAACTTGATCAGCTCGTCATGGCGCTCGCGGCGGGTTTTGCCGTGGTAGACCTGCGGCAGGAGATTGCCGTTCTCGTCGTAGCTGTCGGCGTTCACGCCCGAGAATGTGCCGATACCCCCGGCCGCCGCCCAGGCGCCCGAGCTTTCCCCGTTGGAGACGGCAATTCCCTTGCCACCCTCGACGAGCGGCAGAACCTCCCGGCCAGACATCAGCAACGGCTTAAGCGCCTTCAACGAAACCTCCAAGACCATGAGAGCGCCCGCGCACGGGCGCCCGGACAGCGCGACCCGAAAGACGACGAAAAACGCCGCCGGGAGTCGTGCCCCCGACGGCCTAGCCGCCATGAGCGATCTATATATGAGGAAATTTCCGTGCGGACGAGCGGATTCGCGGTGTTAGAAAAAAATCTGTCACGGCGGCATATCCCCAAACGTCAATCCGCGGTCCTTGGGAGAACCGTCTCACGGGGTGGTCCCGGCGGTCAGCTCCGCCGCCAGACGGCCCGGCGCGTCGGTGAAGACGCCGGCCACGCCCCAGTCGAACAGCGTCCGCGCCCGCGCCGCGTCGTTGACCGTGTAGGCCAGCACCGGGCGCCCGGTGGCGCGGTAGGCGGCAACGCTCTCCGCGGTCTGGCGGTTCTGGTGGACGTTCAGCGTGGCGGCGCCGATGCGGTGGGCGATGGCCGCCCAGTCGGCCGGCGGGTCCCACAACAGGTAGCCGCGCGGAATCCCGGGCGCCCGGTCGCGCGCCACCTCCAGGCAAGGCACCTCGAAGCTGGAGACCAGCAGGGGCAGGCCGCTCGGCCACAGCCGCGCCAGCAGGTCCAGCGCGGCTTCGGCCGTCGGCACCTCCTGGCCGGGATAGGGTTTGATCTCCAGATTCAGGCCCAGGCCCAACTTGCGGATCACGCCCAGCGCCTCCTCCAGCGTCGGCACCGTTTCGCCGGCGAAACGGGCGTCGAACCAGGAGCCGGCGTCCAGCGCCTTCAGCTCCGCCAGGGTCAGGTCGGGCACCGGCCCGGCGCCACTGGTGGTGCGCTCCAGCGTGTCGTCGTGGATCAGCACCGGCACGCGGTCGCGGGTGAGCATCACGTCCACCTCGACCCAGGCGGCGCCCTGGCGGGCGGCCTCGCGCAGGCTGGCGAGCGTGTTTTCGGGCGCGTTTTCCTTGGCGCCGCGGTGGCCGATCAGGCGGGGAAGAGTCGACAGCATGGGTCCTGCGGGAGTAAGAGCGGGCCTCTGATATTAGGCGCAAAGCGGTGGATCGGGAACGAGCGATGAAGGCAGCCCACAGCGTGACCGATCTGGTGGCCGCCGGGCTGATGACGCCCGCGGCGGGCGAGGCCGTGGCCGCCGTGGCCGACCGCTACGCCATCGCCCTGACGCCGTACCTGCTGGAAACGCTGGCGGGCGCCGCGCCCGGCGATCCCCTGTACGCGCAGTACGTTCCCTCTCCCGAGGAGGCGTACACCGCGCCGGAGGAGCGCGAGGACCCCATCGGCGACGTGGCGCGCAGCCCGGTGAAGGGCATCGTCCACCGCTATCCCGACCGGGTCCTGCTGAAGCCGCTGCACGCCTGCGCGGTCTATTGCCGTTTCTGCTTCCGGCGGGAAATGGTCGGCCCGGGCGGCGAGGCCCTGTCGCGCGAGGAGCTGGACGCCGCCCTGGCGTACGTGCGTACGCATCCCGAGGTGTGGGAGGTGGTGGTGACCGGCGGCGATCCCCTTCTGCTGTCGCCGCGGCGCCTCTCCCACATCGTCCGCAGCCTGTCGGACATCCCGCATGTCGGGGTGGTCCGGCTGCACACCCGCATCCCCGTCGCCGACCCGGCGCGCGTGACGGCGGAGCTGGTCGAGGCGCTGAAGGCGCCGGAGCTGGCGACCTGGATGGCCATCCACGTCAACCACGCCAGCGAGTTGACGGAGCCGGCGCGCGGCGCGATCGCTCGGCTGGCCGACGCCGGCATCCCGCTGCTCGGCCAGACGGTGCTGCTGAAGGGCGTCAACGACGACGCGGCGTCGCTGGAGGCGCTGTTCCGGGGGTTGGTGCGCAACCGGATCAAACCCTATTACCTGCACCACCCCGACCTCGCCGCCGGCACCAGCCATTTCCGCCCCACCCTGGCCGAGGGGCAGGCGCTGGTGAAGGGGCTGCGCGGTCGCGTCTCCGGCCTCTGCCAGCCGACCTATGTGCTGGACATCCCCGGCGGGCACGGCAAGGCCCCCGCCGCGCCGGGCTGGGTGCGGCCCGACGGAGAAGGCGGTTATGTGGCGGAGGACTTCACCGGGGCGACCCACCGCTACCGCGGCTGATCAGCGCGTCCCCAGACCCGGCCCCAACCCGAACAGCGGGTCCGGGTTCAGGACGACGCCATGAATGGCGACGATGGAGGCGAAGCCGGTCCACAACACCAGCGGCAGCCAGCTCGCCGCGATGGCGCGGTCGTCCGGCCAGACCAGCAGCACGCAGGTCGAGGCGATGATGAAATAGGCGATGGTCCAGGCGGCGGCCAGGATCGGGCTGCCCATCGTGAAATAGGCGAATCCGAAACTGGCGTAGAGCAGCCACAGCGCCCCCTGCATGCCGATCAGCGCCGGACGCCAGCGGATCGTCCAGGGGGCGTTCAGCAGCCGCACGCAGCCCCAGAGCTGGATCAGGCTGATGCTGAACCAGACGACGGGAAAGGCCCAGCCCGGCGGCTGCAGCGGCGAGGGCTGATAGCCGGGAAACGGCTCCCCGCCCCGCTCGAACACGCCGTAGGTGTTGCTGAGCAGCCAGAAGATCAGAGCCTGCCACCAGTGCACGCGGAAGGGCAGCGGGCCGGTGTCGGTTGCGGGTTCCGTCGGGACGAAGGAGCGGTGGTTCATGCCTTAGGAAATGGCACGGCCCCGCTTGCGGTCAAGCGCGTGTTTGACGCATCCGGCGGAGCGCCGGAACAGCCGCGCCCTCTCGCCGGTTTTCCTCTCGCAATGCGTCGGGGAGGATCGGGCGATGCGGTGGCAGGACGGTCGCGAGAGCGAGAATGTCGAGGACCGGCGCGGCGCGCCCGGAAGCGGCGGCTTCCGCACCGGCGGGATCGGCATCCCCATCGGGCGCGGCGGCATCGGCATCGGCGGACTGGCGGTGATCGTTGTGGTGTCGCTCCTGCTCGGCATCAACCCGCTGGACCTGCTGCAGGGCACGGCGCCGCAGGATCAGGCCCGTTACGAGCAATCCGACGCCCCGCGCGGCGGTGGCGACGACGAGCTGAAGCGCTTCGTCTCGGTCGTCCTCGCCGACACCGAGGACACCTGGGCCGCCCAGTTCCAGCAGATCGGCCGGACCTACCAGGACCCGGCGCTGGTGCTGTTCTCCGGCACGGTGGATTCGGGCTGCGGCTTCGCCCAGGCGGCGATGGGGCCCTTCTACTGCCCGCAGGACCGCAAGGTGTACATCGACCTCAGCTTCTATCGCGACCTGCGCGACCGCTTCCGCGCGCCGGGCGATTTCGCCCAGGCCTATGTGATCGCCCACGAGGTCGGCCACCATGTGCAGAACCTGCTGGGCATCTCCGACCGGGTGCAGCAGGCCCAGCGGCGGGCCGGCTCCCAGGCCGAGGCGAACGGGCTGTCGGTGCGGCTGGAGCTTCAGGCCGACTGCTTCGCCGGCCTGTGGGCCAACCACGCCAACCGCGAGCGCCAGATCATCGAGCCCGGCGACGTCGAGGAGGCCCTGACGGCGGCCAGCGCCATCGGCGACGACCGGCTGCAGCGCCAGTCGCGCGGCACCGTGACCCCCGACAGCTTCACCCACGGCAGTTCCGCCCAACGGGTGCAATGGTTCCGCACCGGTCTGGAGCGGGGTGACTTGAACGCCTGCGACACGTTCGGGACGGAGCGGCTGTAGGGGTGCAGACCCTGCGGGGTCCAGACAAAGAAAAAGGCGCCTTGCGGCGCCTTTTCCCCCTCCCCGACCCTCCCCCGCTGGTGCGAGGGAGGGAGAAAAGGACCCCGCCTATCAGGCGGCGGGGCCGTCCTTCTTGGTCAGGTCTTCGCCGGTGGCCTGGTCGACCTGCTTCATCGACAGCTTCACTTTGCCGCGGTCGTCGAAGCCGATGACCTTCACCTTCACCGAGTCACCCTGCGACACCACGTCCGACACCTTGCCGACGCGCTGCTGCGCCAGTTCGGAGATGTGGACGAGGCCGTCGCGGGAGCCCAGGAAGTTCACGAAGGCGCCGAAATCGACGACCTTTACGACCTTGCCGGTGTAGATCACGTTCATTTCCGGCTCGGCGACGATGCCCTTGATCCAGTCGATGGCGGCCTGGGCGGCCTTGGTGTCCACCGCGGCGACCTTGACCGTGCCGTCGTCCTCGATGTCGATCTTGGCGCCGGTCTGCTCCACGATCTCGCGGATCACCTTGCCGCCGGAGCCGATCACGTCGCGGATCTTCTCCTTCGGGATGTTGATCACGGTGATGCGCGGGGCGTTCTCGTTCACCGCCTCGCGGGCGCCGGTCAGCGCCTTGGCCATCTCGCCCAGGATGTGCAGGCGGCCGTCCTTGGCCTGGCCCAGGGCGATCTTCATGATCTCCTCGGTGATCGAGGTGATCTTGATGTCCATCTGCAGGGCGGTGATGCCCTTCTCGGTGCCGGCGACCTTGAAGTCCATGTCGCCCAGGTGATCCTCGTCACCCAGGATGTCCGACAGGACCGCGAAGCCATCGTCTTCCTTGATCAGGCCCATGGCGATGCCGGCCACCGGGCGCGGCAGCGGCGCGCCGGCGTCCATCAGCGACAGCGAGGTGCCGCAGACCGTCGCCATCGACGACGAGCCGTTGGACTCGGTCACTTCCGACACCACGCGCAGCGTGTAGGGGAAGTCTTCCTTCTTCGGCAGCAGCGGGTGGATGGCGCGCCACGCCAGCTTGCCGTGGCCGATCTCGCGGCGGCCCGGCGAGCCCATGCGGCCGGCCTCGCCCACCGAGTACGGAGGGAAGTTGTAGTGGAGCATGAAATGCTCGCGGTACTCGCCTTCCAGCGCGTCGATGATCTGCTCGTCCTGGCTGGTGCCCAGCGTGGTGACGACCAGGGCCTGCGTCTCGCCGCGGGTGAACAGCGCCGAACCGTGGGCGCGCGGCAGCACGCCGACCTCCGACACGATCGGGCGGACCGTCTTGGTGTCGCGGCCGTCGATGCGGCGGCCGGTCTTCAGGACGGCGCCGCGCAGGATGTCGGCCTCCAGCTCCTTGAATTCGGTGGCGATGGCCTGGGTCTCGAAGGACTCGGCCAGGGCCTCCAGAGCCTTCGCCTTGGCGGCGCCGATCTTCTCGTAGCGGACCTGCTTGACCGTCTCGGTGTAGGCGGCCTCGACGTCGGCGCCCACGGTGTCGCGCAGCTTCGCCTTCAGGGCCGGGCGGTCGTAGGCCGGGGCCGGCAGGTCCCACGGCTCCTTCGCGCACTCTTCGGCGAGGTCGATGATGGCGTCGATGATCGGCTGGAAGCCGGTGTGGCCGAACACGACGGCGCCCAGCATGACCTCCTCGGTCAGCTCCTGGGCTTCCGACTCGACCATCAGCACGCCGTCGCGGGTGCCGGCGACCACGAGGTCGAGCGCGGAACCGTCAATGGCGTCCATGGTCGGGTTCAGCACATACTGGCCGTCGATGTAGCCGACGCGGGCGGCGCCGATCGGACCCAGGAACGGGATGCCGGAGATCGTCAGCGCGGCCGAGGTGCCGACCATCGCGACGATGTCCGGATCGTTCTCCAGATCGTGGCTCAGCACGGTGCAGATGACCTGCGTCTCGTTGCGGAAGCCATCGGCGAACAGCGGACGGATGGGACGGTCGATCAGGCGGCTGACCAGCGTCTCCTTCTCCGTCGGGCGGCCTTCACGCTTGAAGAAGCCGCCGGGAATCTTGCCGGCTGCGAAGGATTTTTCCTGGTAATTGACCGTCAGCGGGAAGAAATCGACGCCCGGCTTCGGCGACTTGGCGCCGACGACCGTGCAGAGGACCGTGGTCTCACCATAGGTGACCAGCACCGCGCCGTCGGCCTGACGGGCGATCTTGCCCGTCTCGAACGTCAGCTTGCGTCCACCCCATTCGATCTCTTTGCGGAAAACTTTGAACATGGATTCTTCCTTCCATCCGACGCCTAGGCCCGCCGGATTGCTGGCCTAAGCCGGGGTCATCGGTCGTCGGACCCCGCATGTGAAAACCCAACAAAGGGCAAAACCCGAAAAGGGCCAAAAAAATCAAAACGGCCGGTCCCGGAGGATCCGGGCCGGCCGTCTGACTAGAACATGCCTTCGCGAACAACCGAAGGTCCCGACCGGCGCGACGCTCCCCGGTGCACCGGAACGCGGTGCGGCGGATCGAGCGCGGATCGGGACGAATGTTCGGTCACCAGGACGGACGCCTTTTTGAAATCAGCGACGCAGGCCCAGACGCTCGATGAGCGTGGCGTAGCGGCCGTTGTCCTTCTTCTTGAGATAGTCGAGAAGACGGCGGCGCTGGCCGACCATCACCAGCAGACCACGGCGGGAGTGGAAGTCCTTCTTGTGGCCCTGCAGGTGCTCGGTCAGGTTCCGGATGCGCTCGGACAGGATCGCGACCTGGACCTCGGGCGAGCCGGTGTCGTTGGTGCCGCGGGAATATTCCTTAATGAGTTCCTGCTTGCGATCGGGCGTGATCGACATCGGGGTCTCCATCGTTCATAGGTTGAGAACGCGCACCGGACGGACCTCCGCCCCCTCCACGCGCGCCAGCGCCACCGGCTTGCCACCGAAAAGCGCAATGACGGTGCCATCCCCACCAACATCGCCGCGCAGCGCCGTGAGGCGTTCGCGGTCCTGCCGGGTGAGGAGTGCCACCGTCTGGCCGTGCTTCAGTCGGTGCGCTTCCGCGTCCGTCAGGGCCAGCGCCGGGATGTCGTCCAGCGCGGTCTCGATCGGCAGCAGAAGTCTTTCGACCGCGGCACCTTGCTCCATCGCGGTCAGATCGTCCAGGGAAATCGCCCCGTCCAGCGTGAAAGACCCGACGCGCAGGCGTCGCAGATCGCGGATGTGCCCCACCGTCCCCAACCGTTCGGCGAGGTCGCGGGCGATGGAGCGGACGTAGGTGCCCTTGCCGCAATCCACCTCCAGCACGGCGTGGTCGGCGTCCGGCGTCTCGATCAGTTCCAGCCGGTCGATACGCACGGTGCGCGGGGCGATGTCCACCACCTCGCCCTCGCGGGCGATGTCGTAGGCGCGCTCGCCGTTGATCTTCAGCGCGCAGTACTGCGGCGGAATCTGCTCGACGAAGCCCAGGAAGCCGGGCAGAGCGGCGCGGATCGCCTCGGCGTCGGGACGCGCCGCGGCGGTCTCCACCGCCGTCCCCTCGCGGTCGTCGGTGGTGGTGCGGGTGCCCCAGGCCACGGTGAAGCGGTAGGTCTTCTCGCCGTCCATGGCGTAGGAGACGGTCTTGGTCGCCTCGCCCAGCGCGATGGGCAGGATGCCGGTGGCGATGGGGTCCAGCGTGCCGCCGTGCCCCGCCTTCTCGGCGTTGAGATGGCGGCGCACCTTGGACAGAGCCTGCGTCGAGGTCATCCCCGCCGGCTTGTCGAGCACGATCCAGCCGTGGATCGCCTCGCCCTTGCGCTTACGAGCCACGGCGCCCCTCGTTCCCACCGCCGTTGCCCTCATCCTCGTCGTCGTCCTCGTCGTCGAGGTCGTCATCGTCGTCGAGGTCGTCCGCCTCGATCGCGTCCTCCTCCTCGTCCCAGCCGTCGTCCTCGTCGTCATGGTCGTCGTCGCCGTTCACGCGGTCGGCGAGCGAGCGGTAGCCGACGTCGCGGGCGACCGCCGGGCTGTGCAGGATGGCGTCGATGCGTCCGGCATAGTCGAAGGAGGTGTCGGCCTCGAAGCTCAGCGTCGGGGCGTGGCGCAGGTTGATGGCGCGGGCGATCTGGCCGCGCAGGAACGGGGCCGCGCGGCGCAGCGCGGTCAGCGTCTCGTCCATCGCACCGCCGCCCAGCGGGGTGACGAAGGCGGTGGCGTTGCGCAGGTCCGGGCTGATCCGCACCTCGGTCACCGTGACGTTCAGGTCCGCCAGTTCGGGGTCGTGGAAGTCGCCGCGCCGGAACAGGTCGGCCAGGGCGTGGCGGATTTCCTCGCCGACGCGGAGCTGGCGCTGGGACGGCGGCTTTCCGGCCAGATCGTGTTTCTTTCTCATGCTGTCGATCCCGAATGCGGTGCGGAAGGGAGTCGTCCCTCCGCGAAAACGCGACAAGGGCGCACGGGCGCCCTTGTCATCTGTAACGTCGTCTGCGACCGGTCCGAGAGCCGGGGTGCGGCGGCGGGCTTACAGCTCGCGCGCCACCTCCTCGATCTCGAAGGCCTCGATGATGTCGCCGGCCAGGATGTTGTCGTAGTTCTCGAAGGCCATGCCGCACTCGTAACCCTCGCGCACTTCCTTGACCTCGTCCTTGAAGCGCTTGAGCGTCTTGAGCGTGCCCTCGTGAATGACGACGTTGTCGCGCAGCAGGCGGCAGCCGGCGCCGCGCTTGACGGTGCCCTGCGTGACCATGCAGCCGGCGACCTTGCCGACCTTGGTGATGTTGAACACCTCGCGGATCTCGGCGTAGCCGATGAAGCGCTCGCGCAGGGTCGGCGACAGCATGCCGGTGAGGGCCGCCTTCACGTCGTCGATCACGTTGTAGATGATCGAGTAGTAGCGGATCTCGACGCTGTCGCGCTTGGCCATGTCGCGGGCCTGCGGGTTGGCGCGGACGTTGAAGCCGATGACCATCGCGTTGGAGGCGTTCGCCAGCGTGATGTCGGACTCGTTGATCGCACCCACCGAGGCGTGCAGCACGCGGACCTTGACCTCGGTGTTCTCCGCCGTGAGCTTCTCCAGGGCGTTGGAGATCGCTTCGATGGAGCCCTGCACGTCGCCCTTGATGACGACCGGCAGTTCCTTGGCCTCGCCGGCCTGGATGCGGCTGAACATGTCCTGCAGCGAGCCGCGGGCCGACGCCGCGTTGGCGGCTTCGCGCTTCTTGCGCTGGCGGAACTCGGCGATCTCACGGGCGCGGGCTTCCGACTCGACGACGGTGAAGTCGTCGCCGGCGAGCGGCGTGCCGTTGAGGCCGAGCACCTCGACCGGGCTGGCCGGAGCGGCCTGCTCGACGCTCTGGCCGCGGTCGTTGACCAGGGCGCGGACGCGGCCCCACTCCGACCCGGTGACGAACACGTCGCCGACCTTCAGCGTGCCGCGCTGGACCAGCACGGTGGCGACCGAGCCGCGGCCGCGCTCCAGCTTGGCCTCGACCACGACGCCCTCGGCGGTGCGCTCCGGGTTGGCCTTCAGCTCCAGGATTTCCGCCTGCAGGAGGATGGCCTCCTCCAGCTTGTCCAGGTTGCGCTTGGCCTTGGCCGAGACTTCCACGGTCTGGATGTCGCCGCCCAGCTCTTCCACGACCAGCTCGTGCTGGAGCAGTTCCTGGCGGACACGCTCCGGCTTGGCGTCGGGCAGGTCGATCTTGTTGATGGCGACGATGATCGGAACCTTCGCGGCCTTGGCGTGATGGATCGCCTCGATCGTCTGCGGCATGACGCCGTCGTTCGCGGCGACGACCAGCACCACCACGTCCGTGACGTTGGCGCCGCGGGCGCGCATCTCGGTGAAGGCGGCGTGGCCCGGCGTGTCGATGAAGGTGATCTTCGCACCCGACTCCAGCTGCACCTGATAGGCGCCGATGTGCTGGGTGATGCCGCCGGCCTCGCGGCTGACCACGTCGGTCTGGCGCAGGGCGTCGAGCAGCGAGGTCTTGCCGTGGTCGACGTGGCCCATGATCGTGACGACCGGCGGACGCGGCATCAGCGCCGTTTCCGCATCGTCGTTGAGGCGCAGGCCGACCTCGACGTCCGCCTCGGACACGCGGCGGACGCGGTGGCCGAACTCGGAGATGATCAGCTCCGCCGTGTCGGCGTCGATCGTCTGGTTGATGGTGGCCATCACGCCCATGCGCATGAGCTGCTTGATCACGTCGGCGCCGCGTTCCGCCATGCGGTTCGCCAGCTCCTGGACGGTGATGACCTCGGGCAGCACGACGTCGCGGGTCACTTTCTGCGTCTCCTGACGGCTCATCTGACGGAGCCGCTCGCGCTCACGGGCACGGCGGACGGCGGCCAGCGAGCGCGTGCGCTCACCACCCTCGTCGCTCAGCGCCTGCGAGACGGTCATCTTGGAGCCCTTGCGGCGATCGGCGCCCGGAGCGGCCTTGCGGACCGGCGCCGGCGCCGGGGCCTTCTTGTTCCCGGGCTTGCCGCGGCGGTCGTCCTCTTCCTCGCCGAAGCGGGGAGCGGCCGGAGCCCCCGGACCACGGGCGGCCGGAGCCTCCGTGGTGGCGGCGGTGCGCGCACCGGCCCCGCCGGCGGCGGGACGGGCGCCCGCGCCCTGCGGACGCGTCTGCTCGGTGTCCTTGCGCTTGGCCTCCTCGGCCTCCTTGCGCTTGGCTTCCTCTTCCTGGCGGCGGCGCTCGGCCTCCTGGGCCTTGGCGCGCTCCGCCTCCTCGATGCCGCGCAACTCGGCCAGCTCGCGCTGGCGCAGCGTCTCGGCGTCGAGGATCTCCGGCTCCTCCTCGACCACCGGGGCCGGCTGGGAGGCCGCCTCCTCGGCGGCGCGGGCAGCGGCTTCGGCGGCCAGGACGGCGGCCTCGGCCTCCTCCTCGGCGCGGCGGCGGTTGTCTTCGGCCGCCCCCTGCAGAGCACGGATGCGCGCTTCGCGTTCCTGGTTGGTCAGTTGACGGACGGCACCGCCGCCGCCGCGCTGGCGCTGGCCCGGCACGCCGCGGACGGGAATGCCCTGGGCGGCCTGACGCGCGGCGGCGCCGCCGTCGGCCACGCCCGGCAGGGCGCCCTTCTCCACGGCCCGCTTACGCTTGACCTCCACGGTCACGGGCTTCGACCGGCCATGGGAGAAGCTCTGCCGGACCTGGGTCTCGACCGGCTTCTTCAGCTCCAGCTTCCCTTTGCCGGAGCCGGAGAGGTGCAAGACTTTCTTTTGGTCCTGGTCGTTGCTGTCGGTCATCGGTTCCCGAATGGTCAGACGTTGCTTACGTGGCCGGCCGGCGGAGAGCCGGCGACAAAGCCCTTGATACCCTTGAGACGCGCGGAGTCGCGTGCCAATCCCTTGGCCAGCTTCCCGCGCGCCACCACCGCATGCACGGCGTTTTCCCGCCCCAGGGCCGCGGCCATCGCCGCGGCGTCGAAGAGGTCCACGACCGGCATATCCGGCGCCAGCGCTGTGATCTTGCCCCGCTGGTCGGGCGAACCGTCGCTGGCCTCGACCAGCAGATAGGGCGGTCCGGCGCGTCCGACCTGGTTGGTCTTCAGCGCCTCGCGCACCTTTTCGTATCCGGCCAGAGCCTGCCCGGCCCGGCGCGCCAGCCCGAAGGCATCCAGGCACCGCCGTTCCAACAACCGCTCCAGCCGTTCCGCCAGATCGGGCGGGACGCGCACCGCGCGCCGCGCCGCCTTGGCGAACATGTTCTTGGCGATGGCCTTCGTAAAGGCCGCCTTGTCCCCTGACAACCAGAGGCCGCGGCCCGGAAGCCGTTCCTCCAGATCGGGCACGATCTCGCCGTCGGGTGATACCACGAAGCGGATCATGCCGTCTTTCGGCTGCACGGTTCCGGTGGCGATGCAGCGGCGCAGCGGGCCCTTTTCCAGGTCCGCCGGCAGCAGCGTCTCCTCTTCGGCCGCGAGGCCGTCCGGTTCACCGTCCGCCGGAGTCTGTTCGTTCCTGTCGCTCAGCCCAACCATCCGTACCGTTTGTGCGTCCTGTATCCCGGCTCAGCTCTGCGCCGCCTGGTCGTCGGCGGAGGGTTGCGCCTCGGCGGGCGCGCCCTCCTCGCCATCGAACCAGTGGGCACGGGCGGCCATGATGATCTCGTTGGCCTCGTCTTCCGTCGGGGCCTCCTTGCCGAGAATGTCCCGCAGCTCGTCCGCGGCGAGATCGGCGAGGTCGTCCATCGTCTTCACCCCGTTCTCACCCAGCTTGACCAGCAGGGTGGGGCTGAAGCCGGTGATTTCCGCCACCGCGTCCTCGACGCCGAGCGCCTGGCGCTTCTCGGTCATGCGGACGTCCTGCTCGTCGAGGAAGTTCAGGGCGCGCTGCTTCAGCTCCTCCGCCACGTCCTCGTCGAAACCCTCGATCTCGGCCAGCTCCTCGGTCTCGACGTAGGCGATCTCCTCCACGGAGGTGAAGCCCTCGGCGACCAGGAGATGGGCGATCACGTCGTCCACGTCCAGCGCTTCCATGAAGAGCTGCGAGCGGCTGCGGAATTCCTCCGACCGGCGCTCCGACTCCTCCTGCTCGGTCAGGATGTCGATGTCCCAGCCGGTGAGCTGGGTGGCGAGCCGCACGTTCTGGCCGCGGCGGCCGATGGCCAGCGACAGCTGGTCGTCGGGCACCACCACCTCGATGCGGCTGTTGTCCTCGTCCATCACGACCTTGGCGACCTCGGCCGGGGCCAGGGCGTTGACGATGAAGGTCGCCGGCTCCTGGTTCCACTGGATGATGTCGATCTTCTCGCCCTGCAGCTCGCCGACGACCGCCTGGACGCGGCTGCCGCGCATGCCGACGCAGGCGCCGACCGGGTCGATGGAGCTGTCGTGGCTGATCACCGCGATCTTGGCGCGCGAGCCCGGGTCGCGGGCGACCGCCTTGATCTCGATGATGCCGTCGTAGATCTCCGGCACTTCCTGGGCGAACAGCTTCGCCATGAACATCGGATGCGTGCGCGACAGGAAGATCTGCGGGCCGCGCGCTTCCTCGCGGACGTCGTAGATGTAGGCGCGCACGCGGTCGCCGTTCTTGAAATGCTCGCGCGGCAGCAACTCGTCGCGGCGCAGGATCGCTTCGGCGCGGCCCAGGTCGACGGTGACGTTGCCGTATTCGACGCGCTTGACCAGACCGTTGACGATCTCGCCGGTGCGGTCCTTGTATTCGTTGAACTGGCGCTTGCGCTCCGCGTCGCGGACCTTCTGGACGATGACCTGCTTGGCCGTCTGGGCGGCGATGCGGCCGAAGTCGATGGGCGGCAGCGGATCGACCAGGAAATCGCCGACCTGGGCGCCGGGCTTGCGGCGCTGGGCGTAGGCGAGGGTCACCTGGGTCGCCTCGTTCTCCACCGCCTCGACCACCTCCAGGTGGCGGGTCAGGTGGATGTCGCCCGTCTTGCGGTCGATGCGGGCGCGGATGTCGTGCTCGTGGCCGTACTTGGAGCGCCCGGCCTTCTGAATCGCCTGCTCCATCGCCTCCAGGACCTCGTCCCGGTCGATGTTCTTTTCGCGGGCAACCGCGTCAGCGACTTGCAGCAGTTCCATCCGTCACACTTCCTGGACTGGCGTTTGTTCTTCGAGTGAAGCCCGGAGCGGCCGTCAACCCTGGCCCTGGCTGGCGCGGATCAATTCATCCGTCAAGACCAGCTTGGCGCGCAGGATGTTGTCGAACTCCAGCCGGGCGGCTCCCTGTTCCGATTCGATGCACACGAGGCCGTCGTCGACGCCCTTCAGCATGCCCTTGAAGCGCTTGCGGCCATCGACGGCGAGCCGGGTCTCCAGCTTGGCCTCGAAACCGGCGAAACGCTCGAAATCCTTCAGACGGGTCAGCGGCCGGTCGATGCCGGGCGAGCTGACCTCCAGCGTGTAGGCGCTCTTGATCGGATCTTCAACGTCGAGCACCGCGGAGATCGCGCGGCTGATGTCGGCGCAGTCTTCGACCGTCATGGGCGCGCCGTCGGCGCGTTCCGCCATGACCTGCAGAACCATGCGCTGCCCACCGGTCAACTGCACACGCACGAGTTCGTAGCCCATGGCCTCGACCGACGGCGTGATGATCTGCTCGATACGACCGGTTGCTTCCATTCCACCTGACCCGCCCCCGCGGTCTCCCCTGGCACAGCGCCCTGGGACCAACACGGGGATTCCATACGCTGATAAAAAAATAAGTGGGCCAAGGCCCACCCGCAAAGCGTCCCGCCGGCCCGGTTTCCCGAGCCGCCGATCCGTATGGGTTCATGCGGTGAATATAGACATTCCGGAGCAGGCCGCAAGCGCTTTTCCGCAAAGTCCTATGCCCAGGCCTTGGTGGAGGGCTTTGGCCGGGGTATCGTCAAGCCCTCGGCGGCCGCCGTGCCTCCCGGAAAACACCCTCGGAACGGAGGCCGCCGTGATCCTTGAAACCGCTCTCCTGACCGTCAGGCCCGGCCTGGGCACGGCCTTCGAACGGGCGATGGTTGAGGCGCAGCCCCTGATCGTCGCGACTCCGGGCTTCCTCGGGCTGGAGGTGCGGCCCTGCCTGGAGGCGCCGGACCGCTACCTTCTGCTCGTCCGCTGGGAGCGGCTGGAGGACCACACCGAAGGCTTCCGGGGATCCGACCGCTACGCCCGCTGGAAGGCACTGCTCCACCGTTTCTACGACCCGTTCCCGGTGGTGGAGCATTACGGCGAGCCGGTGGCGTCTACCCCCGCGCCTTGCGGATGAAGCGCATGAAGACCGGCTTGCGCCCGGCCTCGATGGCCTTCTCCTCGTAGCGGGTGGGCGGCCAGTCCGCCGTGCGGCGGCGCCAGTCGGACGGGCCGCGGGCGGTCCATTCGAAGTCGGGGTGGCGGACCGTGTGCTCCAGCATCCAGCGCACCAGCCCCATGTCGTCGCTGGCCAGACGCAGTTCCGCCCCGTCCTTCAGAACGCGGGCGAGGCGCGGCAGATTGTCCGGGCCGATGAAGCGGCGTTCCCAATGGCGTTTCTTCGGCCAGGGATCGGCGAACAGCACGAAGGCGCGCCCGATGGAGGCGTCCGGCAGCGCGTCGAGCAGCGGGCGGGCGTCGTCCGGCAGGATCCGGACGTTGTCCTGGACCTTCTCGTCGTCGACGAGCTTGAGCAGGCCGGCGACGCCGTTGATGAAGGGTTCGGCGCCGATCACGCCCACGTCGCGGTTGTTCGCCGCCTGCCACGCCATATGGTGGCCGCTGCCGAAGCCGACCTCCAGCCAGATGTCGCGCATGGGGGCGGCGAACAGGGCGTGGGGATCGACGCGGTCGCCCGGCTGCGGCACCGGGATTTCCAGCGACGGCAGGAGCCCATCGAGCAGCTCGGTCTTGCGCTTGCGGAGCGGGCGCCCCTTGCGCCGCCCATAGAGCCTCTTGGACGAGTCCAGGAAGGAGTCGGTCATCGTGACAGCATGGTCCCAAAACGAACGCAGGGGCCGTACGGCCCCTGCGTCCCGGACGAACGGGTCCGGTCTTGGAAGAAGCCGCTCTTAGAAGAAAGCGGTGCGCAGATCGTTGACGAGGTCGGTCTTCTCCCAGGAGAAGCCGCCGTCGGCCTCCGCCTCGCGGCCGAAATGACCGTAGGCGGCGGTGCGCGCATAGACCGGACGGTTCAGGCCCAGATGCGTGCGGATGCCGCGCGGGGAGAGGTCCACCAGCTTCTGCAGGACCTCCGACAGCCGGTCCTCGTCCACCGTGCCGGTGCCGTGGGTGTCGACATAGACCGACAGCGGCTTCGACACGCCGATGGCGTAGGAGAGCTGGATCGTGCAGCGCTCGGCCAGGCCGGCGGCGACCACGTTCTTGGCGAGGTAGCGCGCGGCGTAGGCGGCCGAGCGGTCGACCTTCGTCGGGTCCTTGCCGGAGAAGGCGCCGCCGCCGTGCGGGGCGGCACCGCCGTAGGTGTCCACGATGATCTTGCGGCCGGTCAGGCCGGCGTCGCCGTCCGGGCCGCCGATGACGAAGCGGCCGGTCGGGTTGACGTAGAAGTTCGCCTCGTCGCACATCCAGCCCGCCGGCAGGCAGTTGAGGACGTGCGGACGGACGATCTCGCGCACCTCCTCCTGGGTCAGGCCCTCGGCGTGCTGGGTGGAGACGACCACCGCGGTGGCGCGCACCGGCTTGCCGTTCTCATACTGCAGCGTCACCTGGCTCTTGGCGTCGGGGCCGAGCTGCGGGGCGGCGCCGGAGTGGCGCGCCTCGGCCAGCGACTTCAGGATGGCGTGGCTGTAGTAGATCGGCGCCGGCATCAGGGCCGGGGTCTCGTTGCAGGCGTAGCCGAACATGATGCCCTGGTCGCCGGCGCCTTCGTCCTTCTCACCGGCGGCGTCGACGCCCACGGCGATGTCGGCGGACTGGGAGTGGACGAAGCACTTAACGTCCATCTTCTCCCAATGGAAGCCGTCCTGCTCGTAGCCGATGTCCTTAACCGCGGCGCGGGCGACCTGCACCAGCATGTCGGGGGTGATGCTCTCGGGCCCGCGCACCTCACCGGCCAGAACGATCTGGTTGGTGGTCGCCAGCGTCTCCACCGCCACACGGGCGTAGGGGTCGTGCGACAGGTACAGATCGACGATCGCGTCGGAGATGCGGTCGCACACCTTGTCCGGATGGCCTTCGGACACGGACTCGCTGGTGAACACGTAGTTGAGCTTGGCCACGACGAACCTCGGCAATGGGCGGGTGCTATTCAACAGAAGATTTTTGGGAGACCGGCGCAGCACCCACGGAAAGCCAGTCGTTTGCCGTATGTGACAAGGTTTGCGTTCCAGGTCAAGCGATCTCCCCGCGGTTGGAGGAGGCGGGTAGAAATTCCCCTTAAAAATGACATCGGGGAACGGGCCGGAGGGCCGCGTTCCCCAATCGTCCTGCCGTCCGGATTGCTTCCGGTTGTTCGGCTCGGGCTTTCGAACCCTTTATTCGGCCGCTTCGACCATGCCGGAATTGGCGACGGCCTTGGTCAGCTCGAACAGGCGCTTGCGCACCGACGGGTCGTTGATGCGGTAGTAGGCGCGCACCAGCTCCAGCGTCTCGCGCTTGGCCATCGGGTCCGGCTCGTAGCCGCCCGAACGCTCCTCGAAACCGGCGCCGCCGGCCTCGTCGTCGTCAACCGGGGCCGCGGCGGCTTCCGCCGGCATGTCGTCGAAGAAGAAGGACACCGGCACGTCCAGGACGCGGCTGAGGTCGAACAGGCGCGAGGCGCCGATGCGGTTGGCGCCGCGTTCGTACTTCTGCACTTGCTGGAAGGTCAGGCCGATGGCCTCCCCCAGCTTCTCCTGGCTCATTCCCAGAAGGGTCCGGCGCAACCGGACGCGGGAGCCGACGTGAACGTCGATCGGGTTCGGCTTGCCCGTCTTGGGGCGACCGGCAGCGGCCCGGCGGCCCCGCGTTTCTGTTGCTGGCATTGCTCTAATTCCCTGAAACAGTTGTGCAACCTTGATACGACATATCCATGTATGCAGTCAAGGGCACCCGAGCGCTCCCGATGCGCGTGATTGAAAAAAGAGTCTCGGTTGCGCTAACCGCGATGTCGTGCGCGCAGGCCCACCGCGAAACAGGTCAAAAGAAGCAACCCAAACGCGCCGTCGCCCACACGTCCGTAGAGAGTGGGGGTGGGCAGCGCCTCCGGCAAGGCCGCATCGACCACACCCCTGTGACCAAGCGGAAGCATGGCCGTGATGCGGCCGTGGGAGTCCACGACGCCGGAGATGCCGGTGTTGGCGACGCGGACCAGCGGCATCCCCTCCTCGACCGCGCGGGTCCGGGCGATGGCGAAGTGCTGGTGAGGGCCGGCGGTGTTGCCGTACCAGGCGTCGTTGGTCAGGTTCAGCATCCAGCGCGGCCGGGTGGCACCGTCCCGCGACGCGGGCAGCACCGCGCCGGGGAAGATGACCTCGTAGCAGATCAGCGGGCTGACCGGCGGCAGGCCCTTGAGGTCCAGCGACACCGGTCCCGGCCCGGCGGAGAACTCCGCCCCGTTGCCGGCGATCGCCCCGACCGGCAGCCAGCGGCGCAACGGCATGTACTCGCCGAAGGGCACGAGGTGGAACTTGTCGAAGCGCCCCGTCACCGCCCCACTGCCGTCCACCGCCGCCAGGCTGTTGTAATAGAGCGGCTCGCCTTCCGGCCCGGCCTCCATCCGCGGCACCCCGGTGATGAGCAGCCCGCCCGGCGGGGTGACCGACCCCAGCGCTTGGCGCAGGCTGGCGTCCTGGTCGAGGAACAGGGGCACCGCGGTCTCCGCCCAGATCACATGGGTGATGGGTCCGGCGGTTGCGGGATCCGCGGCGGGAGCGACGGAGAGTTCCATCTGCTGCTGGACGTTGCGCACCCGCTCGCCCGCCGCCCATTTCAACCGCTGGTCGATGGCCGGCTGGACGAGCCGCAGTCGCACGTCCGGAACCGTCGCGTCCGACGCCCCGGCCAGCCGCAGCCCGCCCCAGGCGCCCAGCGCCGCGAACAGCGCCAGCCCGGCGGCCAACGTCCCCCAGGCGCGGCGGCGCGGCACCGCCGGGTCGGAAAGCGCCACCGGCAGCGACGCCACCAGCACGGTCAGCAGGCTGAGGCCATAGACACCGATCAGCGAGACGCCCTGCAGAACCGGCAGGACGCCCGTCCAGCCATAGCCGATCAGGTTCCACGGGAAGCCGGTGAAGACATGGCCGCGCAGCCATTCGAACAGCGCCCAGGAGGCGGCGAACAGGAACACCCGCCCCAGCCCCCGTCCCTTCAGCGTCCAGGCCAGCAGCGTGGCGAAGCCGGTGAACATCGCCAGCAGGATCGGCAGCCCGGCCGCCGACAGCGGCAGCGCCCACCAGAAGCGGTCGATGTCGGTGAACAGAGCCGCGCTGATCCAGTAGAGGCCGAGCAGGTGATGGCCGAAGCCGAAGAACCAGCCGACCGCGAAGGCCTGCCGCTTGGTCCGCGCCCCGTCGAGCAGCCAGAGCAGCCCCGGAAAGGCGATCAGAAGCAGCGGCACCGCGTCGGCCGGCGGCAGCGCCAGCGTCGCCAGCCCGCCGAACCCCGCCGCCGCCAGCAGCCGGCGCCAGCCGGTCAGCCCGGCCAGGCCCGCGGACAGGCGGCCCAGCCGGGCCGGGGTGGTCGTCATGTCGGTGGCGGTCAAGGGAAGGAACTCCGGAAGCGGGTGGGCCGGTGCGGCGAAACGGGCCGGTCTGGAAACGGAATCACGAAAAAGGCACGAAAACACCAAGAGGGTCGCAAAGACGCCCCCGCACCAGCCGTGATGCCGGTGATGCGATAGAGCCTCTTTGCGCCGTCTTTGTGTCCTTCGTGCCTTCGTGGTGAAAGACCCCGGGAGGCTTACCCGACCTCGGCCAGGGCCGAATTCTCGGCGGGGGCGGTGCGGACGCGCAGCCGCTTGATGCGGCGTGGATCGGCCTCGACGATCTCGAACTCCAGCCCGGAGGGATGGACCAGCATCTCCCCCTTGCCCGGCACCCGCCCGGCCAGCGACACGACGAGACCGCCGAGCGTGTCGATGTCCTCGCGCTCCTCCTCGGTCAGGAAGGCGCCGACGCGGTCCTCGAAATCCTCGATGGAGACGCGGGCGTCGGCGATGATCGAGCCGTCGGGACGTTCCACGAAATGGGGAGTCGCTTCCTCGTCGTGCTCGTCCTCGATCTCGCCGACGATCTCCTCGACCAGATCCTCGATGGTGACGAGTCCGTCGATGCCGCCGAACTCGTCGACCACCAGCGCCATGTGCTGGCGCTTCTGGCGCATCTGGACCAGAAGGTCGACCACCGGCATGCTGGGCGCGACGATGCTGAGATCGCGCACGATGTCCTTGAGTTCGACCGGCGTCCGGCTGGCCATCGCCACGAGCACGTCCTTGATGTGGACCATGCCGACGACGTCGTCGAGCGTTTCACGGAACACCGGCAGGCGGGAATGCGCTTCCTCCGCCATGCGCTGGACGAGGGCGGGGAACGGCGTGTCCACCTCCACCGCCACGATGTCCGCGCGGGGCACCATCACGTCGTCGACGGTGCGGTCCCGCAGCTTCAGGATGTTGGCGAGCAGGGCACGCTCGCCCGCCCCCAGCGATCCCTCACCGCTGTCCTGATCCTCGATCAGGTCCTCGATCGTGGCGCGCAGGGTGGCATCGTCGCGCCCCCCCAGAACGGTCCTCATCCACCCGCGAAACAGGTGGCCCAAGGATTGTTGATCGTCGGCCCCGTCTTCACGGGGCGTTCGACTGTCGGAAATCTCGCTCATCGGTCCGGTGGTTGTTCGTCCAGGTTCGGCTCTCCGGGCGGAGAGCGCGTGGCGGCGTACGGATCGGCGATTCCGAGGGTCGCGAGCACATCGGTTTCGAGCTGCTCCATCTCCTCGGCCTCGTCATCCGTCTCGTGATCATACCCGAGCAAATGAAGAACGCCATGCACCACAAGGTGGGTCATATGGTCCGAAGGGGTTTTACCCTGCTCGGCGGCTTCACGGGCGACGGTCTCCCAGGCCAGGATCACGTCGCCCAGCATGACCGGCGCGTCCTCGCCCAGTTCGGGCTCCTCCGCCTCGGTCAGGGCGAAGGACAGGACGTTGGTCGGCTTGTCCTTGCCACGGTATTCGCGGTTCAGGCGGTGCACCAGCGCGTCGTCGGCCAGCACGACGGACAGCTCCGCCGGCCCCTCATCCTCGTCGTAGGTGACGGAGAGCGCAGCCAGCGCCGCCTGTTCGCACAGCCATTCGGCGTTGTCCGCCCACTCGCCCGCTTCACGTGAAACGACGACGTCGACGGCCATCACGGTGTTCCCTCCCCGTCCGGGGCCGGCCGGCGCCGGCCGTCGGCGCGGGTGCCCCGGGCACGGTCCTCCGCGGCCCGGTCGTTCTCGGCGCGGGCGCCCTCGGCACGGTCATAGGCGCGGATGATGCGGGCGACCAGCGGGTGGCGCACCACGTCGGCGGCGGTGAATTGGACGAAGCGGATGCCCTCCACCCCTTCCAGGATGTCCAGCGCCTCGCGCAGGCCGGACTTGGCGCCGGCCGGCAGGTCGGTCTGGGAGATGTCGCCGGTGACCGCCATGCGGCCCCCCTCGCCCAGGCGGGTGAGGAACATCTTCATCTGCATCGGCGTGGTGTTCTGCGCCTCGTCCAGGATGACGAAGGCGTTGGCGAGCGTGCGGCCGCGCATGAAGGCGAGCGGCGCGATCTCGATCTCGCCGGACTCCAGCCGCTTCTTCACCTGCTCCGCCGGCAGCATGTCGTGCAGCGCGTCGTAGAGCGGGCGCAGATAAGGATCCACCTTCTCCTTGAGGTCGCCGGGCAGGAAGCCCAGCCGCTCCCCCGCCTCGACGGCGGGGCGCGACAGGATGATGCGGTCCACCTGGCCGGTGGTCAGCAGCGCCACCGCCTGGGCCACGGCGAGGTAGGTCTTGCCGGTGCCGGCGGGGCCGAGGCCGAAGACCATCTCGCTTTCCGCCAGCGCCTGCAGATAGGCCGCCTGCATGGGGGAGCGCGGGGTGATGGCGCCCTTGCGGCGGGTGCGCACCGCAACCTCGCCCCGGCTGAGCGTCGCCAGATTCTGGTCGCGCACCGCGCCGCCGACGCCGGTCGCCATGCGGACGGCGGCGTCCACCTCGCCGGTGCCGACGGTCATGCCGCGCTTCAGGCGCTCGTAGAGGGCGTCGATGGCCGAACGGGCGGCTTCCGACGATTCCGCCGGGCCGGCGATGGTCAGCGTGTTGCCGCGGGAGATCAGGGAAACGCCCAGCTGGTTCTCAATGCGGGCGAGGTGGCGGTCATGCTCCCCGTACAGCATCGGCAACAGCCGGTTGTCGTCGAAGTTCAGATCAATCCGTTGATCTGGGCGTTGATCGGAGCGCTGGTCAGGGCGCTGATCGGGCAAGCCGTTCAAACGGTCGCCTCCACGGGTTGCGTGCCGGTGGCGGAGCTGCGGTATTCACCGGTCGCCACGCTGCCGGCAAGGCTGTTCGGATGGGCCGCGTCGATGCGCACCGCGACGATGCGGCCGAGCAGCCGCTCGTTGGCCTCGGCGTGCACCGACTGCAGAAAGGGGCTCTTGCCCAGGAGCTGGCCGGTGCGCTTGCCGACGCGGTCGAACAGGACCGGCACGGTGCGCCCGACGAAGCTCTCGTTGAAGGCCTGCTGCTGCGCGTTCAGCAACTGCTGGAGCGCGGCCAGACGGGCCTCCTTGACATCCTCGGGCACCTGGGCGTGCTCCAGCGCCGCCGGGGTGCCGGGGCGCGGGCTGTACTTGAAGGAATAGGCCTGGGCGTAGCCGACGTCGGTGACGAGGCGCAGCGTCGCCGCGAAATCGGCGTCGCTCTCGCCGGGGAAGCCGACGATGAAGTCGCCCGACAGCGCCAGGTCCGGCTTGGCGGCGCGCAGCCGGTCGACGATGCGGCGGTAGTCGTCCGCCGTGTGCTTGCGGTTCATCGCCGCCAGCACGCGGTCCGACCCGGCCTGCACCGGAAGATGCAGGTAGGGCATGAGCTGCGGCACCTCGGCGTGGGCGCGGATGAGGTCGTCCTCCATGTCGCGCGGGTGCGAGGTGGTGTAGCGGATGCGCTCCAGCCCGTCGATCTCCGCCAGTTCGCGGATCAGGCGCCCGAGGCCCCAGGTGGTGCCGTCCGGCCCATCCCCGTGCCAGGCGTTGACGTTCTGGCCGAGCAGGTTGATCTCACGCGTGCCGCCGGCGACGAGGCGCCGGGCCTCCGCCACGATCTGGGCGCCGGGACGGGAGAACTCGGCGCCGCGGGTGTAGGGCACCACGCAGAAGGTGCAGAACTTGTCGCAGCCCTCCTGCACCGCCAGGAAGGCGGAGACCCCCTGCCCGGCGCTCTCGTCCGGCAGGAAGTCGAACTTGGACTCCACGGGGAAGTCCGTGTTCAGGACGCTGCCCGCCTTGCGGCTGGCCTTGGCCACCATCTCCGGCAGGGTGTGGTAGGTCTGCGGCCCGAAGACCATGTCCACGAAGGGGGCGCGGGCGACGATCTCCTCGCCCTCGGCCTGGGCGACGCAGCCGGCCACCGCGACGATCATGCGGCCGTCGCCGGCCTCCGCCTTGACGTCCTTGAGCTGGCGCAGGCGGCCCAGCTCCGAGAACACCTTCTCGGAGGCCTTTTCGCGGATGTGGCAGGTGTTGAGGATCACCATGTCGGCGCCGTCCGGCTCGTCCACCGGCCGGTAGCCCAGAGGTGCCAGGACATCCGCCATGCGGGCGGAGTCGTAGACGTTCATCTGGCAACCCCAGGTCTTGATGAAGAGCTTCTTACTCAACGATCCCTTCCACAGCGCTGAACGATCCGACCAGCCGCGATCCTGGCCGACCGTATCTTGGCCGACCGTGATCTCGACAAATGCAAAAACGCGCGCCTGGACGGCACCGGCCAGGCGGCGCAATCCGGCGCGCGACCCGCCGCGTCGCGGCATCGCACCCTGCCGATATGGTAGCACGAGTGCGGGAAAACGAGTCAATCGTGCCCGCGCGCCGACCAATCATTTCGCGGCCCGTTTATTTCGCGGTGTGGAAAGTTTCCGTCACGCTGTTGCGGCGGGCAACGGCTTTCCGGACACCGCGCGCTCCACGCCCCGCGCCACGGCGCGCTGGCAATGGTCGGCGAGGGCCTTGCGGCTGGAGAAGCCATCGATGGTCACGGGGGGATGGAACTCCACCTCCACCGTCATGCGGCCCAGCGTGAAGACGGTCCACAGATGGGGGGCGAGATCCATGTCGCCGTACCACGCGTAACAGGGACGGAAGGCGATCCCCATCGGGATGCCGTCCAGCCGCGTCGGCGCGATGCTGACCGGCTGGACGGTCAGCGGCCGGTCCCCGATGCGGCGGGCGGCCACCGCGAACAGCGCCGTCTTGAAGGGGAGCGTGCGGTTGCCGTCGCTGGAGGTGCCTTCGGGGAACAGGATCAGGCTGTCGCCGGCGTCCAGCCGGGCGCCCAGCTCGTCGCGCTGCTTCTCCACCCCGGAGCGGGCCTTGCGCTCGACGAAGACGGTCTGCTGGAGCTTCGCCAGCACCCCGAAGAAGGGCCAGCCGGCAACCTCGCTCTTCGCCACGAAGGAGCCCGGAATGACCGACCCCAGCACCGTGATGTCGAGGTAGGAGGAATGGTTGGAAACGAACAGCACCGGCCCGTCCGTGGCGCGTTCGCCGCGCACCACGACGCCGATGCCCAGGATGGCGGCGCAGACCCGGTGGTAGAATTGCGGGATGCGGTGGCGCAGCGGCGAGCGCAACGCGACGGCCAGCGCCTGCGCCGGGATCAGCAGCAGCGTCCACAGCAGATATACCGCCAGGCGCAGGCCGCCGCGCACCGGCGATCCCAGGGCGCGCGCACCGGTTGCATCCACCGCCGTCATGCCACCCGTCTCCTGATGCCGTCGCAAATCACGCGATCTGGGCGTCGCGGCTGCGCCGCTCGTAATGCTTGGAGTACTTGTTGGTGATCAGGTCGGTCTTCACCACGATCGACACATCGGTGGTGTTGAACTGGTGATCGATCACCGCGCCGTCGCCGATGAAGCCGCCCAGCCGCAGATAGCCCTTGATCAGCGGCGGCAGAACGGACAGCGCGCGCTTGGGGTCGATCCGGTCGCGGGGCATCAGGTCCATGCCGACATAGCGTTCCGGCAGCGCCACCGGGCGCAGCTCCTCCGGGGCCAGATGGAAGTGGTGCAGGTAGGCGAGCGGCTCGGCCATCGCCACCGGGTCGGTGCCCGGCAGGCTGGCGCAGCCGAACATCACCGCGATGTCGTGGTGGAAGACATAGGCCGCGATGCCCCGCCACAGCAGCTGCATGCTGCTGCCGCGCGTGCGGTAGGCCGCATCGACGCAGGACCGCCCCAGCTCCAGGATTTCCCCCGGATAGCTGACCAGCCGCCCGATGTCGTATTCGTCGCTGGAATAGAAGCGCCCGGCCTTGGCCGCCGCCGGGCGGCGGATCAACCGGTAGGTGCCGACCACGGATTCCGGGCCGTCGCCGCGGGCGTGGTCGATGACCAGCAGATGGTCGCAGATGGTGTCGAAATCGTCGAAGTCGCGATGGCGCGCGGCCATGTCCGGCGACGGCACCGCCGACATCTCTTCGTAGAAGACGCGGTAGCGCAACGCCTGCGCCCAATCGATCTCGGCGGCGCTTTCGGCCAGCCGAACTTCGAGGGA
Organism: Azospirillum formosense; assembly: GCF_040500525.1. NCBI lineage: Bacteria > Pseudomonadati > Pseudomonadota > Alphaproteobacteria > Rhodospirillales > Azospirillaceae > Azospirillum > Azospirillum formosense. The sequence goes on along the minus strand of NZ_CP159402.1, from coordinate 2,712,930 downwards.
GCCCATGCGCAGATCCGAAGAGCTGCCCTGGTCCGTGCCTGTATCAGCCATACTCGACGCTTTGCTGGCGTTGTTCGGGTCGCGGCAACCGCCGGTTCTCCATCCGGAGCCCGGTCGGGCACGGAACAGGGATAACACGAATGGCCGGTTGCCGGTCAACCGCGACGTGACGATCCCGCCCCGGCAAGCCCGGACTCCGGGCAAGCCACAGGGTCCGGCCCCGGCGAACGGGGACGGCGGCGCGGCAATGATCACGCGGGAAGGAAGAAGCGGTCACATCCGGGCGATGGGGTTCCGGGGCGGACCGGACCGAACAGCGGCGGTCCGCCGGACACCAACGCACAAGCTTGATGGACCTGGACCTCAGGCCGCGCCGCGGCGGGCGCGGGTGCCGAGACCGATCTGCTTGGCCAGCGAGCTGCGCTGGCGGGCGTAGTTCGGGGCGACCATCGGATAGTCGGCCGGCAGGCCCCAGCGGTCGCGGTATTCCTCCGGCGACATGTCGTAGGCCGTCTTCAGATGCCGCTTCAGCATCTTCAGCTTCTTGCCATCCTCCAGGCATACAATGTAGTCGGGAGTGACGGACTTCTTGATGGGCACCGCGGGCTGCGGACGCTCCTCAGTCGCAACTGGCTCGGTCCCGACATTCGCGAGTGACTTGTACACCTGCTCAATCAGCGTCGGAAGATCGCCGAGAGCGACTGTATTGTTCGAGACATGCGCCGCCACGATCTCCGTGGTCAGAGACAACAGCGCGTTGGAAGGGTTACCATTGCTCATGTAAGCTTGCTCCGCAGCTTGGCGTTCCTCTCCATATAAAGAGGTTTGTGGCCGCGCGCAATATCCATCCTTTGCTCTTAAAGAGGAAGCAGTGTACGAAAAAAATTCTCCGGATTTGTTTTTGGACATCACCAACGAGGTGTGCCCGTTAACCTTCGTCAAGACCAAGTTGTCGGTGGAGCGCATGGCGGCCGGGCAGACGCTTGAAGTCCGGCTGAACGCTGGCGAACCCTTGGAGAATGTACCCCGATCCTTAGCCGAACTGGGCCACTCCATTCTCGCCGTGACGCCCGAAAATCCGGATGAGCCGGACGGAGTGCACCGCCTGTGGGTTCAGAAAGGTTAAGGTTTATTTGTCGGTGTACGAATACCGCAACACCAGGGCGGCAACCCTTCCGTCCGCCCTGCGGTAATAGCCGGGACGACGGCCCACGGCAAAGAAACCACATGATTGATACAGGAATTGCGCCGCGCCATTGTCTTCGGCGACTTCAAGGAACAGCGCCGTGGCGCCCAGCGCCCGCGCGCCGTCCAGCGCCGCCGCGACCAGACGCCGCCCGGTCCCCTGCCCCCGCGCGTCGGCGCGAACGCCGACGGCGATGATCTCGCCGTCCTCGGCGGCAACCCGCGCGAGCAGGAAGCCGACCGGATCGTCGCCCTCCGCGCCCTCCCGCAAGGCCAGCGCGGCGAAGAAGCCGGGCTGGCCGATCAGGCTGGCGACCGCCTCGCTGCCCCAGGGATCGTCGGGAAAGCACCCCTGCTGCAGGGCCGCGATCACCGCGGCGTCGGCGAGGCCGGCCGTTTGAAGTCGGACCGGATGGGACATCCCGTAACCGGACGTCCCGGGCGGGGCCGCCGTCATGCCGTCTTCCGCGGCAGCGAGACGTCGGGCGGACGCAGGTAGAAGGGCTGGGCCGGCAACCCGGCCTCCCGCCGCGCGCCCAGGGTGGCGACCACGGCGGCGTCGGGCGTTCCCGGCCCGGCGGCGAAGGCGGTGTCGGCACGCCCCTCCAGGAGCGGGCGCAACGCCGCCGCCCCGTCCCCGGCGACCAGCAGCGGCCGGGTTCCGTCCCCGCCGGAGAGCAGCCGGTCGAGCCAGCCCGGCACCGCGGCGGGCTCCAGCATGGCCGGTTCGCCGAACGGCGTCAGGTCCGGGTGGAAAAGTTGCAGGAACGGCTCGGCGCGGCGGGAATCCACGGCGACCAGAACGGTCCGGCCGTCCCGCTCCGCCTCCGGCAGGCCGTGGGCGATCGCATCGAAGCTGGTGACCCCGACCACCGGCAGCCCGGCGGCGACGGCGAAGCCGCGCGCCGCGGCCAGCGCGATGCGCAGACCGGTGAAGGCGCCCGGCCCGACGGTCACGGCGATGCGGTCGAGCGCGTCGAAGGCGCAGCCGGCGTCCGCCAGAGCGGCCTGCGCCAGCGGCACCAGAGCCTCCGCCTGCCCGCGGGCCATCGGCTCGCGCCGCCGCGCCGTGACGGCGCCGTCGTCCCACAGCGCCGCCGAGCAGCCGGAGGTCGCCGTGTCCAGTCCCAGAACTCTCATCGCCTCACACGCGTCGTCAGGTCCGCCATCTTCAAAGCCCCACTTCAAGCCTGGGTCAAGAGCGTGATAGACAGCCCCGACCTTCCCTGACGGCATGGATCATGCTCACACCCATCGCACCACCGGACTTCGACGTCGACATCGAGCTGCTGTACGCCACGCCGGACAACCTGACCGGGGTGCCCATCTACCGGCACCCGCATTGCCTGCTGCACCCCGACGCGGCGGTGGCGCTGCGCGCGGCGATCCGGCTGGCGCGCGGCATCGGCTGCCGGTTGCGGCTGTACGATGCCTTCCGCCCGGTCGAGGCGCAATGGGCCTTGTGGCGGGCGCTGCCCGATCCCTCCTACATCGCCGACCCGTCGGCCGGCTCCACCCATTCCCGCGGCGTCGCGGTGGACCTGACTCTGGCCGACGGCAACGGGCGCCCGCTGGACATGGGCACCGGCTTCGACGACATGACCGAACAGTCCCACCATGGCCGCACCGACCTGACCACCGAGCAGCAGCGCAACCGCGCCGCCCTCCTCGGCGTCATGACGGCGGCGGGCTGGCGGCATTACAGCTGCGAGTGGTGGCACTACCAGCTGCCGGACGAGCAGCGCTACCCGCTGCTGACCGACGCCGCGCTCGGTGGCCTGATGATGGGCGGGCTGAGGACGGGATGAGGACGGGCTGAACCCCCGTCAGTCCGGCCCCGGCCGGACACCATAGGGCCTAATGTCACTGGGGTTGTTGCAAGGCTGCATCACGAAAGCGCCCGAAGCGCATCGTGCGTGTTGCGGACTTGTTCGCGGCGCCATGCCTGTGCCACACCAGCCCTTGCGCAGCCGGGCCCCGGTCCGGCCGCGCGACCGTTCCGCACCCACGACAGGCCGCCATGCCGTTCCGCCGCGCCGCCGCACTCTTCGCCGTGGCCGCCGCCTGGACCTTCCAGGCCCTGGCGGGAAGCCCCGGCGTTGCGGCGCCCGGCGTCGGGGTGGATGGGACGGCGAGCACCGCCGTCGTCTTCGCCTACGATCGCTTCGGCGAGGACCAGACCCCGTCCATCAGCATCCGCATCGACCAGTTCGAAGCCCATCTGGACGAGCTCAAGGACGGCGACTATCAGGTCCTGCCCCTGCCCCGCATCCTGGAGGCGCTGCGCAGCGGCGCGCCGCTGCCCGACCGCACGGTGGCGATCACCATCGACGAGGCCAGCCGCTCCGCCTTCCGCGAGGCGTGGCCCCGGCTGAAGGCGGCGGGCCTGCCCTTCACCCTGTTCGTGGCGACCGATGCCGTCGACCGCGGGTCGCCCGCCCACATGACCTGGGCGGAGGTGCGGCAGCTCGCCGCCGCCGGGGTCACGCTCGGCGGGCTCGGCGCTTCCACCCAGTCGCTGGTGTCCCGCCCCGCCGAGGAGGTGAGGGCGGAGCTGCGCCGCATGGCCGACCGGCTGCAGGCGGAGACCGGCCAGCGCCCCGCGCTGTTCGCCTACCCGCAGGGCGAGGTGTCGTCGGCGGTGCGGACCATCGTGACGGAGCAGGGCTTCGCCGCCGCCTTCGGCCAGCAGTCGGGCGTCCTGCACCCGCAGGCCGACCGGGCGACCCTGCCGCGTTTCGTGATGAACGAGAGCTTCGGCAGCGTGGACCGCTTCCGGCTGGCCGCCAGCGCGCTGCCGCTGCCGGTGACCGACCTGACGCCCGACGATCCGCTTCTGACCGTCAACCCGCCGTCGATCGGCTTCACCGTGTCGGACGAGATCGGCGACATCGCGCGTCTGGCCTGCTTCGCCGCCGGCCAGGGCCGCACCGCGCTGGAGCGCGTGACGGAGGACCGGGTGGAGGTGCGCATCCGCGCCCCCTTCCCGCCGGGCCGCACGCGCGTGAACTGCACTCTGCCCGCCCCCGAGGGACGCTGGCGCTGGCTGGGCATGCAGTTCGTGGTTCCGGAATAGTTGGCCGGATCAGGCGGAGAGACACCGGCGGGCACGGCCGGCACAGGCCGCGCCCGTCCGGTGAAAGCGGTCAGCGGACGGCGCGGACCTCGACCACCTCGGGAATGTAGTGGCGCAGCATGTTCTCGATGCCGGCCTTCAGCGTGGCGGTGGAGCTGGGGCAGCCGGAGCAGGCTCCCTTCATCTCCAGGTACACCACGCCCTCCTCGAAGCCGTAGAAGGTGATGTCGCCGCCGTCCTGGGCCACCGCCGGGCGCACGCGGGTGTCCAGCAGCTCCTTGATCTGGGTGACGATCTCGTCGTCGTCCGCGCTGGCGGCGTGGCCGTCGCCGGTCTCTTCCAGCAGCACCGGCCGGTTGGCGGTGAAATGCTCCATGATGACGCCGAGGATCGACGGCTTCAGCAGGAACCACTCCTTGTCGCCGGCCTTGGTGATGGTCACGAAATCGGCGCCCAGGAACACGCCCTGGACCCCGTCGATCTCGAACAGCCGCTGGGCCAGCGGCGAAGCGGCGGCAACATCGCGGGACGGGAAGTCCGCGGTGCCGCGTCCGAGCACGTCACGCCCCGGCAGGAACTTGAGAGTCGCCGGGTTGGGCGTCTGCTCGGTCTGAATGAACATGGTGATATCCTCCATCGGCGCCGAACAACACTGGCGGCGTAGGCGAAACTTGGGCAGAATCCGCCGACAGATCAAGCATCGCATCTTTATGGTTATCGATCCGTGAGCATGGCACCGCCCGCGGCCGCCGCACCGTCCATCCCTGCGGCCACCCCTGCGGCCCCATCCATCGACGCCGCCGCGCGGGAGGTCGTCGAATGGCTGTTGCTGGAAGGCCGGCACGCCCCCGGCTTCGAGACGATGATGGACCGCTTCTGCCGGCGCCTGATGGCGTCCGGCGTCCCGTTGCTGCGCGTCGTCTGCGCCCTGCCCCTGCTGCACCCGCAGATCCGCACCATCGCCTTCTTCTGGCGCCGCAACGCCGAGCAGGTGGAGATCGCCACCCGCGCCCACGGAACCGAGACCAGCAACGAATACCTGACCAGCCCCTTCGCCACCCTGATCGAGGACGGCGCCGACGGCCTGCGCTATCGGCTGGAGCAGATGGAGCCACCCTACCCATACCCGGTCTTCGCCGAGCTGAAGGCGCAGGGGGCGACGGACTATGTCGCCATGACGGTGCTGTTCGCCGGGGGGCGGCGCAACGTGCTGAGCTTCACCACCGACCGGCCCGGCGGCTTCTCCACCGCCGATCTGGCGCTGGTCGACGCGGTGCTGCCGGCGCTGGGCGCGGTGCTGGAGACGCTGGCGCTGCGGCGGCTGGCGACGACGGTCCTGGACACCTATGTCGGCCACCGCACCGGCGCGCGCATCCTGTCCGGCGACATCCGCCGCGGCACCGGCGCCAACGTCCGCGCCGTGCTGTGGTACTGCGACCTGCGCGGCTTCACCTCGCTGGCCGACCGGCTGCCGCGCGAGGAGCTGATCGCCCTGCTGAACGGCTATTTCGAGATCATGGGCGGCGCCGTGGAAAGCCGCGGCGGCGAGATCATGAAGTTCATCGGCGACGCCATGCTGGCCATCTTCCCGCTGGAGGAGAGCGACCCGACCGGGGCGGCCGCCTGCACCAAGGCGCTGGACGCCGCGCAGGAGGCCCTGACCGACATGGCCGCCCGCAACGCCGAACGCGCCGCCTGGGGCCAGCCCACCCTGCGCTGCGGCATCGCGCTGCACATGGGCGAGGTCATGTACGGCAACATCGGCTCCGCCAACCGGCTGGACTTCACCGTCATCGGCCCGGCGGTCAATCTGGTCAGCCGGATCGAGGGGCTGTGCAGCCGGCTGGAGCGCAACGTTCTGACCTCCGCCGAGGTGGCGGAGGCCTGCGCCAGCCGCCTCGTCTCGGTCGGCTGGCACCCGGTGAAGGGGCTGAACGACCCGATCGAGGTGTATGGGCTGAAGGAGCAGGCAAGGACCAATGAAGAGACCGATGAAGGGACCGATGATTAGGGCGATGCAACGACACCCCGGCTGCCGGCCTTGAGCGGTCCCTCCCCCTCCCCCGCCCGCCCGTCCCTCCGCTCCTTCGCGCTGGCCGCCGCCGCCTTCTCGGCGGGCTGGTCGCTGATGATGATGGAAATCCTCGGCGGGCGGCTGATGGCGCCGCATTTTGGCTATTCGGTCTATCAGTGGGGCGCCGTCATCGGCGTGGTGATGACCTTCATGGCCGCCGGCTACTGGACCGGCGGGCAGCTCGGCGACGGGCCGAAGGCGGTGCCGGCGCTGCGCGCCGCCCTGCTGGCCGGGGTCGCCGCCGCGGCGCTGACGCCCTGGCTGGGCAAGCCGATGCTGGCCGATGCCGCGGGCCGCTTCAACGCGGTCGAGGGGTCGGTCGTCGGGGCGGCGCTGATCCTTGGGCTGCCGTCCTTCGCGCTGGCCATGGTGTCGCCGATCTGCGCGGGCCTGAGCAGCCTGACCGGTGCGGCGGCGGCGGGGCGGATCTACGCGGTCGGCACGCTGGGCAGCATCGGCGGCACCTTCTTCGCCTCCTTCTACGCCATCCCGCAGGTCGGGGTGTCGGCGGGCTACGCGTTGGCGGCGGTCCTGCCGGCGCTCGCCTGCCTGTTCGTTCCGGGTGGGAAACGGGTGGCCGCCGCCGCGGCCCTGGCGGTGCCGCTGGCCTGGGCCGCCGGCCATGGCGAGGGCCAGGGCTTCGCCCTCTACCGCGAGACGCCGCACAACACGATCATGGTGCAGGAGGACGCCGAGCAGATCCGCCTGCATCTGAACGTGGCCTGGGCCACCCAGTCGCGTCTGCGCAAGGACGGCGGGCCGACCGGCCTCTATTACGACCTGTTCGCCACCGTCCCCGCCTTGGGCAACGGCACGCGCGTCCTGGTGCTGGGTCTGGCCGGCGGGGCCGCCGCCAAGGAAATCCTCGACGTCTGGCCCGGCGCCGACATCCTGGGGGTGGAGCTGGACCCCGCGGTGGTCGAGGTGGCGCGCGAAAAATTCGGCCTGCGGCCCGAGGTGCGCGTCGCCGTGGAGGACGCCCGCCGCCATGTCGAGCGGTCGCCGGAGCAGCACGACGTGGTGATCGTCGATCTCTACTCGACGGCGCTGATCCCCTTCTTCACGGCGACGAGGGAGTTCTTCGCGGCGGTGGAACGGCGGGTGGCGCCGGGCGGGGTGCTGGTCATGAACGTCGCCTCCCCCATGGACCGCGACGCCCTGGTCGGGCCGCTGGCGGCAACGCAGGGGGCGGTCTTCCCGTCGGTGTACGTCGCCGACGCCGGACGCGGGAACTATCTGCTGATCGCCACGAAGGAGGCGCGTACGCTTAACGAGCTGAGCGTACGCCTGCGCGCCGTTCCGCCGGGTGCGGCGTACGCGGCCTCGCGCATCCTGGAGACGCTGGCCCCCGCGGAACTGGCCGGGCACCCGGTGCTGACCGACGACCGGTCCGACATCGACCAGCGCAGCCTCACCGCGCTTTATGGCCGCTAAAGCGCAGCCGACGCCTTAAGTGATGGCGTCCAGCGCGTCGACGCCGATGCCGCCCGGCACGATGGTCAACGGAATGCGCATCTTGGCGAGGCCGCGGTTGGTGAAGTAGGAGATCAGCGGCCCCGGCCCTTCCGGCTCGACGCCGGCGGCCAGAACGAGGATGGAGATGCTCGGCTCCTCGTCGATCAGGGCCAGCACCTCGTCGCGGCGGTTGCCCTCGCGCACGTACAGGGCCGGCAGCGTGCCGGTCAGCCGGTTCACGTCGCGGGCGAGCTTCTGCAGCTTCTGCTCCGCCTCCGCGCGCTGTTCCTCGCGCATCAGGTTCTCCAGGGCCAGCCACTGCTGCGCCTCGCCCGGCTCGATGACGTAGAGCAACGCCACCTTGCCCCCGGACTTGCGGGCGCGCAGGCAGGCGTAGCGCAGGGCGAGCTGAAGCTCCGGGCTCTCGTCCACCACGACCAGGAAGATGCGGACCGGCGGCTTGGCCGCGGCCTCCGGTTCGGCCGCGGCCGGGCCGGCCGCCGTGGAAGCGGTCGCAATCGGATCGGTCGCAATCGGATCGGACATCGGTCACACCCTCCGGAAGATGGCGCCGGCCAGCCAGCCGGCGGCGATGGCGCCAATCACCGCGGCAACACCGTAAATCATCGGCTGGTTGCGCGCAAAGTCGTAGATTTCCGCGCTGAAGCCGACCTTGGACACCACCAGCGGCGTGGTCTGGGCGCTGACCACCTCGCCGTCGCGGATCAGCAGCGCCTCGACATTGTACAGCCCCGTCGGCACGTTGGCCGGAAAATAGATGTTCGTCCGGAACAGCCGCTCGCCCAGGAAGGACACCTGCCCCAGCGTGATGCCGTAGAGCCCGGCCCGCTGCTTGTTGCGGATCAGGGCGGAGCGGAACAGGGCGAGCTGGTCCGGGGCCAGCTGCTCGCGCGGGCCGAGCTGGAGGTTCGGCAGGCCGATCTGGTGGCGCTCCAGCACCGGACGGCCGACGAACTGGTCCAGCGGGCGGTTGGTCGCGACCATGTAGTAGCCGGGCACCTGCTCGAACCGCACGCTGCGCGCGTTGATCCAGATGCCGGCGATGCGCTCCTTGCGGCGCACGGTGACCGGGGTGCGCGGGCCGGTCACCACGATGGCGACGTCCCCCGCCCCGTCGGTGGTGCCGAACAGCACGACCTCCGTCCCGGTGAAGCCGGTGGTGATGGCGATCAGGTGGCTCGACAGGTCGGCGACGAGCTGCTGCGCCCACACCGTGGCGGCCAGGAACACCCCCGCCAGAAGCCCCGCCAGCCCGCCGGCGACCCGGACGGACCACAGCCGCCCGGCGCCCTTGCCGCCAGCCCTCACGACATCCTCGTCGAGATGGTGAAGACGTCGTTCGGCTCGACCACCAGATCGAAGGCGAGCTTCAGCGCCACCGCGACGACCAGCGAGGCCAGCAGAAGGCGGGCCTGCTCGCCGCGCAGCCGGCCGCCGGCCTTGGTGCCGAACTGCGCGCCGATCACCCCGCCGATCAGCAGCAGGAGCGCCAGCATCACGTCCACCGTCTGGTTGGTCGCCGCCTGCAGCAGCGTCGCCATGGCCGTGGTGAAGATGATCTGGAACAGCGAGGTGCCGGCCACCAGACCGGTCGGCATGTTCAGCAGGTAGATCATCGCCGGCACCAGCATGAAGCCGCCGCCGATGCCCATGATCGCCACCAGCATCCCGCCGACCGCCCCGATCCCGGCCGGCAGCAGGGCGGAGATGTAGAGCTTGGAACGCTGGAAGCGCATCTTCAGCGGCAGGCCGTGCAGCCACATGTGGCGGTGCAGCTTGCCCCGCTTGGCGGTGGGGGCGCGGCGGCGGATCAGCGCGCGGCTGGCCTCCACCATCATCATCGTGCCGATGGTGCCGAGGAAGAAGACGTAGGACAGCGTGATCGCCGCGTCGATCTGGCCGATCCGCTGCAGCAGGGAGAAGATCCAGACGCCGACCACCGTGCCGACCATGCCGCCCAGCAGCATGACGACGCCCAGCTTGACGTCCACGTTGCCGCGGCGCCAGTGGGCGAGCACGCCCGACACGCTGGCGGCGACGAGCTGGTTGGCCTGGGTGCCCACCGCGATGGCGGGCGGGACGCCGATGAAGATCAGCAGCGGCGTCATCAGGAAGCCGCCGCCCACCCCGAACATGCCGGACAGGAAGCCGACGAGCCCCCCCATGCCGAGCACGAGCAGGGCGTTGACCGACATCTCGGCGATCGGCAGATACACTTGCATGGGGGCAAAGCCGGCGGACGGGAAGGTCCGCCAGCTTATACCCTACAGGCCCTCTTGCGGCAATCAGGCCGGAACGCCTGCATCCTTCAGCAGATCCGGCAGCAGATCGGCCAGCGCGACGTCCGGACGGGCGCCGACGTGGCTGATGATCTCCGCCGCGGCCAGCGCGCCGATGCGGCCGCACACCGCCGGGGCCATGCCGCGGGTGTAGCCGTAGAGGAAGCCGGCGGCGTAGAGGTCGCCGGCGCCCGTGGTGTCGACCACGCGGGCCACCGGGGCCGCCGGGACCTCGACGACGGCGCCGCCGGAGACGATGACGGCGCCCTTTTCGCTGCGCGTCAGGGCGGCGGTCTTGCCGAGACGCTTCACCGCCTCCAGCGCGTCCTCGAAGCGGTCGGTCTTGTAGAGGGCGGTGATCTCATGCTCGTTGGCGAACAGGATGTCGACGTGGCCCTCGACCAGCTCCAGGAACTCCGCGTGGTGGCGGTGGACGCAGAAGCTGTCGGACAGCGAGAGCGAGACCTTGCGCCCGGCGCCGTGGGCGGTGGACGCCGCCTTGCGGAACGCCTCCTTGGCGCGGGGCGGGTCCCACAGATAGCCTTCCAGGTAGGTGACCTGCGAGTTGGCGATCAGCGCCTCGTCGATGTCCTCCGGACCCAGCTCCACGCAGGCGCCGAGGAAGGTGTTCATGGAGCGCTGGGCGTCCGGCGTCACCAGGATCAGGCAGCGCGCCGTCGGGGCGCCGCCGTGTCCGGCCGCCGTCTCGAAATGCACGCCGGCGGCGCGGATGTCGTGGCGGAAGACCTGGCCGAGCTGGTCGCCGTGGACCTTGCCGATGTAGGCCCCCCGGCCGCCCAGCGACGCGATGCCGGCCATGGTGTTGCCGGCGGAACCGCCCGACACCTCGATGCCCGGACCCATGCGGCCGTACAGCTCCTCGGCGCGGGCGGCGTCGATCAGCGTCATCGCCCCCTTCTCGATCCCGTTGGCCGTGAGAAAGGCGTCGTCGGCATGGGCGATCACGTCGACGATGGCGTTGCCGATGCCGGTGACGTCGAATTCGGCCGTGGCCATGGGCGCTCCTTGGAAATGCTGGGGAAATGCGGTGTCTGGACCGCGGAAGAAATCCGGGCGCGAGTATAGCGGCCCGCCTTCACATCTCAAGCGCGGCGCAAGGGCCCCTGGAACGGAGCGGCCCGCCGTCGTAGATAAGCGTCGCCCGGCCGCATCGGCCGAGACGAACTGGCCTTATCGAACGGGAGTCCGGATGATCCGCGCGCTGCTTCTCGCCATCGGACAGCTCTCCGACCCGGCGTCCCGCCGCGTCGTGTGGATCGGCGTGCTGTCCGCCATCGCGGCCTTCGCCCTGCTGGCGGGAGCCGTGTGGTGGGCGCTGTTCCACACCGCGCTGACCGGCTACGCCTGGGTGGACGGGGTGCTGGACGTGCTGGGCGGGCTGGCCGTCCTGCTGCTGGCCTGGGTGCTGTTTCCCGCCACGGTCGGCATGGTGTCCAGCTTCTTCCTCGACGAGGTGGTGCAGGCGGTGGAGCGGCGCCACTACCCCCAGTTGCCGCCGCCCCGCCAGACCGGCCTTGGGGAAGAACTTCTGACCGCGCTGCGCTTTTTCGCCATCGTCCTGTTGGTCAATCTGTTCGCCCTGCCCCTGTATCTGATGGTGCCGGGGTTGAACCTGCTGATCTTTTACACCGCCAACGGCTATCTTCTCGGCCGCGAATATTTCGAGATGGTGGCGATCCGGCGGATGGGACGGAAGGAGGCGGGGTTTCTGCGGCGCTCCAGCCCGTTGAAACCATTTTTGGCTGGCGCGGTAATTGCCTTTCTTTCGACAATTCCTTTCGTCAACCTGCTGGTGCCGGTGATCGCGAGCGCCTTCATGGTCCACATCTACCATTCCATGACGGGCCTTCCCCGCCGGGAAGGGCCGTGACGGACCGTCTTGAGGCGCGGCCCCGACCGTGCACCAAAGCCCACTTGCGGCCGGCCGGATGACCGTGTTACCCCGGCGGGGTGGTCTTTTGGCTGCCGTCGATCGGGGCCGGTCATGCGTCACCGCATCCGATGACCCGACGTCCACGACCCGCCAACCTTCACGACCTGACTGACCTGGGGATCAACGTTCATGCTGTTCGGACGAAAGAATCCGCCCGTCGGTGCGCCGAAGACCCAAAGCACCGATCCGGCCATCCCGGCCGCACCGCAGGCGGGCGCCGCCGAACCCGCGGCGGCGGTGTCGCCGCTCGCCTCCCTGAGCAACCCGTCCGCGACGAGCGCGCCGGCCGGCCCCGCCCCGGCCGCCCGCACGCCGCAACCCGAGCCGATTTCCTCCAAGGGACCCGAGATGAACACGAGCACCCCGAAGCCGCCGGCCGGCGCCCCGATCCCCGGTTCGAGCTACAAGCCGACGGACATTCCGCGCCGCACCGTCGATCTGCCGGGTGCCGCGCCGCGCCGTCCCGAGGGGTATGGCGCTCCGGCCGCCGCGCCCGTCGCGGCCCCCGCCCCGGTTGCCCCGGCGCCCGCCGCTCCGCTGGCCAGCGACCAGCGCCGCCTGATCGTCGGCCGCGACATCTCGCTGAACGGCGAGATCGGGTCCTGCGACGTGCTGGTCGTCGAAGGCACGGTTGAGGCCAAGCTGCGCGACGGCCGGTCCATCGAGATCGCCGAGACCGGCCTGTTCAAGGGCGCCGTGGAGATCGACGAGGCCGACATCGGCGGCCGCTTCGAGGGTGACATCATCGTGCGCGGCCGCCTGACCGTGCGCTCCACCGGCAAGATCAACGGCTCGATCAAGTACGGCGAGCTGGCGGTCGAGGCCGGCGCCCTGCTGAACGGCGAGATCGGCAAATACACCCCGGCGGCCAAGCCGGCCGCGGCCCCCGCCGCCCCGGCGGAATCGGCCCCGGCGCCGGCCGCGCTGGACCCCATCGTGGTCGACGGCTGAACGCCGTCAAACGCGGTTTCGCGAGCAAGCCCGGCGGGGACCGACCCCTCGCCGGGCTTTTTCTTTTCCAGTTATCGCGGGCGTTTCACGGGAAACATCACGGCTTGCCGCTCACACCACGGCGGCCGGCAGGACCTTGTCCTTGAAGCCGCACAGGTCGCTGACCGGGCAGACGAGGCAATCCGGCTTGCGGGCCTTGCAGACGTAGCGGCCGTGCAGGATCAGCCAGTGGTGGGCGTGCCGGCGGTAGGCCTTGGGGACCACCTTCAGCAGCTTCGCCTCCACCGCGTCGGGTGTCTTGCCGGGGGCGAGGCCGGTGCGGTTGCCGACGCGGAAGATGTGGGTATCCACCGCGATGGTTTCCTCGCCGAAGGCGACGTTCAGCACCACGTTGGCGGTCTTGCGCCCGACGCCGGGCAAGGTTTCCAGCGCCTCGCGGTCGCGCGGCACCTCGCCGCCATATTGGGCGACCAAAATTTCCGACAGCCGGATGACGTTCTTGGCCTTGGTGTTGAACAGGCCGATCGTCTTGATGTAGCCGCGCAGCCGCTCCTCCCCCAGCTCAACCATCTGCTGCGGCGTGGTGACGATCCGGAACAGCGGGCCGGTGGCCTTGTTGACCCCCACATCGGTGGCCTGGGCCGACAGCACGACGGCGACCAGCAGGGTGTAGGGATTGACGTATTCCAGCTCGCTCTTCGGCTCCGGGTTGGCGGCGCTGAGGCGGCGGAAGAATTCCTGGACGGCGGCGGGCTTCATGGCGCGCAGCATAGCGGGACCCTGGCCGTGCATGCAAACGTGCATGCAAACATGGCGAAGGGGCCAACAGGCCGGGTGGAACGCGCGCCCGGGCCGCACTAGTTTGTGTGCATGACCATGGCCCGTCATACCCCGGCCCCGTCCCTGGCCCCGGCTCCCCGCGTCTTCTTCGACGCGATCCTGCACCCGCACCGCAGCCTGGGGCGGCACGGATTCCGCGTCCTGATGGGGGTGGTGATCCTCGTCAATCTGCTGATCGCCGGGATTTTCGCCGCCAACGGGGCGTGGCCGGTGGTGCCCTTCTGCGGGCTGGACGTGTTGATCCTCTGGCTGGCCTTCCGCGTCAACAACCGCGCCGCCCAGCTGTACGAGCGGGTGCGCCTGACCGACACCGACCTGACCGTCCAGCGCGTCGCCCGGAACAAGCCGGAGCGGCGCTGGAGCTTTCACCCCAACTGGCTGCGCGTCACCCTGGACGGCCCGCCCCGGCACGGCGGCCGGGTGACCCTCACCTCGCACGGGCAGTCGGTGACCGTCGGCGCCTTCCTGACGCCGGACGAGCGGGCGGACTTCGCCAAGGCGCTGCGCGGCGCGCTGGCCCTGTGGCGCCGGGCCCCCTGCCACCCCGAAGCGGTGCCCTGACCGCCGGTGGGATTGCGCAAGAAACGGGTTGGTCGGCCCGCTCCGGCGGCGCATCCTGCGCCGGTCATGGAGCCTGGGAGAGAACCGCCATGCCGTGCCTGAATCCCGCCGAAGATCCAGTCGATGCGCGGCGCCACCGCGCCATCGCCGCCGCCATCCGCCATCTCGTGGACCACTGGCAGGACCAGCCGGGACTGGACGAGCTGGCCGCCGTCGCCGGCATGAGCCCCTTCCATTTCCAGCGGCTGTTCACCCAATGGGCGGGGATCAGCCCGAAGCGCTTCCTGCAGTTCCTGACGCTGGACAACGCCAAGCGGCTGCTCGCCGCGAACCAGAGCGTGCTGGACGTGGCGCTGGACGTCGGGCTGTCCGGCCCGTCGCGTCTGCACGACCTGTTCGTCGCCTGCGAGGCGATGACGCCGGGCGAGTACAAGGCGCTGGGCGGCGGGCTGACCATCCGCTGGGGCCTGCACCCGACCCCCTTCGGCCCGTCGCTGGTCGCCGCCACCGAGCGCGGCGTCTGCTGGCTGAGCTTCGCCGAGGAGGAGGACGGGCGCGACGCGCTGGCCGAGATGGCCGCCGCCTGGCCGGCCGCCCGTCTGGTGGAGGACGCCGACGCCACCCGCCCGGTCGCCGCCCGCGCCTTCCGCTGGGACGGTTCCGCCAAGGACGGTTCCACAGGCGGTGAACCGCTGCGCCTGCTGATGAAAGGCACCAATTTCCAGATCAAGGTGTGGGAGGCGCTGCTGCGCATCCCGTCGGGCGCCGTCGTGTCCTACGAGGACGTGGCCCGCGCCATCGGCCAGCCGACCGCCATGCGGGCGGTGGGGGCGGCGGTGGGGCGCAACCCGGTCTGCGTTCTGATCCCCTGCCACCGGGTGATCCAGAAGTCGGGGATCATCCACAACTACCGCTACGGCGTCCCCCGCAAGCGCGCCCTGCTCGCCTGGGAGCAGGGGCACGCCATGCTGGAGGACGAGGCGGCGGCTTAGCGGCCGCGGCCTGACCGCGGTCAGAGGCCCAGCACGTCCTTCATGCTGTAGAGGCCCGGCTGCTTGTCGTTGGCCCACAGCGCCGCGCGGACCGCGCCCTTGGCGTAGATCTGGCGGCCCGACGCCTTGTGGGTCAGCTCGACCCGCTCGCCTTCGGCGGCGAAGACCACCGTGTGGTCGCCGATCACGTCGCCGCCGCGCAGCGTGGCGAAGCCGATCTCGCCGCGCGGACGGACGCCGGTGTGGCCGTCGCGGACCTTCTGCCAGACATCCTCCAACGCCACCCCGCGCCCCGCCGCCGCCGCCCGGCCGAGGCCGAGCGCGGTGCCCGAGGGGGCGTCCACCTTGTTGCGGTGGTGCATCTCCAGGATGTCGATGTCGTAGTCGTCGCCCAGCGCGCGGCCGACCTGCTCGACCAGAGCCAGCAACAGGTTGACGCCCAGCGACATGTTCGGCGACTGGACAATCGGGGTGTGGGTGGCGGCCTGGGCGATGGCCTCCTGCTGGGCCGGGCCGATGCCGGTCGTGCCGATGACCAGCACCGTTTCCGACTGGGCGGCCAGCGCGGCGTGGCGGACGCTGGCGTCCGGGCTGGTGAAATCGATCACCGCGTCGGCCTCGGCGAACAGCGCCGCCGCATCGTCGATGGCGACGACTCCCAGCGGCTCAAGGCCGGCGAGGACGCCGATGTCCTTGCCGAGCGCCGGGCCGCCCACCCGCTCCGTGCCGCCGGCCAGCGTGCAGCCCGGCGTGGCGGCGATCTCGCGCACCAGCATCTGCCCCATGCGCCCCGCGCACCCGACGACCCCGATCTTCATGCCTGCCTCCCTGGGAGAATTCCGACACGGGTCTAGCACAGCCGGGGGCGGGGCTTAAGCGCCGAGAAGGGTCAGGACCCCAGGCAATCCTTGAGCGAGGCGGCGATGTTGCGCATCAGCGCGGGGTAGAGGCCGGGACCGTCCTTCAGGTCCGCCCCTTCGGGGTCGAGCACGCCCTTCCTCGCCGGGGTGCCCTCGACGATGGTGTTCACCAGCGCCGGCTCGAACTGCGGCTCGGCGAAGACGCAGGCGGCGCCGAGGCCGCCGATCTTGGCGCGGATCTCCGACAGCCGCTTGGCGGAGGGGCGGCGTTCCGGGTTGACGGTGATGGCGCCGACGCCGTTCAGGCCGTACTGCGCCTCGAAATACTGGTAGGCGTCGTGGAAGACGACGAAGGGCTTGCCGGCCACCGGGGCCAGCATCGTCTTCAGCTCGGCGTCCAGCGCGTCGATGGAGCGGGCGGTGCGCTCGGCGTTGGCGGTGTAGGCGGCGGCGTTGGCCGGGTCCTTGGCCGACAGCGCCTCGGCGATCGCCGCCACCATGGCGCGGGCGTTGGCGGGGGAGAGCCAGATGTGGGTGTTCACCTCGTCGTGCCCGTGATCGTCCTCATGGGCGTGCTTGTCGTCGTGCTTATGATCGTGATCGTGCTTGTGTTCATGCCCGTGGTCGTGGGCCTCCCAGGCGCCGCCCTCGCGGGCGTCGAGCAGGGTGACGCCCGGCGCCTCCAGCAGTGTGACGGAGGTGGCCTTCTTGGCGTTCGCCGTGACCGGCTTGTCGAGGAAGCCCTCCAGCTCCGGCCCGATCCAGAAGACGAGGTCGGCGGTCGCCAGCGCCTTCGCGTCCGACGGCTTCATGGCGTAGGTGTGGGGGGACGCCGCACCGCGCACGATCAGCGTCGGCTCCGCCACCCCCTCCATCACCGCGGCGACCAGGGAGTGGACCGGCTTGATCGAGGCGACGACCTTCGGCGCCTCGGCCAGCGCCGGGAACACAGCGCCCAGGGTGGCAACAAGGGCAAGGAGCGGCAGGGGACGCATCGCGGCGCGCATGGGTGGGTTCCTCATCGTCTGACTGGACAGCCGGGCCTTTCCGGCGCATAGCTGTCTTCGTTTTCAGCAATGTCACGTTATAACATAACATGTCAACCCATCACGGGGACCATCACATGGCCCCCCGCGCGGCGCGATCGCCGATTCCGTCCCTGGCCCCTCCCCTGATCGACACCAAGGGGCTGACGGTGCGGCTGGGCGGGCGGACGATCCTCGACCGCGTGGACCTGGAGGTGCGGCCCGGCGAGATCGTCACGCTGATCGGCCCCAACGGTGCGGGCAAGACGACGCTGGTGCGCGCCGTCCTGGGCCTCGTCCGCGCCTCGTCCGGGGTGGTGGAGCGCCGCCGGGGTCTGCGCATCGGCTACATGCCGCAGCGCCTGACCGTCGACGCGACCCTACCCCTGACGGTCCGCCGCTTCCTGGCGCTGTGGCGTCCGGTGACCGAGGCGCGCATCACCGCCGCGCTGGAGGAGGCCGGCGTCTCCCACCTCGCCGCCAGCCCGGTCCAGACGGTGTCCGGCGGCGAGATGCAGCGGGTGCTGCTGGCCCGCGCCCTGCTCGGCGATCCCGAGCTTCTCGTCCTCGACGAGCCCGACCAGGCGGTGGACGTCCACGGGCAAGCGGAGCTGTTCGGGCGCATCGAGACGCTGCGCCGCACCCGCGGCTGCGGTGTGCTGCTGGTCAGCCACGACCTGCACACGGTGATGGCCCGCACCGACCGCGTGCTCTGCCTCAACGGCCATGTCTGCTGCCAGGGCGCGCCGGAGGACGTGCGGCGCCACCCGGAATACCGCGCCCTGTTCGGCGGCCACGCCGACGCGCTGGCCGTCTATGTCCACCACCACGACCACGCGCACGCCACCGACGGCGCCGTGGTGCCCGGCCATGACGGGGACTGCTGCCATGGATGACTTCGTTCTGCGCGCGCTGGCCGCCGGCTGCGGCATCGCGCTGGTCGCCGGCCCGCTGGGCTCCTTCGTGGTGTGGCGGCGCATGGCCTATTTCGGCGACACGCTGGCCCATTCCGCCCTGCTGGGGGTCGCGCTGGGCTTCCTGCTGGGCGTCAACCCGCTGATCGGCGTGGTCGGCGTCTGCGTCGCCCTGGCGCTGGCGCTGGTCGGGCTGCAGCGCCGGCGCGCGCTGGCCACGGACACCGTGCTGGGCATCCTGTCGCATTCGTCGCTGTCGCTGGGCCTCGTCGCCATCGCCTTCCTGGAGACGCTGCGCGTCGATCTGGTCGCCTACCTGTTCGGCGACATCCTCAGCGTCACCACGGGCGATCTCGCCTGGATCTACACCGGCGGGGCGGCGGCGCTGGGCGGTCTGCTGCTGCTGTGGCGCCGGCTGCTGGCGGTGACGGTGGACGAGGATCTGGCGCGGGTGGAGGGCATGCCGGTCGAGGCGCTGCGGCTCGCCTTCATGCTGCTGATCGCGCTGGTGATCGCGGCGGCGATGAAGATCGTCGGCATCCTGCTGATCACCTCGCTGCTCATCATCCCGGCGGCGGCGGCCCGCCGCTTCTCCCGCACGCCGGAGGCGATGGCCGCCCTGGCCTCGGTCTTCGGGATCGCCGCGGTTCTCGGCGGCCTGCTCTCCTCGCTGAACTGGGACCTGCCGGGCGGGCCGAGCATCGTGGTCGCCGCCGCCGCCCTCTTCCTGGCGAGCCTGATGGTGCCGACGGTGAACCGGTGAGCGTCAGACTTGCGTCAAGCGGGCGCGCGCCGTCGTCAACACCGAGCGCGTGATGTCGGCCAGGGTGCGGCTGGCGATGCGGCTGCGCTGCCAGAACAGCGGCACGTCCAGCGGCTGGTCCGGCACCAGCGCCACCAGCCGCCCGTCGCGCAGGGCCCCGGCGACCAGCGGCTCCGGATTCATGCCCCAGCCCAGCCCGGCCAGCGCCGCGTCCACGAAGGCGTGGGTGGAGGGCATCCAGTGGGTCGGCGAGGCGATCTCCACCCCGAAGGCCTGCCGGGTCCACTGCGTCTGCAGCCGGTCCTTGCTGTTGTAGGTCAGGCGCGGCGCGCGGGCCAAAGCCGCCGCCTCCACCCCGCTGGGAAAATGCCGGCGCAGGAAGTCCGGGCTGGCCGTCGCCACATAGCGCAGCGCACCCAGCGGGGTGCTGTCGCAGCCCTGCACCGGCTGGGCGCCGGACGTCACCGCCGCCAGCACCTCGCCCCGGCGCAGCCAGTCGGCGCTGTGCTCCTGGTCGTCGAGGACGAGATCGAACAGCACGTCCGGCGTCCCGGCCATGGCGGCGACGAACCAGGTGGCGAGGCTGTCGGCGTTGACCGCCATGCGCACCGTCACCGCCGGCCCGTCCTGCGGCAGGCCGGGAAGCCCGTCGCGCAGCTCGCTTTCCAGCAGGGCCACCCGCTCCGCGTGCTGGCTCAGCCGCAGGCCGGCGGGGGTGCCGGTGCAAGGCGATCCGCGCACCACCAAGATCGTCCCCATCCGCTCCTCCAGCAGCTTCACCCGCTGGGACACGGCGGAGGGGGTGACGTGGAGCTGCGACGCCGCCCGCTCGAAGCTGCCGGTGCGGACGACCGCGGCCAGCGCGGCGAGCAGGGCATAGTCGAGCATGGATTAGCGTTCCTTAATCAGGATAAGGGACTTTAGTTACTCTAATCCCGCCGGCGATGGTAGGGGAACGCCCTCGTTTCATCCCGTGAGGCCGCTATGCTCTCCGCCTTTCTTCCCGGCCTTCTGCTGGGTCTCAGCCTGATCGTCGCCATCGGCGCGCAGAACGCCTTCGTGCTGCGCCAGGGCCTGCGCGGGGAGCATGTGCTGGCCGTCTGCGCGACCTGCGCGGTGTCGGACGCCCTGCTGATCCTGGCCGGCGTCGGCGGCTTCGCCCGGGCCGCCCAATGGCTGCCCTGGCTGGAGACGGCGACCCGCTACGCCGGGGCGGCCTTCCTGCTGGTCTACGGGCTGCGCAGCTTCCGCTCGGCCTGGCGGGCGGGCGGCGCGCTGGACCCGGCGGCGGCGGTCCCGGCGGGGCTCGGCGCGACGCTGGCGACCTGCCTAGCGCTGACCTGGCTGAACCCGCACGTCTATCTCGACACGGTGGTGCTGGTCGGGTCGGTGTCCACCCAGTTCGCCGAGGGCAAGCACGCCTTCGCGCTGGGGGCGATGACCGCGTCCGTCCTGTTCTTCTTCGCGCTGGGTTTTGGTGCGCGCCTGCTGCGGCCCGTCTTCGCCCGGCCCGGCGCGTGGCGGGCGCTCGACACCGGCATCGGCGTCGTCATGTGCGTGATCGCGGCCAGCCTGATCGCCTGAACCGCGACCCCCTTCCCTCGGGGCCGGCGCGGGGAACCCCCTTCCCCGCGCCGGCGGTCCGTCAGGACGCCTTCAGCGCCTGCAGGAAAGTCTCGACCTGATGCTTCAGGCTGTCGGACTGGCCGGACAGGTCGGACGAGGAGCGGATGACGAGGCTGGAGGCCTGCGCCGTCTCGTTCGCCGCCACGCTGACCGCCTCGATGCTGCGGGCGATCTCGTCGGTGCCGCGGGCGGCCTGGGCGACGTTGTTGGAAATCTCCTGGGTCGCCGCCGCCTGCTCCTGCACGGCCGAGGCGATGGTGGTGGAGATCTCGTTGATCGACCGGATCGTCTCGCCGATGCCCTGGATGGCGCCGATCGTCTGGTTGGTCGCCGCCTGGATGCCGGCGATCTGGGCGGAGATGTCCTCGGTCGCCTTGGCCGTCTGGTTGGCGAGGCTCTTCACCTCGCTCGCCACCACGGCGAAGCCCTTGCCGGCCTCGCCGGCCCGCGCCGCCTCGATGGTGGCGTTGAGCGCCAGCAGGTTGGTCTGGCCGGCGATGCCCTGGATCAGCTTCACCACGTCGCCGATGAGCTGCGCCGACTGGGCGAGGCTGTCGGCGGTGCCGCCGATCTGCTCGGTGCGCGACACCGCCTCGCGGGCGATGGCGACCGACCGCTCGACCTGCTGGCCGATCTCCCCGATGGAGGCGGAGAGCTGCTCCGCCGCCGCGGCGACCGCCTGCACGTTGGACGCCGCCTGGGCCGTGGCGCTGGCCGCCTCCGCGCTCTGGCGGGTCGACCGCTCCGACAGGGCGCCGAGCTGGCGCGACACGCCCTGCATGTCGGCCGAGCTGCCGGACACCGCCTGCACCACGCTCTTGACCTTGGCGTCGAAGTCGGCGGCGAGGGAGCCGGCGCGCTGGCGCATCTCCTCCTCCTCCTGGACATCGATCAGCGAGCCGCAGGCGCGCAGCGCCACGCCGGCCGCGTTGCGCCGGCAGCCGCCGATGGCGCGGAACCAGCGGTAGGAACCGTCGCGCATCTTCACGCGGTAGCGCACGTTGAAGGGCGTGCGGCCGCTGGCGTCGGCCAGGAAGGCGCCGAAGGCGGCGAAGGTCGGGCCGCTGTCGTCGGGGTGCAGGCGATCCGACCAGGAGGTCATCAGGTTCGGGAAATCCTGCTCGCCCTCGAAGCCAAGCAGACGGCGGAACTGGCCGGACCAGGTCCAGCGGCTCTGCGGATGCGCCGGGTCGCCGTTGTGGAACACCGCGTCCCACAGGCCGACGCCGGCGTGGTTGCCGTAGAGGTCGAGCGCCTCGGTCAGCTCGGCCAGTTCAGCGCCGCGCCCGTTGCCAGCCTTGGACCCACCCCGGAAAAATCCCATCAGACTCATGGACTTGCCCCCCTCCCCTCACGCGACGATCGCTACAACTTCCAGATGACCCTCATGACCGAACTGATCGGTCGGCCTGTCTTCGTATACGGACGATATGTGAATTTAGATTTCATTTTGGTAAAAGCCTTTTCCATATTTTTGAAACAGAAAGCGCGCCCGACCCATTGTTTGTTTCGCTTTTTGTATGTTTGACCTTTTACTTTTGGTTGTGCAGAACCCCTTGCCCAGCCGGGGCGCCGCGATGGGGCGCCGCCGGCCCCGCCCGTTGCCATCCCCGGCGGGACGACCTACAGTCGCCTCCGTGAGGGCACAAGCACACGAGAAGACCAGGACATCATGGCCGACACCCGCCCCGCCCCCCGAGTGGGGCTGTTCGTCACCTGCCTCGTCGATGTCTACCGCCCGACGGTCGGCTTCGCCGCGGTGAAGCTGCTGGAGGACGCCGGCTGCACGGTCGAGGTGCCGGCGTCCCAGACCTGCTGCGGCCAGCCCGCCTTCAACGCCGGCGACCGCGCCACCGCGCGGGATCTCGCCCGCGCCACCATCGCCGCCTTCGAGGGGTTCGACCATGTGGTCGTCCCCTCCGGCTCCTGCGCCGGGCAGATCCGCAAGCATTACCCGGAGCTTCTGGCCGACGATCCGGCCTGGGCGGCCCGCGCCCGGCACCTGTCGGCGCGCACGCACGAGCTGGTGTCCTTCCTGACCGACGTGCTGGGGGTGACGGACACCGGCGCGCGCTACGACGGCACGATCACCTACCACGACAGCTGCTCCGGCCTGCGCGAGCTGGGCGTCAAGGAGCAGCCGCGCCGCCTGCTGGCCAAGGTCGAGGGGCTGACCCTGAACGAGCTTCCGGGGGCGGAGGTCTGCTGCGGCTTCGGCGGCACCTTCTGCGTCAAGTACCCGGACATCTCCAACCGCATGGTCGAGGCCAAGACCGCGGACATCGAGGGGACGAAGGCCGACACGCTGCTGGCCGGCGACATGGGTTGCCTGCTGAACATGGCGGGCAAGCTGAAGCGCGAGGGTTCCGCCGTCCGCGTGCGCCACGTCGCGGAGGTGCTGGCCGGCGTCACCGACACCCCTCCCATCGGCGAGCCCATGAAAAGCGGGAGGGCATAACGCTATGCAGCCGACCACCCACGCCTTTCCCGAGAACGCCCGCAAGGCGCTGAGCGACGAGCGGCTTCAGAAGGTCCTGGCCATCGCGCCCGCCGGCTTCGTCAACCGTCGCAAACAGGCCGCCGACCGGCTGCCGGAGTTCGAGGCTCTGCGCGACCAGGGCCGCGACCTGAAGAACCACGTCCTGGCCAACCTCGACACCTATCTGGAGGCCTTCGAGGGCAAGGTCACCGAGCAGGGCGGCCATGTGCACTGGTGCCGCACCGACCAGGAGGCGCGCGACGCCATCCTGGGCATCTGCCGCAAGGTCGGGGCGAAGACCGTCACCAAGGGCAAGTCGATGATCTCCGAGGAGATCGGGATCAACGACTACCTCGAAGCCAACGGCCTGACCCCCATCGAGACGGATCTGGGCGAATACATCATCCAGCTCCGCCGCGAACCGCCCAGCCACATCATCGCCCCGGCCTTCCACCTGTCCAAGGCGGACGTGGAGGGCACCTTCCGCCAGGCCCACACCGACCTGCCCGAGGACCGCGTGCTGGACGAGCCCAAGGTGCTGATCGCCGAGGCGCGGCAGGTTCTGCGCCGCAAGTTCCAGCAGGCCGACGTCGGCATCACCGGCGCCAACATCATGGTGGCGGAGACCGGCTCCACCGTCATCGTCACCAACGAGGGCAACGGCGACCTGACCCAGATCCTGCCGCGCGTCCATGTGGTGATCGCCACCATCGACAAGGTGGTGCCGACGCTGGAGGACGCGGCGCTTGTGCTGCGCCTGCTGGCGCGCTCCGCCACCGGCCAGGAGGCGTCGGCCTACACCACCTTCTCCACCGGGCCGCGCCGCCCCGGCGACCTCGACGGGCCGGAGGAGTTCCACGTCGTGCTGCTCGACAACGGGCGGTCGGCGCTGCTCGGCACGGAGTTCCAGGACGTGCTGCGCTGCATCCGCTGCGGCGCCTGCATGAACCATTGCCCGGTCTACGGCTCGGTCGGCGGGCACGCCTACGGCTGGGTCTATCCGGGGCCGATCGGGTCGGTGATGCAGCCGGCGCTGCTGGGCGTGAAGGAGGCCGGGCATCTGCCCAACGCCTCCACCTTCTGCGGGCGGTGCGAGGCGGTCTGCCCGATGCGCATCCCCCTGCCCAAGATGATGCGCCACTGGCGGGAGAAGGAGTTCGAGCAGAATCTCCAGCCCGCCGCGATGCGCCGGGGGCTGGCCCTGTGGGGCTGGTTCGCCCGGCGCCCGGCGCTGTACCACGCCGCCACCCGCATGGCGGTGCGGGCGCTGGGGATGCTGGGCCGCGGCAAGGGACGCTTCGCCCGCCTGCCGCTGGCCCAGGGCTGGACCCGGCACCGCGACATGCCGGCGCCGGAGGGCAGGACCTTCCAGCAGATGTGGGCCGAGAAGAAGGCTGCCGAAAAGAAGGGAACGCGCTGACTATGGCCGACACCGGTTCCGCCCGCGCCCAGATCCTGGGCGGCATCCGTAAGGCGCTGAACTCCGCCGAGGGGTCCGAGGAGGCGCGCCGGAGGCTCGCCACCCACCCGCGCAACCTGATCCCGGCCCGCGCCCAGCGCCCCCACGACGAGCAGGTCGAGCTGTTCGCCGCCATGGCGACGGAGGTCTCGGCGACCGTCGAACTTCTGGGCGGAATGGCCGAGGTGCCGGGGGCGGTGGCCGACTATCTGGCCGGGCTGAACCTGCCCGCCGAGCTGCGCGTCGCTCCGGACGCCGCCCTGGATTCCATCCCCTGGGACCAGCGCCGGACCCTGACCGTGACCAGGGGCCGCGCCCGCGACAGCGACGGCGCGTCGCTGACCGGCGCCTTCGCCGGGGTGGCGGAGACCGGGACGCTGATGCTCCTTTCGGGAGCGGAACGGCCGACCACGCTGAACTTCCTGCCCGACACCCACATCGTCGTGCTGCGGCGCGGCCAGATCGTCGGCACCATGGAGGACGCCTGGGACCGGCTGCGCGCCGCCGGGGGCGAGGATGGCGGAAAAGGCGCCCTGCCCCGCACCGTCAACTTCATCACCGGGCCGTCGCGCACCGGCGACATCGAGATGCGGATCGAGCTGGGCGCCCACGGGCCGCGGCGCCTTCACATTCTTCTGGTGGAGGATTGACACGGCTGAGTGTTCAAGGGTTTATCGGAGCGTTGTCCGTGCCGGAACCCGTGTTCAACCGTGTCTGATCGTCTCCGCCCTTCGACCCGCGCGCCCGGACGGGCCGCGCCGAGGTCCCCGTCATGAACCGCCGCCGCTCGGTCTCCACCGAGGAGCGGCGGCTGTGGCGGATCGCCATGCGCGACGCGGAGCCGATGCCGGGCCGGACCATCGAGGACCCCGATCCTCCCGCCCCCACGGGCGAGCCGGAACCGGTCGCCACCACCGCCTCCCCGCCCCCCACCCTGCCGCCGCGCGGCGGCGTGCCGAAGGGCGGACGCCCGTCGCAACCGCCGCTGAAGGTCGGCAACCTCGACAACATCGACCGACGCACCGCCGACCGCTTCGCGCGCGGCGAGATGGAGATCGACGGCCGCATCGATCTGCACGGAATGAGCCAGGCCCAGGCCCACGGCGCCCTGTCCGGCTTCGTCCACCGCGCTTGGCACGAGGGGCGGCGCTGCGTGCTGGTCATCACCGGCAAGGGCACCTACACCGGCGGGGCCGGCGTGCTGCGCCAGTCGGTGCCGCGCTGGCTGGCCGACGCCGCCCTGCGCCCGATGGTGCTGGCGGTGCGCCCGGCGCAGCCCCGGCACGGCGGCGAGGGGGCGCTGTACGTCCTCGTGAAGCGGCGGCGCGATCATCACCCGGGCGGGCACCGGTAGGACGGGGCCGCGATGACACCCTTCGGCGAACGGGTCCGCGCGCTGCGCGAGGGCAAGAGCGTGACGCTCAAGCAGATGGCCGCCGACCTGCACATCTCCTCGGCCTATCTGTCGGCGCTGGAGCACGGCAAGCGCGGCCAGCCCTCCGCCCAGCTCGTCCGGCAGATCTGCGCCTATTTCGGCATCATCTGGGACGAGGCGGAGGAGCTGGAACGGCTGGCCGACCTGTCGCACCCGCGCGTGACGGTGGACACCGCCGGACTCAACCCGAAGGCGACCGAGCTGGCGAACCGGCTGGCCGAGCGCATCCACGACCTGGACGACGGCACGCTGGACCGGCTGCTGCTGCTGCTGGACGAGGCACCGGCCCGCGGCGGTGCGGCGGTGCGGCGACGGGCGGCTCCCCGGCGGCGCTGAAGCGGGGTGCAATCCGCTTCGGACCGCGACGGCCGAGGGGCGATGTGAAACCAAAGCGAATGCCCGTTCGCTTTGGAACGGCCCGCGGGAACGGCGCAACGTCCTGATTTGCCTTGTGGGTTAATCGGTCGCACCTTCGGCCGAGGCAACCGGACGTTTCGCGTTCGCTTTCGCCGCGCCGAATCCCTTACCATCCGGTCCGGGTTGCCCCGAAGCCAGGCTTGACCAGACGGGATTATCGTATGACCGCCGAGGTCGGGTCCGTGATGCCCCTGGATGGCGTGACGGACGCCCTGTTCCGCACCGTCTTCGACAGCGCGTCGGTCGGCATGGTCGTGGCCGCGCCGGACGGGCGCATCATGGCCGCCAATCCCGCCTTTGCCCGCAGCCTGGGATACAGCCCGCGGGACATGGCCGGACGGCATCTGGCCGACGTCACCCACCCGGAGGACTGGGCCTGGGAAAGCCTGCGCTTCGGCCGGGTGATGCGGGGCGAAGCGGCACCGGCCCCTTTCGAGAAGCGGTTCCTGCGCGCCGACGGCGGGGTGATGCGCGCGGCCATGCGCCCGTCCTGCCTGCACGGCCCCGACGGGCGGGTGCGGGCGCTGGCCGCGGTGATCGAGGACGTGACGACCGCCCGCGCCGCCGACGAGGAACTCCAGCGCAGCGAGGCGCGCAACCGCGCCATCGTGGAACAGGCGGTCGAGACCATCCTGACCGTGGACGCCCGCGGCGTCATCCAGGCCGCCAACCAGGCGGCGGAGCTGCTCCTCGGCTACAGCCCGGACGAGCTGACCGGCCGGCACATTTCCGTCCTGATGCCGCCGGAGGAGGCCGCGCAGCACGGCACCCACATGCGCCGCTACAGGGACACGGGGGTGCGACAGGTCATCGGCGTCGGGCGGGAGGTGACCGTCCTCCGGCGGGACGGCACCACCATGGTCGCCTGGCTGTCCCTGTCGGAGATCGACCTGCCGGGCTTCCACGTATTCGTCGCGATGCTGCGCGACCTCAGCGCCTTCAAGGCCGCCGAGCAGGCGCTGATCGAGGCCAAGGAGGCGGCGGAGCTGGCCAACCGCGCCAAGACCGCCTTCCTCGCCAACATGAGCCACGAGCTGCGCACGCCGCTGAACGGCATCCTGGGCTTCGCCGACGTGATCCACCAGCAGATGCTGGGATCGCTGGAAAACCCCATGTACGTCAACTTCGCGGCGGAGATCAAACGGTCGGGCGAGCTGTTGCTGGCCAACATCAACGACCTGCTGGAGATGGCCACCATCGAGGCCGGTCAGGTCGGGCTGGAGGAGGCGCTCTGCGATTTCCGCGACGTGGTGGTGTCCTGCGTCCGTCTGGTCGCCAAGCGGGCGGAGCGCGGCAAGCTGCAGGTCGAGGCCGACATCGCCAGCGAGCTGCCGCCCCTGATGGCCGACCCGCGGGCGCTGAAGCAGGTGCTGCTGCATCTCCTGTCCAACGCCATCAAGTTCACGCCGGAAGGCGGGCGCATCGGCGTGTCGGCCCGCGTGGACTCCGCGGGCGCCCTGGTGGCCGAGGTGTTCGACAGCGGCGTCGGCATCCCGGACGACCGTCTGGAAACGGTCTTCCAGCCCTTCTTCCAGGGGGATTCCTCGCTGGCCCGCCGGTTCGACGGCATCGGGCTCGGCCTGTCCATCGCCAAGTCGCTGGTGGAACGCCATGGCGGCCGGCTGGAGATCCGCTCACGCGAGGGCACCGGCACGTCGGTCGTCATCCACCTGCCGAAGGACCGCTTCCTGACCGACTGGTGAGGTCCAGCCGGCGCGTGATGCCGATGGCGTCGAGGAAGGCCTCGTCGTGGCTGACCACCAGCAGCGCCCCGTCATAGGCGCGCAGCCCGGCTTCCACGGCCTCGATGGAGTCGATGTCCAGATGGTTGGTCGGCTCGTCCAGGATCAGCAGGGGCGGCGGGACGGCACCGCCGAGGACGCAGGCGAGGCCGGCGCGCAACGTCTGGCCGCCGCTGAGGGTCGACACGCGCTGCAGCGCCGCGTCGGCGCGGAACATGAAGCGGGCCAGCGACGCCCGGCAGGCGTTCTCCCCTTCCTGCGGGTTGAGGCGCCGGAAATTGTCCAGGATCGTTTCCGACGGATCGAGAAGGCTCACCCGCTGGTCGAGCATGACCGCGCCGGCAACGACGCGCACCGTCCCGGACCAGGGGGCGCGATGGCCGGCGACGAGCCCGAGCAGGGTCGTCTTGCCCGACCCGTTGGGTCCGGTGACGGCGACGCGCTCCGGCCCGGTGATGGTGAAGGACAGGTCGCGGACGACCGGGCTTCCCGGGTCATGGCCGCCGGTGACGCCGTCGAGCGTCAGCACGGCCCGGCCGGGCGGGAGGCCGGTGGGCGGCAGAACGACCGACAGCGGTTGAAGGACCTCGATGCGCGCACGGGCACCGGCCACGGCGTCGAGCGCGTCGGCCTTCTGCTGGGCGGCGCGGCGGGCGTTGTCGCCGCCGGTGGCCTCGCTGCGCTCCTTCCGGCCGCCGAGCAGGATGCGCGGCAAATCGCCCTTCGCCGCCTTCCGCTGCCCCGCCCGGTCCTTGCGCGCCTTCCGTTCGGCGGTGGCCTGCGCCGTCCGGGCCGCCTCTGCCACGCGTTTCTCGGCGTCCGCCAGATCGTGGCGGGCAGCGTCGAGGGCCAGCGCCCGGACGGCGCGGTAATGGCTCCAGTTCCCGCCATAGCGGGTGGCGCCGAGGGAGGTCAGTTCGACGATGGCGTCCATGCGGTCGAGCAGGTCGCGGTCGTGGCTGACCACCACCGCCGCGGACCGCCAGGAGGCCAGCAGCCCGACGACCGCCTCCCGCCCCTCGCGGTCGAGATCGTTGGTCGGCTCGTCCAGCAGCAGGACGTCGGGCTCCGGAAAGATCGCCGCGGCCAGGGCGGCGCGCGTGCGCTGCCCGCCGGACAGGCGCGTCAGCGGCGTCTCGGGCTCCGCCTCCAGGCCCACCCGGCCGAGCGCGGAGCGGATGCGCCCTTCCAGCGTCCAATCCACCTCGGCCAGCGCGTCGGCGTCGGCGTCACCCCGCTCGGCGCGGCGCAGCAGCTCCAGCATGGCCGTCGCGCCGAACAGCCCGGCGACCGTGTCGTCCGGCTTCACCGACAGGCCTTGATTCAGGATTCCCAGGCTGCCGCGGACGGACACCGTCCCGGATTGCGGGCGCAGCGCGCCCGTCATCAGCTTGAGAAGGGTCGATTTCCCGGTGCCGTTGCGTCCGACGAGCCCGGTCCGTTCAAGACCGAACCCCAGGCTGATGTCGGATAGGACGGTACGCCCGTCAGGCGTGGACCAGGAGAGGTTCGCCAGCGCGATGGCGGGCGGCGTGGTGGAAGCAGGCATGGACGCGGATTTCCCCGAAGACGAAACGAACGGACGTTGCGGTCGGGTTGAAATCCATTGGTCTGCGCATCCTGCCGTGGTGGGATGCCGGCCATCCTAAGGCAGGCCGGGCCGCCGATCAAGGCGGCTGAGGAAAGGCGCCGCGGGGCGGACCACCCCGCGACGCCGTATGGCGGTTTACAGAATGAACTTGGACAGGTCGGCGTTCTTGGCGAGGCCGCCCACCTGGGCACGGACGGTCTCCGCGTCGATGGTGACGGTCTGGCCGGCCTTGTCGCTGGCGGTGAAGCTGATGTCCTCCAGCAGCCGCTCCAGCACGGTGTGCAGGCGCCGCGCCCCGATGTTCTCCACCGTCGCGTTGATCTCGGTGGCGAGGCGGGCCAGCTCGTCGATGGCGTCGTCGGTGAAGACGAGATCGACCTCCTCGGTCTTCAGCAGCGCCTTGTACTGCTTGATCAGGCTGGCTTCCGGCTCGGTCAGGATGCGGCGGAAATCCTCCCGCTCCAGCGCCTTCAGCTCGACGCGGATCGGCAGGCGGCCCTGCAGCTCCGGCAGCAGGTCCGACGGCTTGGACAGGTGGAAGGCGCCCGACGCGATGAACAGGATGTGGTCGGTCTTGACCGCGCCATGCTTGGTGCTGACGGTCGTGCCCTCGATCAGCGGCAGCAGGTCGCGCTGCACGCCCTCGCGGCTGACGTCGGCGCCGCCCTTGTAGTCGGAGCGCGCGGAGATCTTGTCGATCTCGTCGAGGAAGACGATGCCGTTCTGCTCGACCGCCTGGATCGCTTCCGAAACGACCTTTTCCTGGTCCAGCAGCTTGTCCGACTCTTCCGCCATCAGAACGGTGTAGCTCTCGGCGACGGTCATGCGCCGGGACTTGGTGCGCCCGCCCATCGCCTTGCCGAAGATGTCGTTCAGGTTCAGCATGCCCATCTGGGCGCCCGGCATGCCGGGGATGTCGAAGGTCGGCAGGCCGCCGGCGGTGTCGGCCACCTGGATCTCGATCTCGCGGTCGTTCAGCGTGCCTTCGCGCAGCATCTTGCGGAACTTCTGCCGCGTCTCCGGGCTGGCGTTCTCGCCGCACAGGGCGTCGACCACGCGCTCCTCGGCGCGCAGCTCGGCCTTGGCGGCGACCTCCTTGCGCAGCCGCTCCTTGGTCAGGCCGATGGCGGCCTCGACCAGATCGCGGACGATCTGCTCGACATCGCGGCCGACATAGCCGACCTCGGTGAACTTGGTCGCCTCGACCTTCAGGAAGGGCGCCTGGGCCAGCTTCGCCAGACGGCGGGCGATCTCCGTCTTGCCGACGCCGGTCGGGCCGATCATCAGGATGTTCTTGGGCAGAACCTCCTCGCGCAGCCCCTCGGGGAGCTGCTGGCGGCGCCAGCGGTTGCGCAGCGCGATGGCGACCGCGCGCTTGGCCTCGTGCTGGCCGACGATGTAGCGGTCGAGTTCGGAGACGATCTCGCGCGGGCTGAAAGCGGCGGTGGCGGCGGCGATGCTGGGGGCGGACATGGCGTGGGACCCGGTCTGAGGGTTAGAGCTTTTCAAGCGTGACGTTCTCGTTGGTGTAGACGCAGATGCCGGCGGCGATCTTCATCGCCTTGCGGGCCACGGCCTCCGCGTCCAGACCATCGACGTCGACCAGCGCGCGCGCCGCCGACAGGGCGTAGGCGCCGCCGGAGCCGATGCCGATCAGCCCGTCCTCCGGCTCCAGCACGTCGCCGTTGCCGGTCAGGATCAGGCTGACGTTGCGGTCGGCCACGGCCATCATGGCCTCCAGCCGGCGCAGGTAGCGGTCGGTGCGCCAGTCCTTGGCCATCTCCACGCAGGCGCGCAGGAGCTGGCCGGGGTGCTTCTCCAGCTTGGTCTCCAGCCGCTCGAACAGGGTCAGCGCGTCGGCGGTGGCGCCGGCAAAGCCGCCCATCACCGTGCCGCCGGCGAGCCAGCGCACCTTGCGGGCGTTCGATTTCATGACCGTCTGGCCGACGGACACCTGGCCGTCGCCGGCAATGACCACCTGCCCGTTCTTGCGGACCGAGAGGATGGTGGTGCCGTGCCACTGGATGGGATCGTGGGAAGTCATCGGGACCGTGGTCTAAGGAAGAGGCGCCCGTGCCCGAACGACCCGGCGCGACGCCGGCCGACATAGGCACATCGGAACACGGGTCTATGTGGGGGGACGGCGGGTCCCGTCAAGTCTGGCGTCACGGGGCGCTGTCCCGCGGGACGGAATTGACCGGGGAGCGGCCTGCGTCACCTCCACCCCCAGGCGGGCCAGCGCCTCCGTCACCGGAACGAAGGCGGACAGGCCGTGCGCGCCACCGGGCGGCGGACCCGGACGGGCGACGCCCAGCAGGTTGCCCGCATCGTCCACCAGCGGGTCGCCCGGCGCCGGCTCCGGCCCGGTCAGATCGGCCTGGAGCAGAGTCGCCTCCACCCCCGGCGGCGCCTGCGGATCGGCGCGCCGGGCCGCCAGGAGGCCGGATGCCGTGTCGTCGCCCCGCTCCAGGACCGCCGTCACCGGCTCGCTGACCGCCGGGGCGTCCAGACGCAGCGGCGCCGCGCGCAGCCGGGCCGGCACGCGGACCAGGGCGATCCCGCCGGGGCGGTCCCGCGCCATCACCATGCCGTCCAGCGACACCGCGCGGGACGGCGCGACCGTGACGGTCGCGTCCATCCCGGCGTCCAGCGTCAGCACGAGGGACTGGCCGTCCAGCTCCCCCAGCACGATCCCCCGGCCCTTGCGCTCTTCGGGTCCGACACGGACCGTGGCGGCGGACACGCGGGCGGCGGGATCGTCGGCGTAGCCCCGGAGCGGGTCGGTGATGCGCAGAATCAGGGTCGGGGGGCGGGTGTCCTCCAGGACAGGCGCCGGCCCGCCGGAGGCGCCGCCGGGATCGACCGTTGCGGTTTCGACCGTTGCGGTTTCGACCGCCGCGGTTGACGCCACAGCCGGCCCGGTTGACACATCCGGGGCGGCACTTGACACTCCTGCCGCCCCACTTGACACTAGCGGGGCCCCACTTGACGCTCTCGGGGGAACGGTTGACGCTCCTCCCCGGCCACTTGACACTATGGCGGGGCCACTTGACACTACCGCCCCGCCCCGCGACACCGCGGCGCGGAAGCCGGGGTCGGCGCCCAGCGCCTCCACCGCCGTGCCGAAGGCCTCCTCGATCAGCAGAACGTCGCCCTGCGGCACGCCGCTGTCCTTGCGGGCCACCCCCGTGGTGGTGACGCGGTGGACGAGCCGGCCCGTCACGGCGTCGTAGACCGCCCAGTCGACCCGCAGGCTGCCGACGCCCGATACCCCCTCGCTGCGGCCGGTCAGCCAGCTCCGGCGGCGGCACAGGTCGCTGTTCACCGCCCGCAGGTCGCCGCGCAGGATGAAGCGGGCGCGCTTGCGGTCGAACTCCGCCTCGTAGTCGCTGCCCTGCACACCCGCCACGTCGTAGCCGGCGTCGGCCAGAACCTCGGCGAAGCGCTCCTGGAAGGTGGAGTTCTCGTGCAGGCTGCGCCCGCTGGTCCAATAGACGTCCTCATAGGGCGGCCAGCATTCCAGCGCCCAGACGTAACGCCCCGTCACCATGCCTCGCCGCATCGAGCCGAGCGACAGGCCGTCGAAGCGCACCGGCTCCGTCGACCCGCGGGCGACGGGCGGCGATTTGCGGGTCTGCGGCAGCTCCCCGCCCATGCAGGCGGCCAGCGCCAGCAGGGCGGCGAGGGTCGGGAAAAGACGTCCGGGCGTCGGCATGTCCGGTGGCATATCCCATTATGCGCGTTGCGCGTGCACACGACGATGAACACACACGCATTATGCGGCATCGCGACCGACGGTCATAGGCGTTTTCGGAGGCTGCGCCTCTGGCGCGCCCGCGCGCTTCCTGATAAAACCCGGACTCATGGACCAGAGCCTTGCCAATGGCGTCCGCCGCGCCTCGATCGAGCGGAACACCACCGAAACCCGGATCCGGGTCGCCGTGAATCTGGACGGCACCGGCGTCTATGACGTGAAGACCGGCGTCGGCTTCCTCGACCACATGCTGGAGCAGCTGTCGCGCCACAGCCTGATGGACCTGTCGGTGGCGGCGGAGGGCGATCTGCACATCGACGCCCACCACACGACCGAGGACAGCGGCATCGCCATCGGTCAGGCCGTGGCGAAGGCGCTGGGCGACCGCAAGGGCATCCAACGCTACGGCCACGCCTACGTCCCGATGGACGAGACGCTGACCCGCGTCGCGCTCGACTTCTCCAACCGGCCCTACCTGATCTGGAAGGTGTCCTTCAGCCGCGACAAGATCGGCGACATGGACACCGAGCTGTTCCGCGAGTGGTTCCAGGCCTTCGCCATGGCCGCGGGCGTGACGCTGCACGTCGAATGCCTCTATGGCGAGAACAACCACCACATCGTGGAAAGCTGCTACAAGGCGCTTGCCCGCGCGCTGCGGGCCGGGATCGAAATCGACCCGCGCAAGCGCGACGCCGTGCCCTCCACCAAGGGGACGCTGGGCGGCTCCCTCTAAAAAAACCGGCGGCTCCGACAAGGCCGGCGCTCTGTCACAAGGTCCTCGTTTCATGGAAACCGTTGCGCTGATCGATTACGGCTCCGGCAACCTGCGCTCCGCCGCCAAGGCTCTGGAGCGCGCGGCGGCGGAGTCCCACGCCTCCTTCCAGGTCCTGGTGACCTCCGACGCCGACGCCGTGCGCAAGGCCGACCGCGTCGTCCTGCCGGGCGTCGGCGCCTTCGCCGACTGCAAGCGCGGCCTGTCGGAGGTCCCCGGCATGCTCGACGCGCTGGAGGAGGTGGTGCACGGCAAGGGCCGTCCCTTCCTGGGCATCTGCGTCGGCATGCAGCTGATGGCGGAGCGCGGGCGCGAATACGGCGTCACCGAGGGGCTGGGCTGGATCAAGGGCGAGGTGGCGAAGCTGGAGCCCGCCGACCCCAGCCTGAAGATTCCGCACATGGGCTGGAACGAGCTGGACGTGCGCCGGGAGCACCCGGTTCTGGCCGGCCTGCCGGAGCGCGCGCACGCCTATTTCGTCCACTCCTACCGCTTCGCCGTGGAGCGGCCCGAAGACGTGATCGCCAGCGCCGATTACGGCGGGCCCTTCGCCGCGGTGGTCGGGCGCGACAATCTGGTCGGCACCCAGTTCCATCCGGAAAAGAGCCAGGAGACCGGCCTCGCCCTGGTCGCCAACTTCCTGACCTGGCGGGTCTGACCATGACCGACGTCACGGTCGAACGCATCGACACGCTGAAGACCGGCGACCTGCACGACCTGTGCGACGCCGCCGACGACGCCATCAAGGCGGGCGGCGGCTTCGGCTGGGTGGCCCCGCCCGCCCGCGAGATCATGGAGCGCTATTGGAAGGGCGTTCTGGTGGTGCCGGAACGCATCCTCTTCGTCGGCCGTCTGGACGGCGTCATCGCCGGCTCCGCCCAGCTCGTCAAGCCAGCCCGCAACAACGAGGCGCAGGCCCACGCCGCCACCCTGACCACCAGCTTCGTCGCCCCCTGGGCGCGCGGCCACGGGCTGGCCCGCCGCCTGACCGTGGCGGTGGAGGAGGAGGCGCGGGCGTCCGGTTTCCGCGTGCTGAACCTCGACGTGCGCGAGACCCAGAGCGCGGCCATCGCGCTGTACGAGGACCTCGGCTTCAAACGCTGGGGCACGCATCCCTTCTATGCGCTGGTGGACGGCAAAAGGCTGGCCGGCCATTTTTATGTGAAAGACCTCACCCCCGACACGCTTCACGACACGCCATAGGACGAGACACCGCGATGATCATCTATCCCGCCATCGACCTCAAAGACGGTGCCTGCGTTCGGCTGCTGCGCGGCGAGATGAGCCAGGCGACCGTCTTCAACACCGAACCCGCCGACCAGGCCCGCCTGTTCGAAAGCCAGGGCTTCGAATGGCTGCATCTGGTCGATCTGAACGGCGCCTTCGAGGGCAAGCCGGTCAACGGCAAGGCGGTCGAGAGCATCCTGGGCGCCGTG
Source organism: Azospirillum formosense (assembly GCF_040500525.1). Taxonomy (NCBI): domain Bacteria; kingdom Pseudomonadati; phylum Pseudomonadota; class Alphaproteobacteria; order Rhodospirillales; family Azospirillaceae; genus Azospirillum; species Azospirillum formosense. Next base: position 2,677,269 of record NZ_CP159402.1, on the reverse strand, counting down.
ACCATCCCGGTGCAGCTGGGCGGCGGCATCCGCGACCTGAAGACCATCGCCCTGTGGCTGGAGAAGGGCGTCAGCCGCGTCATCCTCGGCACCGTCGCCCTGCGCGAGCCGGAGCTGGTCCGCGAGGCCTGCCGCGAATTCCCCGGCAAGGTGGCGGTGGGCATCGACGCGCGCGAGGGTTACGTGGCCGTCGCCGGCTGGGCCGAGACCTCAACCATCAAGGCGCTGGATCTGGCTCTGAAGTTCGAGGACAGCGGTGTGGCCGCCATCATCTACACCGACATCAACCGCGACGGCGCCATGGGCGGCGTGAACGTCGAGGCGACCTCCGACCTCGCCTTCCACCTGACCACCCCGGTGATCGCGTCGGGCGGCGTCTCCTCCATCGACGACCTGATCGCGCTGAAGAAGGAGGAGGGCACCGGCATCCAGGGCGTCATCTGCGGCCGCGCGCTCTACGACGGGCGCATCGATCCGAAGACCGCACTGGATCTCCTGTCCGCCACCCCCGTCACCGGAAAGGCCGGCTGATGCTCAAGATGCGCGTCATCCCCTGCCTGGACGTCAAGGACGGGCGGGTCGTCAAGGGGGTCAACTTCGTCGATCTGATCGACGCCGGCGACCCTGTGGAGCAGGCCCGCGTCTACGACCGGGAGGGGGCGGACGAGCTGACCTTCCTCGACATCACGGCCAGCCACGAGAACCGCGACACCATCTACGACGTGGTGCGCCGCACCGCCGAGCAGGTGTTCATGCCGTTGACCGTCGGCGGCGGCGTGCGCACGGTCGAGGACATCCGCAAGCTGCTGCTGGCCGGCGCCGACAAGGTGTCGATCAACACCGCGGCCATCCACCGTCCGGAATTCGTGCAGGAGGCGGCGGAGAAGTTCGGTGCCCAGTGCATCGTCGTCGCCATCGACGCCAAGCAGGTCGAGCCGGGCCGCTGGGAGATCTTCACCCACGGCGGGCGCAAGGCCACGGGCATCGACGCCATCGAGTGGGCGAAGCGCATGGAGTCCTACGGCGCCGGCGAGATCCTGCTGACCTCGATGGACCGCGACGGCACCAAGAGCGGCTTCGACCTCGCCCTGACCCGCAAGGTGGCCGACGGGCTGCGCATCCCGGTGATCGCCTCGGGCGGCGTCGGCACGTTGGACCATCTGGTCGAGGGCATCCGCGAGGGCCACGCCACGGCGGTGCTGGCGGCCTCCATCTTCCATTTCGGCACCTACACCATTGGGCAGGCCAAGGCGGCGCTCGCCGACGCCGGCATCCCGGTGCGCCCGGCCCGTATGGTGGAGGCCGCTCATGCCTGACGACAAGGCGGCCGCCACGGCCGCGGTTCTGGACCGGCTCTACGCCACCGTCCAGGCGCGCAAGGGCGCCGATCCGGAAACCTCCTACACCGCCAAGCTGTTCCATCGCGGCACCGCCAAGATCGCCCAGAAGGTCGGCGAGGAGGCGGTGGAGACGGTCATCGAGGCGGTGCGTGGCGACAAGGCGGCCATGGCCTCGGAATCGGCGGACCTGCTCTACCACCTGATGGTGCTGTGGGCCGACGCCGGTCTGGAGCCTGCCGCGGTGTGGGAGAAGCTGGCCCAGCGCGAGGGCACCAGCGGCATCGCCGAAAAGAACGCGCGCAAAGCTTAACGAGAGCAAGGCGGAAGGGGAAACGACGCGATGGCCAAGACCTACGATCCGAACAACGTCTTCGCCCGCATCCTGCGCGGCGAAATCCCGTGCAAGAAGGTCCTGGAGACCGAGCACGCGCTGGCCTTTCACGACATCAACCCGCAGGCCCCGACACACATCCTGGTGATCCCGAAGGGCGCCTACGTCGACATGGACGACTTCAGCGCGCGCGCGACGGAGGCGGAGATCGCCGGCCTGTTCCGCGCGGTCGGCGAGGTGGCGCGCGGCGCCGGCGCCGCCGAGCCCGGCTACCGCATCCTCTCCAACTGCGGCGAGGACGCGAACCAGGAGGTCCCGCATCTGCACATCCACGTCTTCGCCGGCCGCCGCCTGGGTCCGATGATCACCAAGGGGTGACCCCTTTCTCCGGTGTAACGCGACGATCCACGTGAAACATCGGCCTGAAACGGAAGGGCGCCGGGGAAACCCTCGGCGCCCTTTTCCTTTGGTCCGGTGCCGTGCTCACACTATGGCGCGGATCTGACGCTCCGCCGCCTCGCCGTCGATGCGGCAGTAGACGGCCTGGACGACGCTGAAGGCGCCGAAGGCGAACAGCCCGGCCGCCACGATCCCGAGCAGCCAGGGGCCGTAGGGCTGCTGCTGAAGGAACTGCAGAGCCTTCAGCAGCCCGCCGGACTCCGACGAGTCCGACTGCCACGCCGCCACCAGGAAGAAGCTGCCGACCACCGCGAAGACCAGACCCTTGGCGGCGAAGCCGAAGCGGCCGATCGGGCAGATCACCTTCATGGTGTCCGGGTCGGCGTCCAGCTCGCGGCGGAAGCTGGCCTTGTAGGCCTTGACGGCGTGGGCGACGGCGGCGCCGATGATGGCGGCCCCAACCGCGGCGACCAGGACGCGGCCCATCGGCTTGGCGAGCAGCCACGCCGTCCAGTCATGCGCCGCGGCCTCGCCGTCGCCGCGTCCGCCGCCTTGCCCGGCCAGCAGCTTGATGGCGAAGACCGCCAGACCGGCGTGGATCACCCCGGCGACGACGAAGCCGGCGCGGACCACGATCCCCTTGGGCGAGGTCCCGACGTGATCGACGTCGAGCACCGCCTGCATGATCCGCCACAGCGCGTAGCCGGCGAGCCCGAGCGCCGTGAGCGCCAGCAGGACCGAGCCGAAGGGATTCTGGAACAGCTCGACCAAGGCGCCCTTGGTGTCGGTCGGCCGGTTGCTGCCGTAGGCCGCCGTGACGGCGAACCAGCCGACGATCAGATAGACGAGGCCGCGCGCGGCGTAGCCGAGCCGCGCCAACCCTTCGATTTCGTTGAGCCTGTCGATTTGCCGTTGCAGCGGGGTCATGGCCCCCTCCCCCCGTGTGTCAACCCGAACCGCTGAGAGCGGCGCTGGTTGACACAACCGAAGCCGCTGCGCTTCGGTTCCTCAGCGGGGGAAACGGGCGGCGGTCAGCTCGCCGGAGCGACCGTCTTGGGCAGCAGGACGTAATACTCCCCGGCGCTCTTCATCACGCCGGCCTTGGCCTCCGCCTCCGGACCGTGACCCCAGAAGACGTCGCCGCGGACCGGGCCGCGGATGGCCCCGCCGGTGTCCTGGGCGATCAGCAGGCGGCGCAGCCGCGTCTGGGCGTCCAGCGGGTCCTCGGCGTCCAGCCAGACCGGCACGCCGTAGGGAAGGAACTTGGAATCGATGGCGAGGCTGCGCCCCGGCGTCAGGGCGACGTTCTGGGCGCCGTTCGGCCCTTCCCCCTTCAGCTCCTGGAAGAAGACGTAGGACGGGTTCTTGTTCATCAGCGCCGCCGCCTCGCCGGGGTTGGCCTGCAGCCAGGCGCGGATGGTCTGGAGCGACACCTCCTCGCGCTTCAGGGCGCCGCGGTCGATCAGCTCCCGCCCGATGGCGACGTATTTGTGGCCGTTCTGGGCGGCGTAGCCGACGCGCGTCTCGGTCCCGTCGGGGAAGCTGACGCGGCCCGACCCCTGGATGTGCAGGAAGAAGGTGGCGATGGGGTCCTGCAGCCAGACCAGCTCCAGCCCCTTCCCGCTCAACGCCCCGGCCTCGATGGCCGCACGGTCCTCGAAGGGCTTCAGCCGGCCGGCGGTGACGCGCCCGGCGATGCGCTCGCCCTTCCAGCGGTCGGCGAACTCGCCGAGATCGACCATCACCAGATCGGCGGGGCGCTTGTAGAGCGGCACCGGAAAGGCCGGGTCCGGCGTCCGGCTGCCCTTCAGCTCGACCTCGTAATAGCCGGTGAAGAGGCCCCGCCGCTCGGCGTTGTTGGCCGCGGCGTAGGGGGTGAACCACGTCTCGAAATAAGCCCGCGCCGCCGCGTCGTCGCCGGGCGGCAGCCTGGCCAGCTCGGCGCAAGGGCCCTGCCAGTCCGCCGCCTTGCCGCCGACCCCGTCCGGGCCGATGGAACGGTCGGCGGCCAGCGCCTTGACCTTCGCGCAGGACCGCTGGAAGGCCGGAACGGCCTCCGCCACGCGGTCGGCGCTCCAGCCGGGCAGCGCCGTGAAGGCGACCGGGGTGAGGACCAGCTTCTCGGGCGGCGGAGGCGGCGGCGCCTTGGCCTCCTCCTCCTTCCGCTCGCAGCCAATGAGAAACGCCGCGGCAAGGACTGCCGCGGCGCTGAGACGAACAACCGGAAGAGAGAGCATCAGAACCGATCGGTCATTGAGGGGTGCGGGTTTCGACGAGCGCCCAGTTCGGGTCGCTGGCGCGGGTGTTGCGGGCGAAGGTCCAGATGTCCACGGCCTCGACCACGGCGTTGGGATCGCCGTCCACCACCGCGCCGGCGCTGTTGCGCACGACGTTCATCTGCTCCGACACGAACTTCACCGTGACCAGGGCGGTGCGGCCGTCCATGCGGGCCTCCACCACGTCGGCGTCGGTGATCGTCTCGATGCGGGTCTCCAGCGTCTCGCCCGCCGCCTGGCGCTCGCGCACCGCGCGGGCGAAGTTGTCGTAGACCTCGTCCGAGAGCAGCGGGCGCAGGGTGGCCGTGTCGCCCTTGGCAAAGGCCTCCACGATCATCTGGAAGGCGCCGCGGGCGCCCTGAAGAAAATACTTCTCGTCGAAGCTGGGGTCGGCGGCCTTGATCTGCTCCAGCGCGGTGGCCAGCGACACGGGCTCGTCCGGCGACGGGGCGGCGTTCGGCAGGGGCCGCTCGCGGTTGGGCATCGCCACCACGTTGTCGGGCTGGTTGTTGGGGCGGGCCGTGAAGGGGTTCGGCCGCTGACGTTCCTCACCGGTGCGGCGGCCGAGCACGCTGCGCAGCCGGTACACGAGAAACGCCGCGATCATCGCGAAGATCAGGATCTCGACGAACACAAACCCATCTCCCATCATCCATCCTTCCGGGTGACTGAAGGCCGGCCCCGAAAACACCGGCCCCGCTTGATCCACTACTGGACCCTCCGGCGGGTGAGCATTAAGTGTACCGGAACGGTGCCGGGACCAGTTCCCAGCTCGCCCTCTCCGCCGAGGATTTCACCCGATGACCCGTGCCGGAGCTGTTCTTCCAACCAAAGATCGGGTGCGTACCCTGGTGTAGATAGGCCCTTGGGGTTGAAAGAGCAAGGACGGCCATGAATCCACTGTTGCTGTTGTTCCTTTTGCTGCCGATCGCGGAAATCGCGACCTTCATCGAGGTCGGCGACTGGATCGGTGCCGGTCCGACGGTCGGGCTGGTCATCCTGTCCGCCATCCTCGGGTCCGTGCTGATCCGCTGGCAGGGCCTGTCCGTGCTGAAGCGCGCGCAGGCGGCGGCGGAGCGCGGAGAGAGCCCGGTCGGCGCCGTGTTCGAGGGATTCTGCGTCGTCGTCGCCGGCCTGCTCCTGATCATTCCGGGCTTCCTGACCGACATCGTCGGAATCCTGCTGTTCGTGCGCCCGATCCGCAACGCCTTGGGCCGCTGGCTGTTCGACCGTATGAAGGGGGTCGCCTCCTACCAGATGGGCGGACGGATGGGCGGCCGGACCTGGAGCAGCGGCGGCCCCGCCGGGCCGCAAGGCGGTCCGGCACACCGCCCGCCGCCGGGTGTGATCGACGTCGACTACCAGGAGGTCGACCCCGACGGCGGCCGCCCGGGAGGCGTCGGTCCGGCGGACCGCGACGGGTCGGACGACATGCCCAGGCTGGGTGACTCCCGCTGGGCGCCACCCGGTTCGCCCCACCGCAACGACCGCGGGTGAAACGCGGCGGTTTCACTTTGTGGAGCCGGCGGTTCCGTGCTAGCCAGCGGGTCTTGAAGACCTTTCCATCGTGATGCCGCCCCGCGGCCAGGAGTTGTCCATGTCCGATCAGCAGATCAACGGTCAAGATCAGGAAGCCGCCTCGTCGCTGCCGATGCATGTGCTGGCGCAGTATGTGAAGGACCTGTCCTTCGAGAACCCCAACGCCCCGCAGAGCCTGCTGCCCGGCCAGCCGCAGCCGCAGGTCAACATCGGCGTGGACGTGCAGGTCCAGCCGATGGGCGAGGACGTCTACGAGGTCGTGCTGAAGCTGCATTGCGAGGCCAAGCAGGCCGAGGCGACGGCCTTCCTGGTCGAGGTCGCCTACGGCGGCCTGTTCCAGCTGCCCGGCCTGCCGCAGGAGCATCACCGCCCGGTGCTGCTGATCGAGGCGCCGCGGATGCTGTTCCCCTTCGCCCGCGCCATCGTCGCCGGCTGCACCCAGGACGGCGGCTTCCCGCCGCTGATGATCAACCCGATCGACTTCGTCGACCTGTACCGCCGCCAGACCGCCGGCCAGCAGGCCCAGGCCGAAGAGGCGCCGCAGTCGCCGTTCTGATGACGCGGTCCTGACGGCAGCGTCCTGATCCGGGCCATCGGTTTCGGACAAACAAAAAGGCGGGAGGCTCCACCGGGGCCTCCCGCCTTTTTTCTTGCCCTCCCCCGCCCTTCGACATGACGGGGGAGAGAAAACCACCGGCAACTGGTTCGCTACTGGTTCATGGACTCGAAGAATTCCGAGTTCGACTTGGTGTGCTTCAGCTTGTCGACCAGGAAATCCACCGCGTCGGTCACGCCCATCGGCATCAGGATGCGGCGCAGGATCCACATTTTGGAGATGGTGCCCTTGTCGACCAGCAGTTCCTCCTTGCGGGTGCCCGACTTGGAGATGTCGATGGCCGGGAAGGTGCGCTTGTCGGAGAGCTTGCGGTCCAGCACGATCTCGGAGTTGCCGGTGCCCTTGAACTCTTCGAAGATCACCTCGTCCATGCGGCTGCCGGTGTCGATCAGCGCGGTCGCGATGATGGTCAGCGAGCCGCCTTCCTCAATGTTGCGGGCCGCGCCGAAGAAGCGCTTCGGGCGCTGCAGCGCGTTGGCGTCCACGCCGCCGGTCAGCACCTTGCCCGACGAGGGAACGACGGTGTTGTAGGCGCGGGCCAGACGGGTGATGGAGTCCAGCAGGATGACCACGTCGCGCTTGTGTTCGACCAGGCGCTTGGCCTTCTCGATGACCATTTCAGCGACCTGGACGTGGCGCGTCGCCGGCTCGTCGAAGGTGGAGCTGATGACCTCGCCCCGCACGGAGCGGGCCATGTCGGTCACCTCTTCCGGACGCTCGTCGATCAGAAGGACGATCAGATAGGCTTCCGGGTGGTTGGTCGCGATGGAATGGGCGATGTTCTGCAGCATCACGGTCTTGCCCGTGCGCGGCGGGGCGACGATCAGCCCGCGCTGGCCCTTGCCCAGCGGCGCCACGAGGTCGATGATGCGGCCCGTGAAGTTCTTCTTGGTCGGGTCGTCGACTTCCATGCGCAGCCGCTCTTCCGGATAGAGCGGGGTCAGGTTGTCGAAGTTGATGCGGTGGCGGACCTTGTCCGGCGCATCGAAGTTGATCGTGTTGACCTTGAGAAGGGCGAAGTAGCGCTCGCCGTCCTTGGGCGCGCGGATCTGCCCCTCGACCGTGTCGCCGGTGCGCAGGCCGAAGCGGCGCACCTGGCTGGGGCTGACGTAGATGTCGTCGGGGCCGGGAAGGTAATTGGCCTCCGGCGAGCGCAGGAACCCGAAGCCGTCCTGCAGAACCTCGAGCACGCCGTCGCCGTAGATCGGAACATCGTTCTCCGCCAGCTGCTTGAGGATGGCGAACATCATGTCCTGCTTGCGCAGCGTGCTGGCGTTCTCGATCTGCAGTTCCTCCGCGAACGCCAGCAGTTCGGCGGGGCTCTTGCACTTCAGCTCTTGGAGATGCATGGGGGTGCCTTAAGGGAATCGGTCATGCGAGGGGGAGTGCCAGAGGTCCCGGGCCGGCGCAGGGTGCGTCGGTTGAGCGTCGAACGGCGCTGAAGGCGGGGAATGCCTGTCGGACGTCGCGCCCAGATCGTTGGGGAGGGACGGAACGGCGGATGTGGGATGGGTGCCCGCGAGGCTTGCCGCCCCGTGGTGGGAAAGATGGTTAGCGGAACGCCGTCTGCAAGTCAAATGAAAGCGAATTCTTGGAAACGAGGTGGAATCTTGCGCATCCTCGTCCGGGTCATGATGCCGCATCCCCTGTTATCCAGGCCACCGGGGCACGACCTGGGCGTTTAGGACAGAAACGGTTTGGTTGAAATCATGAGCCCGCATGACCGTTCCGGACCCGGAATCATCGTTGCTCCCGAAGCCTCCACCGACCCCCTGCCCTGGCACGCCCAGCGACCGGAGCAGGCCTTGGCCGCGCTGGACAGCCCCGACGACGGGCTGGCGCCCGACGAGGCGGCGGAGCGCCGGCACCGGTACGGGCCCAACCGGCTGACCCCGCCGCCCCGACGGTCGGCGGTGATGCGCTTCCTGGCGCAGTTCGACAATCTGCTGATCTATGTGCTGATCGGCGCGGGAGTCGTCACGGTCCTGCTCGGCGAGTTCGTCGACGCCGCGGTGATCGCCGGCGTCGTGCTGATCAACGCCGCCATCGGCTACGTCCAGGAAGGCAAGGCGGAACAGGCGCTGGACGCCATCCGCAACATGCTGTCGCCCCAGGCGGTGGTCCTGCGCGGCGGCCATCAGGTGACCGTCCCGGCGGAGGATCTGGTGCCCGGCGACCGCGTCCTGCTGGCCTCGGGCGACAAGGTGCCCGCCGACCTGCGGCTGGTCCGCGTCAAAGGGCTGCGCGTGCAGGAGGCGGCGCTGACCGGCGAATCCGTGCCGGTCGCCAAGAGCGCCGACGCGGTGGCCGTGGACGCTCCCCTGGCGGAGCGCGGCGGCATGGCCTATTCCGGCACGCTGGTGGCCCAGGGACAGGCCACGGGCGTCGTGGTGGCCACGGGGGACCGGACGGAGCTGGGCCGCATCGGCACGCTCCTGGCGGGCGTGGAGGAGCTAACCACGCCGCTGCTCGCCCAGATGGCCGTGTTCGGCCGCTGGCTGACCGTCGGCATCCTGGCGCTGACCGCGCTGACCTTCCTCTACGGCTCGCTGGTGCAGGGGGAGCCCTGGCCGGACATGGTGATGGCCGCCGTCGGCCTGGCGGTGGCGGCGATTCCGGAGGGTCTGCCGGCGGTGATGACGATCACGCTGGCCATCGGCGTCACCCGCATGGCCCGGCGCAACGCCATCATCCGCCGCCTGCCGGCGGTGGAGACGCTGGGCTCGGTCGGAATCATCTGCTCCGACAAGACCGGCACGCTGACCCGCAACGAGCTGGTCGTGCAGACCGTGGTGACCGCGGCGGGCAACTGCGCGGTGACCGGCACCGGCTACCGTCCCGAGGGCGAGTTCCGGCGCGACGGCAAGGCCCTGGACCCCGGCGCCGATCCCGTGCTGACCGAACTGGCCCGCGCCGCCCTGCTGTGCAACGACGCGGAGCTTCAGCGCGGCGAGGAGGGCTGGACGGTGGCCGGGGACCCGACCGACGGCGCCCTTCTGGCGCTGGGCATCAAGGCCGGGCTGGACGCGCGGGAGGAGGCCGCGAGGCGGCCGCGTACGGACGTCATCCCCTTCGAATCCGAGCACAAGTTCATGGCCACCCTGCACCACGACCATGAGGGGCACGGGCTGCTGTACGTCAAGGGCGCGCCGGAGCGCGTTCTGTCCATGTGCGCGCACGTACGGGCCGCGGACGGCGGCAGCGCGCCGCTGGACATGGGCCACTGGCTGGCGCGGGTCGAGGATCTGGCGTCGCGCGGCCAGCGCGTGCTGGCGCTCGCCGGCCGCCCCGCTTCGCCCGGCCAGACCGTGCTGGACATGGACGACGTGCGGGAGGGGCTGACCCTGCTCGGCCTGTGCGGCTTCATCGACCCGGCGCGGGAGGAGGCGGTGGCGGCGGTGGCCCAGTGCCAGGCGGCGGGAATCCGGGTGAAGATGATCACCGGCGACCATGCCGGCACCGCCCAGGTCATCGGGCGGCAGTTCAACCTGTCCGGCGACGCCGTGTCGGGGAGCGAGCTGGACCGCCTCGACGACGCGGCGCTGGTCGCCGTGGCGCGTGACTCCGACGTCTTCGCCCGCACCACGCCGGAGCACAAGCTGCGCCTCGTCCGCGCGCTCCAGACGGCCGGCTACACGGTCGCCATGACCGGCGACGGGGTGAACGACGCCCCCGCCCTGAAGCGCGCCGACGTCGGCGTCGCCATGGGCTGCAAGGGCACGGAGGCCGCGAAGGAGGCCGCCAGCATGGTGCTGGCCGACGATAATTTCGCCTCCATCGCCCATGCCGTGGAGGAAGGGCGGACCGTCTACGACAATCTGCGCAAGACCATCCTGTTCATGCTGCCGACCAACGGCGCCCAGGCGCTGGTCATCCTGGTCGCGGTGCTGGCCGGCTACACGCTGCCGATCACCCCGGTCCAGATTCTCTGGGTCAACATGGTGACGGCGGTCACGCTGGGCCTCGCGCTCGCCTTCGAGCCGCCGGAGGCCGCGGTGATGACGCGCCCGCCCCGCCCGCAGGACGAGCCGATCCTGCCCGGCTTCCTGATCGGGCGCATGGTGCTGGTGATGGCGCTCCTGGTCGCCACCAGCTTCGGATTCTTCCTGCTGCACGAGGGCCACGGCGACCCGACGCCGGTCGCCCGCACCATGGCGGTCAACGCGCTGGTGATGGGGGAGATCTTCTTCCTGCTGAACGCGCGGGCGGTCACCGCCTCGGTGCTGAACCGGCAGGGGCTGTTCGGCAGCCGGCCGGTGTGGATCTCCATCGGGCTGATGCTGGTCTTCCAGCTCGCCTTCACCTACGCCCCGCCCCTGCAGAGCCTGTTCGGCACGGCGGCGGTGGACTGGACCCAGTGGGTGGCCATGACGGCGGCCGGTCTGGCCATCTTCCTGGCGGTGGAGGCGGAAAAGGCGGTCACCCGCCGGATGATCGGGCGGCGGGGCTGACCGCCGCCCCTCGCCGTCAGAACGGCTTCACGATCACGAAGATGACGATGCCGATCATCAGCAGGGTCGGCGCCTCGTTCCACATACGGAAGAAACGCTGCGGGCGGGTGTTGCGGTCCGCCTCGAAGTCCTTGCGCCAGCGCGCCATCATCATGTGGGTGCCGGTCAGGGCCAGCACGAACAGCAGCTTGGCGTGCAGCCAGCCCTGCTTCATCCAGGCCGGCTCCATCACGATCATCGCGATTCCGAACAGATAGGCCGCACCCATCGCCGGATTCATGATGGCGCGCAGCAGGCGGCGCTCCATCACCTTGAACCGCTCCGAGGATTCGGAACCCGGCGCCGTCTCGCAATGGTAGACGAACAGCCGCGGCAGATAGAGAAGCCCGGCCATCCAGGCGATGATGCTGATGACGTGCAGAGCCTTGACCCAGAGATAAAGCACTGGAATCCCCTTCCCTTCCCATTGCGCGCTTTCGTCGGAACTCGCCGGGGCCTCAGCCCCGGTTCGGCCAGTCCTTGATCAGACGGGCCAGCTCGGCCACGTGTTCCGGCGGCGTGGTCTGGATCACGCCATGGCCCAGGTTGAAGACGAAGGGCTTGCCGGCGAGCGTTTCCAGAATCTCCGAGGCGGCATTGCGCAGGGCCTCGCCGCCGGCGGCCAGCATGATCGGGTCGAGGTTGCCCTGCACCGGCAATCTGGATTGCAGATTCCCGGCCGCCCAAGCCACCGGGACGGTGGTGTCGAGCCCGACCGCATCCACCCCACTGCCCACCACGTACTCCTCATAGGAGAGGCCCGCACCGCGCGGGAAACCGATGACCGGAATCGCGGGGTGGCGCGCCTTGATGAGATCGACGATCCGCCGCGTCGGCTCGATCACCCAACGGCGGAACTCGCCGGCCGGCAGGACGCCCGCCCAGCTGTCGAACAGCTGCACGACCTCGGCGCCCGCCTCGATCTGGGTGCACAGATAGTCGGCGGTCACCTCGACCAGCAGATCCATCAGCGCGCCGAACCCGGCGGGATCGCCGTAGGCCCAGCGCTTGACGTGCGCGTACTCCTTGGACCCCGCCCCTTCGACCATGTAGCAGGCGATCGTCCAGGGCGCCCCGGCAAAGCCGATCAGCGTGGTGTGCGCCGGAATCGCGCTGGAGAGGCGGCGTACGGTCTCGTAGACCGGCTCCAGCCGCTCGTGGAAGCGGTCGCGGGACAGGCGCTTGAGGTCTTCCACGCTTCTCACAGGGTCCAGCTTCGGCCCCTCGCCTTCCAGGAAGGCCAAGGGCTGGCCCAGCGCGTGCGGCACCACCAGGATGTCGGAGAACAGAATCGCCGCGTCCATGTCGTAGCGGCGCAGCGGCTGCAGGGTCACCTCCACCGCGTGGTCGGGGTTGTAGCACATGTCCAGAAAGCTGCCGGCCTTGGCGCGCAATTCCCGATATTCCGGCAGGTAACGGCCGGCCTGGCGCATGAGCCAGAAGGGCGGGCGCTGACGCACCTCGCCGGCGAGGGCGGCGAGCATCGGCTTGGCAATCTTGGACACGGCCTCGGACACGGCGGATCGTTCCCCTATGAGTGAATCGGGTCTGCGGGTTGTCTCCCCTCTACTCAGTATTCTTTTTAAAGAGAGAAAGGAAGAAGGGGTGGTGGGTGCCTGTGGAAAACGGGAATCCCCGCTTTGCGCGGAATCGTCCACAGGCGGGACGGCGCGCTGTGGACGAATTCCGGATTCTGTGGACGACTCCGGACGCTTTCGCCGGAAATGGCGGAAATGCTATATCGGGAAGCATGGGAATCCCGTGGATAACATGGTCCGCGGGAGTCATTGTACCCATGTTCCGGAGAGGGCGCGCGGATTGTCCCGAAGGGGGCGCCAGCGGGGGCGACGAGTCCCGCCCGGAGGGACAGAATCCAGGAGATCCCCGTTGTCCACAGATTCGGGCGGGTTCTCCACAACACGTTGGGGACGGATGAGACAGTTCCACCTGCATCTTGTGTCGGACGCGACCGGCGAGACGATCAACAGCGTCGCCCGCGCCTGCGTCATCCAGTTCGACGATGTTCGCCCGGTCGAGCATTTCTGGAATCTCGTGCGGACCGAGCGCCAGCTCGACATGGTCCTGGAGGGCGTCCAGGAGAATCGCGGCCTCGTCATGTTCACGCTGGTCGACGAGAAGCTGCGCCGCCGTCTCCAGGACTTCTGCCGCGAGGTGCAGGTTCCCTGCATCCCGGTGCTCGATCCGCTGATCAACGCGCTGGCCGCCTTCCTCGGCGTGGAATCGCAGCGGCAGCCCGGCCGCCAGCACGCCTTGGACGCCGAGTATTTCGGGCGCATGGACGCGATGGACTTCGCGCTGGCCCACGACGACGGCCAGTCGAGCTGGGATCTGCACGAGGCCGACGTGATCCTGATGGGCGTGTCGCGCACGTCGAAGACGCCGACCTGCATCTATCTGGCGAACCGCGGCATCAAGGCGGCGAACATCCCGATCGTCCCGGGATGCCCGATGCCGCCGGAGATCGAGAAGCTGACCCGGCCGCTGGTCGTCGGCCTGACCAAGGACCCCGACCGTCTGGTGCAGATCCGCCGCAACCGGCTGAAGCTGCTGAACCAGAACGAGTCCTCCACCTACGTCGACCCGGAGGTGGTGCGCGCCGAGGTCACCGACGCCCGGCGCATGTTCACCCGGCGCGGCTGGCCGGTGATCGACGTGTCGCGCCGTTCCATCGAGGAGACGGCGGCGGAGATCATGATGCTGCTCGCCCGCCGCCAGACCGGCGGCCTGCCCGGCGTCGCTCCCGAAGGTCCCGCGACGTGAGCGGAGCGGTTCCCACGGTCGTCCTCGCGTCCGGCTCCCGCACGCGGGCCGAGATGCTGGAGCGCGCCGGGGTGCGCGTCACGCTCGCCCCCGCCGCGGTGGACGAGGAGGAGATCAAGCTGGCCGCCCGCGCCGAGGGCGCCCCGGTCGAGGATGTGGCCGAGGCTCTGGCCGAGCTGAAGGCGCAGCGCGTCACCCGCAAGCATCCTGGAGCCCTGGTGATCGGCGCCGACCAGATGCTGGAGTGCGAGGGCCGCTGGTTCGACAAGCCGGCCGACCGCGACGCCGCGCGGGCACAGCTTCAGGACCTGCGCGGCAAGACGCACCGGCTGGTGAGTTGCGCCGTGGTGATCCGTGACGGCGAGCGGCTGTGGCACCATGTGGACCGCGCCCGCCTGAGCATGCGCCCGTTCAGCGACGCCTTTCTGGAGTCCTACCTGAACGCGGCGGGCGACGACGTGCTGGGCTCGGTCGGCGCCTATCACCTCGAAGGGTTGGGTGCCCAGCTCTTCCATCGGGTGGACGGCGATTTCTTCACCATTCTCGGGCTGCCGTTGCTGCCGCTGCTCGGGTTCCTGCGCGTGCATGGGGTGATTGCGGAATGACGATCAGCGGCAAGGCGAAGCTGGCCGGGGTGATGGGCTGGCCGATCGGTCATTCGCGCTCGCCCCGGCTGCACGGCTATTGGCTGGAGCAGTACGGCATCGACGGCGCCTATGTGCCGCTGGCCGTTCCTCCCGACCGCATTGAGCAGGCCATCCGCGCCCTGCCTGCGCTGGGCTTCCGCGGCTGCAACGTGACGGTGCCGCACAAGGAGGCCGCCTACCGCGCGGTCGACCGGCTGGACGCCACGGCCAAGCGGATGGGCGCCGTCAACACCATCGTGGTCGGAGAGGACGGGTCGCTGGAGGGCCGCAACACCGACGGCTTCGGCTTCATCGAGAACCTGCGGAGCGGCGCACCGGGCTGGAAGGCCGCGGACGGGCCGGCGCTGGTCATCGGGGCCGGCGGTGCGGCGCGCGCCGTCGTCGCCTCCCTCCTCGACGAGGGCGCGCCGCGCGTCTGGCTGGTCAACCGCACGCGGGCGCGGGCCGACGAACTGGCGGCGGATATCGGAGGCAACATCGAGACCGCCGATTGGGTTTCACGTGAAACCCTCCTCGAAGGGGCGGCGCTGGTGGTGAACACGACGACCCAGGGCATGGCCGGCCAGCCGCCGCTGGAGCTGGACCTGCGCGCCCTGCCCGGTTCGGCCGTCGTCACCGACATCGTCTACACGCCCCTGCTGACCCCGCTGCTGACCGCGGCGCAGGCCCGCGGCAACCGCGTGGTGGATGGCGTCGGCATGCTGCTCCACCAGGCCCGTCCCGGCTTCGCCGCCTGGTTCGGCCGCGAGCCGGAGGTGACCGACGGGCTGAAGGCGGCCGTTCTCCAGGGCTGAGGTCGCGCGATGATCGTCTTGGGCCTCACCGGCTCCATCGGCATGGGCAAGAGCACGGCGGCACGCATGCTGAAGCGCATGGGGGCGCCGGTCTGCGACAGCGACGCGGTCGTGCACGGGCTGCTGGCGCGTCACGGCGCCGCCGTGCCGGCCATCGACGCGGCATTCCCCGGCGTCGTGGTGGAGGGCGCCGTGGACCGGCGGGCGCTGGGCGCCGCGGTCTTCGGCAACCCGGCGGCGCTGAAGCGGCTGGAGGCGATCCTCCACCCGGCGGTGCAGGCCGCGCAGCGGCGCTTCCTGAGGCAGGCGGCGCGCCGCCGCGTCCGCGTGGCGGTTCTGGACATCCCCCTGCTGTTCGAGACCGGCGGGGAACGCAAGGTGGACCGCACCGTGGTGGTCACCGCCCCCTTCCTGGTGCAGAAGTCACGGGTCCTGGCGCGGCCGGGCATGACGCCGGACAAGTTCGCCGCTATTCTGGCCCGGCAGATGCCCGACGCCGAGAAGCGGCGGCGCGCCGACCACATCGTCAACACCGGCGACGGACGGCGGGCCACCCGACGGGCGCTGCGCAACATCCTCGCCGACGTGAAGCGGCGCCGCGGACGGCAATGGCCGCCGCGGGGATACCAGCCCGGACAGGTGGTTCATGCGTGAGATCGTCCTTGATACGGAAACGACCGGCTTCAAGCCCGAGGAGGGGCACCGGCTGATCGAAATCGGCTGCGTCGAACTGCACAACCACGTCGCCACCGGCAAGACCTTCCACTGCTACGTCAACCCGGAACGCGACGTGCCGCCGGACGCGGTGGCGGTGCACGGGCTGACGACGGAGTTCCTGTCGGACAAGCCGCTGTTCAACGACGTGGTGGCGGACTTCGTGGCTTTCATCGGCGACGCGCCGCTGGTGATCCACAACGCCGCCTTCGACATGCACTTCCTGAACTGGGAGCTGCGGATCGCCGGCTATCCGGTGATGCCGAAGGACCGGGCCATCGACACGTTGCTGATGGCGCGGCAGAAGTTTCCCGGCGCGCCGGCCACCTTGGACGCGCTCTGCAAGCGCTTCGGCGTCGACAATTCCAGCCGCACCTACCACGGCGCGCTTCTCGACGCCCAGCTTCTGGCCGAGGTGTATCTGGAGCTGCGCGGCGGGCGGCAGGCCGGTCTGGCGCTGGCCTCCGGCCCGGCAACGGGTGGCCCCGCGGCGATCCGCATCGACCGCCCCTACCGCGCCCCGCGCGCCCACGCGCCGAGCGAGGAGGAGCTGGCGGCCCATGCGGAGCTTCTCAAGAAGCTGAAGAACCCGCTCTGGGCCGCCGAGTAAATTGTTACTCCCTCTCCCGTCGGGAGAGGGTTTCGAACCTTACGGCAACAGCACCGTCGACCCGGTCGTGGCGCGGGACTCCAGCGCCCGGTGGGCCTCCGCCGCGTCGCGCAGCGCGAAGGTCTGTCCGACGTTGATGGTCACCCCGCCGGAATGCACCACCTCGAACAGGTCGGCGGCGCTGGCCATCAGATCGTCGCGCTTGGCGACATAGCTGAACAAGGTTGGGCGCGTGACGTAGAGCGAGCCCTTGGCCGCCAGGACCTGGAGGTCCAGCGGCGGGACCGGGCCGGACGCCGCGCCGAACAGCACCATGAAGCCGCGCGGCCGCAGGCAGTCCAGGCTGTCCATGAAGGTCGTCTTGCCGACGCCGTCATAGACCACCGGCACGCCCTGCCCGTCCGTCAGGTCCTTCACGCGGTTCACGAAATTCTCGCGCGTGTAGACGATGGGATGGTCGCAGCCGGCGGCGCGGGCCAGTTCCGCCTTCTCGTCGCTGCTGACCGTGCCGATGACGGTGGCGCCCAGATGCTTCGCCCATTGGCAGAGGATCTGGCCGACGCCGCCCGCGGCGGCCTGGACGAGGATGGTGTCGCCCGGCTGCACCGCGTAGGTGGAGCGCAGGAGGAACTGCGCGGTCATGCCCTGGAGCAGCATGGCGGCGGCCTGCCGGTCCTCGATCCAACTCGGCAGCGGGATCAGCCGGTCGGCGGGGGCGAGGCGGGATTCGGCGTAGGCGCCGATCAGCGGCGCGTAGCCCACCCGGTCGCCGGGCTTCAGCGTCGTCACGTCCGGCCCCACGGCCTCGACCACGCCGGCGCCCTCGGTCCCGATGATCGCGGGAAGCTGCGGCAGCTTGTAGGCGCCGGAGCGGTGATAGGTGTCGATGTAGTTCAGCCCGACGGCGGTCTGGCGCAGGCGCACATGGCCGGGGCCGGGCTCGCCCACCTCGATCTCGTCCCAGCGCAGCGCTTCGGGTCCGCCGTACTCGTGGATGCGGATTGCGTGAACCATGGTGGTTGGTCCCTTCCCTTTTTATAGAAGCTGAAGCTCCAGCGTATCGCCGGCCTGGTCCGCTGTCACCCGGTACCGCCGCTCGTGGCGGAGCAGCCAGTCCTTGGTCCGCAGGCCGCCCAGCCCGGAATAGCCGCCGGGCGCCCCGCCGCCCCCGACGATGCGGTGGCACGGGATAATCACCGGGATCGGGTTGGCGCCGCAGGCCCCGCCGACGGCGCGCGGCGCCGTTTCCAGCATCCGCGCGACGTCGCCGTAGGTCAGGACGCCGCCGTAGGGAATGGCCTGCATCGCCGCCCAGACCTTCTGCCGGAAGGCCGTCCCACGGGGGGACAGCGGCAGGTCGAAATCCAACCGCGTCCCGGCGAAATAGTCGCGGAGCTGGCGCGCCGCCGCCTCCAGCACGGGGTCCGGCCGGTCGTCGCCCAGCCGTCCCCAGTCGAGCGCCACGACGGCGCCGGCGGCGCTGGTCAGGGTCAGCAGGCCCAGCGGGCTGTCGACGGTCAGGCTGCCGCTGGCCGAATTGCTGGACGTCGCCATGGGGTCATCTCCGGGTCAGGGCAGCGGCCAGCGCGTCGGGCGCGGTCACCGGCGGGGAGCAGGTCATGCCGGTGCAGACATAGGCGGTCGCCGCCCCGCCCTGCATGCCCTTGCCGTGGGCCGGATGCTCGGCGGGCAGATCGGTCCCCGGCGGCAGGACGGTGAGGATGCGGTCGGGAAGCGGCCGGTCGAGCACCGCGCGACGCAGCGCCGCCGTGTCCGGCGCCTGCGGGTCGCCGACGATGACGATCTGAAGGGCCTTCTGGAGAAGTTCCGCCGCGTTCAGATAGGTCGGCAGCGGGAAGAAATTGCGGCTCAGCTCGCCGGAGAACGCGGCGGCCAAGGCGTCCGCCCGCTCCCGATAGGTGTCCTCGCCGGTACGGTGGTGCAGCGTCGCCAGCACGGCCAGCATGGTGCCGTTGCCGCTGGGCGTCGCGGCGTCGCCGGCCGACTTGGTTCGGACGATCAGATCGTCGGCGTCGTCCGCCGTGTAGAAATAGCCGCCGGCCGTGGCGTCCCAGAAATGCGCGTCGAGCACCCGCACCCAGGCCCGCGCCTGCTCCAGGGCGCCGGCGTCGCCGGTCGCCTCGTGCAGGGCGAGCGCGGCGCGCGCCATGTGGGCGTAATCGTCCAGCGTCGCCCGGTGTTTGAGCTGCCCGGCGCGCCAGCTGTGCAGAAGGCGCCCGTCCTCGGTCATGCGGTCGCGGACGAAGGTGAAGGCCCGTTGCGCCGCCGCGATCCACTCCGGCTCGTCGAAGACCATGCCGGCCTGGGCGAGCGCCGCGATCATCAGGCCGTTCCAGTCGGCCAGGACCTTGTCGTCCCAGCCCGGCTTGATCCGCTTCTCCCGCTCCCGCCAGAGGATCGCCCGCTGTTCGGCCAGCGTGGCCTCGGTCTCGGCGTCGAGCGCCTCGATGCGGTGCAGCCGGTTGAGGATCGTCGCCCCCTCCCAGTTGCCCTGCGGGGTGACGCCGTAGGCGCGCTTGAAGACCTCCGCGCCGGGGCCGAGCAGGCGGTCGATCTCCTCCTCGTTCCAGATGTAGAAGAGGCCCTCCTCGCCTTCGCTGTCGGCGTCCTGGGTCGCCGCGAAGCCGCCGCCCTCGGCGATCATCTCGCGCAGCACCCAGCCCACCGTTTCACGGATGCGCGCTTCGAACAGAGGCTCCCGCTCCGCCTGCCAGACCAGGGTCATCAGGTCGAGAAGCTGGGCGTTGTCGTAGAGCATCTTCTCGAAATGCGGCACCAGCCACATCTCGTCCACCGAATAGCGGGCGAAGCCGCCGCCCAGATGGTCGTAGATGCCGCCCTGGCTCATATGGGCCAGCGTGTTGGTGACCGCCTCGCGGTACGGCTCCTTGCCGGTGCGCAGCCAGGCGCGCCACAGCAGCGTGAAGATCGGCACTTGGGGAAATTTCGGGGCGTGGCCGATGCCGCCGTGGAAGGGATCGACCTCGCGGACCAGCCGGTCGGCGATCTGGTCGAGCATGGCGAGGTCGACCTCCCCCGCCGCCCGGTTCTCGGCCAGCTTGCCCAGCGCGTCCTTCAGGGCGCTGACGTTGCGGGTCACGTTCTCCGGCTTGTTGCGGTAGGTCTCCGCCACGCCGCGCAGCACGTCGGGGAAGCCGGGCCGTCCGTAGCGCGAGGCCGGCGGGAAATAGGTGCCGCCCCAGAAGGGCTCGGCCTCCGGCGTCAGGAACATGGTCAGCGGCCAGCCGCCCTGTTGCCCCAGCATGGCCAGGGCCGACTGGTAGATCTGGTCGACGTCCGGCCGCTCCTCCCGGTCCACCTTGATGTTGACGTACAACTCGTTCATCAGCGCGGCGATCTCCGGGTTCTCGAAGCTCTCGTGCGCCATCACGTGGCACCAGTGGCAGGCGGCGTAGCCGACCGACAGCAGCACCGGCTTGTTCTCGCGCTTGGCCCGTTCGAAGGCGTCGCGACCCCAGGCCATCCAATGGACGGGGTTGTCCTTGTGCTGAAGCAGGTAGGGGCTGGTCTCCCGGCCAAGCAGGTTCGCGGGCATCGCAGGCGTTTCCGGTCTGTGGCGTGGTTGGGAATAAACTGGCGCGGCGGTGCCGTTGCGCCAGGGCTTCCTATCTGTATAGTGGGGCATGAGCCGAAGCGGCGCTCAACCCTAAATTTCCTGCGCACCGCGCGCCTTCCAAGGGAATGGGGCCATGAAGATCACCATCGACATCGACTGCACACCCGAGGAGGCGCGCCATTTCCTGGGCCTTCCCGACGTGAAGCCCATGCAGGACGCCATGATGCAGGAGATCCAGGATCGCATGCAGGCCTCCCTGCTCGCCATGGACCCGGAGACGATGATGAAGACGTGGCTGCCGGCGGGAATTCAGGGCATGGAGCAGCTTCAGAAAATGTTTTGGTCCCAGATGGCCGCCGCCATGGGACAGGATGGACGCAAGTGACCGATCCGAAGCCGTACTTCGAAGCCCATGTTTTCTCCTGCACCAACCGCCGCCCCGACGGACACAAGCGCGGCTCCTGCGCCGCCCGGGGCTCCGAGAAGCTCCGCGACTACATGAAGGCGCGCGCCCGCGAGCTGGGTCTGGACGGCCGGGTGCGCATCAACGCCGCCGGCTGCCTGGACCGCTGCGAGTTGGGGCCGGTGCTGGTCGTCTACCCCGAGGGCGTCTGGTACACCTACCATTCCTTCGCCGACGTGGACGCGATCCTGGAGACGCATCTAATCAATGGCGGCCGTGTGGAGCGGCTCATACTGAAGCCGGAACAAAAGGAATTGTTGCCGGAACAGGTTGGCTGATCGTTCCGGACCCGGCACGATGACATCCGGCACGATGATCCCGACGATCTTCGCCCTCGCCACCGCCCCCGGCCGCGCCGGTGTGGCGGTGGTTCGCGTTTCGGGCCCGGCCTCCGGCGACGCCCTCGCCGCCCTGACCGGCAAGCCCCTGCCCGACCCCCGCATGGCCACGCTCGTCCGGCTGCGCGATCCCAGGACCGGGGAGGCACTCGACGACGCCCTGGTCCTGCGCTTCACCGCCCCCCGCAGTTTCACCGGCGAGGACGTGGTCGAACTGCACCTGCATGGCGGGCGCGCCGTGGTGGCCGGCGTCGTCGAGGCGCTGTCCGCCCGGCCCGGTCTGCGCGTCGCCGAGCCCGGCGAGTTCACCCGCCGCGCCTTCGAGAACGGCAAGCTCGACCTGACCGAGGCCGAGGCGGTCGCCGACCTCGTGGACGCCGAAACCTCGGCCCAGCGCCGCCAGGCCCTGCGCCAGATGGAGGGGGCGCTCGGCGCGCTCTACGACGGCTGGCGGGAGCGTCTGACGCGGTCGCTGGCCCACATCGAAGCCGACATCGACTTCCCCGACGAGGATCTGCCCTCCGGCGTGTCCGACGCCGCGCGTCCGGTGCTGGCCGCCCTGGCCGCCGAGATCGACGCCCATCTCGACGACCGCGGTCGTGGGGAGCGGCTGCGCGAGGGACTGCACATCGCCATCGTCGGCGCGCCCAACGCCGGCAAGTCGAGCTTGCTGAACGCCCTCGCCCGCCGCGAGGCCGCCATCGTCTCGGCCCGCGCCGGCACCACCCGCGACGTGATCGAGGTCCATCTCGACCTCGGCGGTTACCCGGTGGTTCTGGCCGACACGGCGGGCCTGCGCGAGGCGGCGGCCGACGAGGTGGAAGAGGAGGGCATCCGCCGCGCGCTCGACCGGGCCGCGCGTGCCGACGTGAAGGTCGCCGTGTTCGACGCCACCGCCCTGCCCGCGCTCGACCCGGCGACCGTCGCCCTGCTCGACAAGGACACGGTGGTGGTTCTCAATAAGACGGACGTCGTCGACGCCGCGGTGCCGACGGTCGGCGGCTGGGAGGCGGTGGCGGTCTCGGCCCGCACCGGTGCCGGCCTGCCGGAGCTGGAGCGGCGTTTGACGGCGTTTACCGCCGACCGCTTGGCCGGCAGCGGCGCCCCCGCCCTGACCCGCGCGCGGCACCGCACAGCCCTGGAGGAGTGCCGGGACGCCCTGCGCCGCGCCCTGACCGCCCCTTTGCCGGAGCTGATGGCCGAGGACGTGCGTTTGGCGAGCCGCGCCCTTGGCCGCATCACCGGGCGGGTCGATGTGGAGGATCTGCTGGACGTGATCTTCCGGGATTTCTGCATCGGCAAGTGAAGCTTCGTTGTCGTGACAAAGGCGCCGCGCCGCCCTGTTTCACGTGAAACAGGGGTTGCGCGGCGTCGCGGCCCTTGGCCTCCGGCGCTGACTCGGCTATGGTCCGGCCATGCGAACGTTCGACGTCATTGTTGTCGGCGGAGGCCACGCCGGTTGCGAGGCTGCCGCCGCCGCGGCGCGCATGGGTGCGCGCACCCTGCTGCTCACCCACAAGCTGGACACCATCGGTGAGATGTCCTGCAACCCGGCCATCGGCGGGTTGGCGAAAGGCCATCTGGTGCGCGAGATCGACGCCCTCGACGGTGTCATGGCCCGCGCCATCGACCGCGGCGGTATCCAGTTCCGCATCCTGAACCGCAGCAAGGGACCCGCCGTCCGCGGCCCGCGCGCCCAGGCTGACCGCAAGCTCTACCGACGGGCGGTGCAGGCGATCCTCGCCGAACAACCGAACCTGTTCATCGAGGCCGGCGGCGCCGAGGATCTGACGATTGGCGACGACGGTCGGGTGACGGGCGTGGTCACCGGTGTCGGCGAGACGCTTGCTGCGGGATGCGTGGTGCTGACCACCGGCACCTTCCTGCGCGGCCTGATCCACATCGGCGAGGAAACCACCCCGGCGGGTCGCGTCGGCGAGGCGCCATCCATCGGCCTATCCGATACATTGGCGCGTCTGGGCTTTCCGCTGGGGCGCCTGAAGACCGGCACACCGCCGCGGCTCGACGGCAAGACCATCGACTGGGCCGCTCTGGAGAAGCAGCCGGGCGACACGCCGCCCCCGCCCTTCTCCTATCTGACCGACCGCATCGACACGCCCCAGATCGATTGCGCGATCACCTGGACGACGCCGGAGATGCACGCGCTGATCCGCGGCAACCTCCATCGCGCGCCGATGTATTCCGGCCAGATCCAGAGCACCGGCCCCCGCTATTGCCCGTCCATCGAGGACAAGGTGGTCCGCTTTGCCGACAAGGAGCGTCACCAGATCTTTCTGGAGCCGGAGGGGCTGGACGACGACACGGTCTACCCGAACGGCATCTCCACCTCCCTGCCCCGTGACGTCCAGCTCGGCTTCCTGAAGACGATGCCGGGGCTGGAGCGCGCGGTGATGATCCGCCCCGGCTACGCCATCGAATACGATTTCGTCGACCCGCGGGAGCTGAAGCCGACGCTGGAAACCCGCCGGACTCCCGGCCTGTTCTTCGCCGGGCAGATCAACGGCACCACCGGCTACGAGGAAGCGGCGGCGCAGGGCCTGATGGCCGGCATCAACGCCGCTCTGCTGGCGGGAGGTTCGGCCGAGGGCTTCGTGCTCGACCGGGCCGACGCCTACATCGGGGTGCTGGTTGACGACCTGATCACCCGGGGCACCAACGAGCCCTACCGGATGTTCACGTCGCGCGCCGAGTACCGGTTGATCCTGCGCGCCGACAACGCCGACCAGCGGCTGACCCCGAAGGGTCTGGCCATCGGCTGCGTCGGGTCGGTGCGACGCGACGCCTTCACCGGGAAGGCCGAGGCGCTCATGGCCGGCCGCAAGCTGGTGCGCGCCCTTCAGGCCACCCCGGCGGAGTTGCAGCGGCAGGGCATCGCGGTCAACCAGGACGGCGTGCGGCGGACCGCCGCCGATCTCCTGCGCTATCCCGACCTCGACCTTGCCACCCTCTCCCGGCTGTGGCCGGAGCTTGCGGCGATCCCCGCCGATGTCGCCGAGCAGTTGGAGATCGACGGCAAATACGCCGGTTATCTCGACCGGCAGGAAGCCGACATCCGGGCCTTCCGCAAGGACGAGGCGCTGGAGCTTCCCGACGACCTCGACCCCGACAGCATCGGCAGCCTGTCGGCGGAAATCCGTCAAAAATTGCGGCAGGCCCGTCCGGCGACCTTGGGCGCTGCGGCCCGCATCCCCGGCATGACCCCGGCGGCGCTGGTCGCCCTGCTCCGCCACGTGAAACGGCGCGACGTGAAGGTGGCGGTCTGATGAGCCTGTTCGATGCCGCGGCCTTCCAGGCGGAGACCGGTGTTTCACGTGAAACGCTGGACCGTCTCGCCGCTTACGAGGCGACGCTGCGCAAGTGGCAGCCGAAGATCAACCTTATCGGCCCCTCCACCCTGCCCGACGCCTGGCGCCGGCATTTCCTAGACTCCGCGCAGCTCCATCCGTTGCTGCCGGAGGGCGCCCGCGTGCTGGTCGATCTTGGCAGCGGCGCCGGCTTTCCCGGCCTTGTCCTGGCTATCCTGGGCGTGCCGGAGGTCCATCTGGTGGAGAGCGACTCCCGCAAATGCGCCTTCCTGCGCGAGGCGGCCCGCGTCGCCGGAGCCACGGTCACGGTGCACAACAAGCGGATCGAGGCGGTGCCGCCGATCGCCGCCGACGTGGTGACGGCCCGCGCCCTGGCGCCGCTGAACGACCTTCTGACCTGGGCCCATCCCTTCCTGCAGGACCGGGGTGCGGCACTGTTTCCCAAGGGGCAAAATGTGGCGGACGAATTGACCGATACCACCAAATATTGGAAGATGCGGACCGAGCGCTTCGACAGCCGCACCGACCCCACCGGAACCATCCTGCGTGTGAGTGGTATCGCCCGTGTCTAAGACCGCGCCCCTGATGCATTCCCGCTCCGAGGCTTCCCGAGAGGCTGACATGCCCTCCGCCCTTCCCTCCGCCACCCCGGCCGCCAGGGTCATTTCGATTGCCAACCAGAAAGGCGGCGTGGGCAAGACCACGACCACCATCAATCTGGCAACCGCTCTGGCCGCCATCGGCAAGCGCGTCCTGGTGATCGATCTCGATCCCCAGGGGAACGCCTCCACCGGCCTCGGCATCCCGCGCGCCGAGCGTCGCGTCGGCATCTACGACGTGCTGTTCGACGGCATGCCGCTGGAGGACGCCGCGACGGTGTCGACGGTGCCGAACCTGTCGATCATCACCTCCTCCGTCGATCTGTCTGGCGCCGAGGTGGAACTGGTCACCTCCGACCGGCGCGAGTTCCGGCTGCGCGAGGCGGTGGACAAGAGCGCGTTGGAATACGATTACGTGCTGATCGATTGCCCGCCGGCGCTCGGCCTGCTGACGCTGAACGCGCTGGTCGCTTCCCACGCGGTGATGGTGCCGCTGCAGTGCGAGTTCTACGCGCTGGAGGGCCTCAGCCACCTCGTCCGCACCATCGAGCGGGTGAAGCGCGCCTTCAACCCCGACCTCGACATTCACGGCGTCGTGCTGACCATGTTCGACAAGCGCAACAACCTGTCCGACATGGTGGCCGCCGATGTCCGCGGCTTCTTCGGGGAGAAGGTCTACGACACCGTCATCCCGCGGAACGTGAAGGTCTCGGAGGCGCCGTCCCACGGCAAGCCGGTGCTGATCTACGACATGCGCTGCCCCGGGTCGCAGGCATACATCCATCTGGCGGGCGAGGTGCTGCGCCGTGAGAAGAGGCTGAGCGCGTGATGGAGGATACCAAACGTTCGGACGGCGGTGCCCGCCGCGCCAGCCTGGGCCGCGGTCTGTCCGCCCTATTCGGCGAGGCGGCGGAGGACTACTCCGCGCTCGACAAGGTGCGCCAGTCCAAGCAGGTGCCCATCGAGTTCATTCATCCCGGCAAGTACCAGCCGCGCCGCACCTTCGACGACGAGGCGCTGCAGGGGCTGGTCGAGTCGATCCGCGACAAGGGCATCCTCCAGCCCCTGCTCGTCCGTCGGGATTCGGAGACGACCAACTCCTATGAGCTGATCGCCGGCGAGCGCCGCTGGCGCGCCGCCCAGATCGCCGGCCTGCACGAGGTGCCGGTCGTCATCCGCGAGCTGTCCGATCGTGAAGCGCTGGAAATCGCGCTGATCGAGAACATCCAGCGCCAGGACCTGACGCCGCTCGAAGAGGCGGAGGGCTACAAGCGCCTGATGGAGGAGTTCGAGCACACGCAGGAGGATCTGGCGCGCTCGGTCGGCAAGAGCCGCAGCCACGTCGCCAACATGATGCGCCTGCTCGCCCTGCCCGACCCGGTCAAGGGCATGGTGCAGGACGGGGCGCTCAGCGCCGGTCACGCCCGCGCCCTGCTCACCTCCTCCGATCCGGTGTCGGTGGCGCGCGAGGTGGTCAAGCGCGGCCTGAACGTCCGCCAGACTGAAGACCTGATGCGCGGCAGCGCGCCGGTCAAAACCAAGAAGGCCGGCGGCCGTGGCGGTGCCGCCACCGACCCGACGCTCAAGGACGTCGATCTGGTGAACCTGGAGGAGGAGATCTCGGCCCGCATCGGGCTGAAGGTCGCTATCACGCCGCAGGGCAAGGGCGGTTCGATCACCATCCATTACCAGACGCTGGACCAGCTCGACGACGTGCTGCGGCGCCTTGGCGGAGAGTGAGCGCGACGAGTGTGATGTCGCGGAACCAAACTGTCACTTTAGTGAAACGGCACTAACATGAACTCCCCCTAAACAGGGTCGTCCGGCCGCATCGACGCGGCCGGAGCCGACACAGAGGGGGAGATTCATGAAGCCCATCCACGGCCTGTGCCTTGCCGGCCTCACCGCGGCCCTGCTCGCCGGTCCGGCGCTCGCGGACCAGAAATTCCCGGCGGAACTGGCCGGTCACGGCGTCATCGACGCCGCCACCTTCGTCGCCCCGCCCACCGACGCGCCGGACCTGTTCCGCACCTCCGGCAAGTTCACCGCCGCCGACCGCAAGCGCGTCGACCAGCCCCGGAGCATCGACGGCACGTCCTTCCTGTCGGCGCCGGGCGCGCCGCGCGGCACCGGCATGGCGCTGCCCTTCGAAGGCCAGCCGGTTCAGGGCTTCTCCGGCATCAAGGCGCTGGGCGACGGCGGCTTTCTGGTGCTGACCGACAACGGCTTCGGCAGCAAGGGCAACTCCGCCGACGCCATGTTGACGGTGCACAGGCTGACCATCGACTGGAAGACCGGCAAGGCGGCGGTGGCCGAGACGCTGTTCCTGCGCGATCCCGACCGCAAGGTGCCCTTCCCCATCGTCACCGAGGCGACCGCGGAACGCTACCTGACCGGCGCCGACTTCGACGTCGAGAGCGTCCAGATCATCGGCGACCGGATGTATTTCGGCGACGAGTTCGGCCCCTACATCCTGGTGACCGATCGGACCGGCAAGCTGCTGGCCCTGCATGAGAGCAAGGTGGACGGCAAGCCGGTGCGCTCGCCCGACCATTACGCGGTGTCCACCCCGGCGGTGCCCGGCGCCGTCGGCTTCGAGGTGCGCCGCTCGCGCGGCTTCGAGGGGATGGCCGCGTCCAAGGACGGAAAGTTCCTCTACCCGCTCTTCGAAGGACCGCTGTTCAACGCCCAGCTTGGGACGGGCGGCGCCTGGGAGACCAAGGACGGGCGGGAGTATCTGCGCATCGCCGAATTCGACGTGGCCAAGGGCGACTTCACCGGCCGCAGCTTCAAGTACCTGCTGGAGGCCAACGGCAACAACATCGGCGACTTCAACATGATCGACGCCACCAGCGGCCTGATCATCGAGCGCGACAACGGCGAGGGCGACCCGGCCCAAGGCTGCACCGGCCAGCCCACCCCGGACTGCTTCAACGTCCCGGCCCGGTTCAAGCGCGTCTACAAGATCGACTTCGCCCAGGCGGACGCCGAGGGCTTCGTGAAGAAGGTCGGCTACGTCGATCTGATGGACATCGACGATCCGAAGGGCGTCGCCCGGCTCGGCGGCGCGAAGGGCAAATTCACCTTCCCCTTCGTCACCATCGAGAATGTCGACGTTGTGGACGCCGAGCACATCGTCGTCGGCAACGACAACAACCTCCCCTACTCGTCCGGCCGCGCGCTGGGCAAGCAGGACCACAACGAGTTGATCCTGCTGCGCGTGCCGCAGTTCCTGGCCGCGAAGTAAGGGCCGGTGACGTAAGGAGGAACCTCAGCGCCGCGCCAGCGAGGCGAGCTGGAAGAGGACGCGGGCGCAGAGCGTCTGGTCGGGCATGTTGGTGCGCTTGCAGTCCGCCTCGGCCTCGACCAGACGCTCCAGCGCCTGACGGACCAGCGGCGCCGGCCAGCGGCGGGCCTGACCGGTCAGCCGCGGTTTCATCTTGAAGAACACCGGCGGGCGCAGCGCCTCCACCGCGGCGTCCGCCGACTTGCCGGCCGCCACCTGCCCGGCGACCAGCTGCAGGCGCTGGAAATGGCGCTGGGCGGCGCGCAGGATCGGCACGGGGGACATGCCCTCGGCGAACAGGCGGGCCAGCGAGCGGTCGAGAGTCGCGAAATCGCCCTCCGCCGCCGCCCAGATCGGTTCGTCGAGCGACAGGGCCGCGCTGTCGCCGACGCAGGCCTGGGCATCCTCCAGCCGGACACGCGTCTCCGCGCCCATGTAGAGCGCCAGCTTCTCCACCTCGCCGCGCGCCACCATGCGGTCGCCGACCAGATTGCCGGCGAGGAAGGTCAGCGCGTCGGGATCGGCGGTCAGGCCATGGCCATGCAGGATGTCGGCGATGACCCGGCCGAGCGCGGCCTCCTCCTCCACATAGCAGGGAATGGCGACGGCGCCGTCCGCCCCTTCGAACAGGGTGCGCAGCTTCGACCGGTTGCCGAGGTCGCCGGCCTCGACGAGGACGAGGCTGTCGCCGGGCGGCAGGTTGCCCAGGAAAGCGGTGAAGGCGGCGGTGACGTTGTCCTCCGCCTCGCGCACGCGGATCAGGCGGCGTCCGCCGGTGAAGGACAGGGCGGCCGCCTCGTCGGCCAGCCGCGCCGGATCGTCGGCGACGGCGCGGCCCAGCATCTCGGTCACCCGGAAGGGATCGGACAGGTCGGCGACCACGGTGCGGCCCAGCCCCATGGCGCGGTCGCGCACCAGGCCGGTGTCGGGACCGTAGAGCAGGACCGCGCGGATCTTGGGATCGGGGCTGCGCAGGAAGCCGTCGATCGCCCGGGCTTGCAGCTTCACGAAGTCACCGTCGGTGGCGGAGGACCAGCCCCCGTTGTCCAGTGCGGATCAGGACTTGCGGCCGAGTTCGGCGGCCACGCGGGTGGTGATCTCGTTGGAGATTTCCAGAAGAGCGCGGTCGTAGGCGTTCTCGACCGTGACCAAAGCGCCGTACTGCTGCTCCAGCACGTTGTAGCTGATGTAGGAGCGCGCGTTGGCCTGGAACAGGATCTTTCCCGTCGCCGCGTCGATGAGCAGATAGGGGGCGTTCACGACGAGCTGGGCGCGGGTGGCCGTCGCGTCCTTCTGGAGGGACAGCTTCTGCTCCGACGCGGTCAGCGTCGTCTCCAGCCGGTAGCGCGGGCTGGCCGGGCGGCCGTCGGCATAGAAGCGGTCGATCAGGAGATTGCGCAGCTTCTGGCCGTTCCGGTCGCGGATCACCCCGATGTCGACCTGCTGAAGCTCGGCGGCGCCGATGCTGTTCGACCCGAGAGTCCCGTACATCGGCTGGAAACCGCAGGCCGCGGTGGCGAGGACCGCCGGTGCCAGCAGGGCGAGGGCGAGAAGCCCCCGCCGCCGGACTCCGGCCTTCCCGCCACGGCCGTTGCCGCCACAGCCGTTGCCGGTGTTGAGGTCAGACGACGACATTGATCACCCGGTTCGGGACGACGATGACCTTGCGCACCGGCTTGCCCTCCAGGGCGCGCTGGACGTTGGGATCGGCCAGGGCCACCTGCTCCGCGGCGTCCTTGGCCATGTCTCGCGGCAGCGCCAGCGTGGCGCGCAGCTTGCCGTTGACCTGGACGGCCATGGTGACCGAGTCCTCGACCACCAGGGCCGCGTCGGCCTGCGGCCAGGGCTGGTTGACGAGCAGCGTGTCGTGACCGAGCTGCGCCCACAGCTCTTCCGCCAAATGGGGCATCATCGGGGCGATCAGCCGCACGGTGGCCTCGAAGCCTTCGCGCAGCACCCAGGCCTCGCCCTCGCCCGTCCCGTCCAGCTCCGCGAGCGCGTTGGACAGCTCGCGCACGCGGGCCACCGCCTTGTTGAAGCGGAACTTCTCCAGGTCCTCCGAGATGCCGGCGATGGCCTTGTGGACCAGACGGCGGGTGGCCTCGGCCTTGGCGCTGAAGGCGTCCGGCTTCGCGGCGTCGGCGGGCGGCAGCGCGACCGGCGATTCCGTCACCATCCGCCACAGGCGGTTGATGTAGCGCCAGGCGCCGTCGATGCCGGCTTCGGTCCATTCCAGGTCGCGTTCCGGCGGGCTGTCGGACAGCATGAACAGGCGGGCCGCGTCGGCGCCGTAGGTGCCGATGATGTGCGCCGGGTCCACCACGTTCTTCTTCGACTTCGACATCTTCTCGACGCGGCCGACCGTCACCGGGCCGTCGTTGTCGTTGCGGATGTAGTCGCCGAGATCGTTCCTGCGGATGTCGGTCGGGGCCAGCCAGGCGCCGGTGCCGGCGTCCTTGTAGGTCTCGTGGTTGACCATGCCCTGGGTGAAGAGGCCGGCGAAGGGCTCCTCCACGTTCAGGTAGCCGCACTGCTTCATCGCCCGCGTCCAGAAGCGGGAGTAGAGCAGGTGCAGCACGGCGTGCTCGATGCCGCCGATGTACTGGTCCACGGACAGCCAGTAATCCACCGCCTCGCGCGTGAAGGCGACGTCCTCGGCCTTGGGCGAGCAGAAGCGGGCGAAATACCAGCTCGACTCGATGAAGGTGTCGAAGGTGTCCGTCTCGCGCACCGCCGGCTTGCCGCAGCTCGGGCAGGTCGTGTGCTTCCAGGTCGGGTGGTGGTCCAGCGGATTGCCGGGCTTGTCGAAGGTCACGTCCTCCGGCAGCACGACCGGCAGATCCTGCTCGGGGACCGGGACGATGCCGCAGCTGCCGCAGTGGATGACCGGGATGGGGCAGCCCCAGTAACGCTGGCGGGAGACGCCCCAGTCGCGCAGGCGGTACTGGGTGGTGCGCTCGCCCTGCCCCTGCTCCTCCAGACGCCTGCCGACCTCCTGCTTGGCCGGTTCGACCTCCATCCCGTCGAGGAAGCGCGAATTGCGCAGCAGGCCGGGGCCGGTGTAGGCCTCGTCGCCGACGGTGAAGGTGGCGGGATCGGCGTCCGCCGGAACGACCACCGGCGTGACCGGCAGGCCGTACTTGCGGGCGAAGTCCAGGTCGCGCTGGTCATGGGCCGGGCAGCCGAAGATGGCGCCCGTGCCGTATTCCATCAGCACGAAGTTGGCGACGTAGACCGGCAGCTCCCAGGACGGGTCGAAGGGATGCGTCACCCGCAGGCCGGTGTCGAAGCCGCGCTTCTCGGCGGTCTCGATGGCCTCCTCGCTGGTGCCCATGCGGTTGCACTCGGCGATGAACTCGGCCAGCGCCGGGTTGCCGGCGGCCAGCTCGGCGGCCAGCGGATGGTTGGCGGAGATCGCCGCGAAGGACGCGCCGAACAGCGTGTCGGGCCGGGTCGTGAAGACCTCCAGCTTGTCCGTCCGCCCGACGAGGTCGAAGCGGAAGCGCACGCCGGTGGACTTGCCGATCCAGTTCTCCTGCATCAGGCGCACGCGCTCCGGCCAGCGGTCCAGCGTGTCCAGCCCCTTCAACAGCTCGTCGGCGTAGGCGGTGATCTTGAGGAACCACTGCGACAGCTTGCGCTTCTCGACCAGAGCGCCGGTGCGCCAGCCGCGGCCGTCGATCACCTGCTCGTTGGCGAGAACCGTGTTGTCGACCGGGTCCCAGTTGACCCAGGACTCCTTGCGGTAGGCCAGGCCTTCCTTGAGGAAATCCAGGAACATCTTCTGCTCGTGGCGGTAATACTCCACGTCGCAGGTGGCGACCTCGCGGTCCCAGTCGATGGACAGGCCCATCGTCTTCAGCTGGGCGCGCATGGCCGCGATGTTCTCGCGGGTCCATTTGGCCGGGTGGGTCTTCTTCTCCAGCGCGGCGTTCTCCGCCGGCAGGCCGAAGGCGTCCCAGCCCATGGGGTGCAGCACGTTGAAGCCGCGGGCGCGCTTGTAGCGCGCGATCACGTCGCCGATGGTGTAGTTGCGGACGTGCCCCATATGGATGCGCCCCGACGGGTAGGGGAACATCTCCAGCACATAGTACTTCTCACGGGAAGCGTCCTCGCGCGCGGTGAAGCAGCCCTGCCGCTCCCACTCGCCCTGCCACTTCGCTTCGGTTTCCTTGACATTGTAACGCGACATGACCGCAGACGCCGTTCCGTGAGTTTCGTAGGTCTTGATAAGTAAGACGCCGGCGGCGGGATGACAGGCGGCGCGCTGTCCGCGCCCTGCCCTGCCCTGCTTCCCGCCGAACCGGCGCGTCCGCTCAGCGCGCCGCCGCCTGCTGGGCGACGCGGATCTGGCGGGCGCGGGTCAGCACCGCGTCCTCCAGCGTCGTCGCCGTCTCCGGCCCGACCGCGCTGTCGCGCCAGTCCGAACCGGCGCGCTGCTGCTTGAACACCGACACCCGCACGCCGTCGGCGCGGAGCTGGCGGTCCATGATGTACAGGTTGACCTTGAAGCGCTCGTTCGGGGTGTCCGGCGGCGTGTACCAGTCGGTCAGGATGACGCCGCCGAACGGATCGGCGGAGACGATCGGCATGAAGGACAGCGTGTCCAGCGAGGCGCGCCACAGGAAGCTGTTGACGCCGATGCCGTTGGGGTCGCCCTGCTCGGCGCCGTTGCGCTTGTTCTTGCCGAACAGGCTGAAGCCGCCGTCGGTGCCGAGGAGGCTGCCGAACTTGTATTCCTTCTTGATCTGCTCGTCGACGGTTTCCGTCTGGCCGCCCCAGCTGGAGCAACCGGCCACGGCGAGCGACGCCGCGAGCACGACGGGGGCAAGGCGAAGGACACGGGAACGGCGCATGGTCGGAACCTGGATCAATAAATTCGGGGTACCGCGCACGATACCGCGGCGGATGCGGGTGAAAAGACCATAAAAGCCCGCCCGCGGCAACAGCCGATGCGGGGCTCCGCCTGTGCCTTTGCTGTGTCCGGGGCCGGAACCGGACCCCCCTGCGCGGCTCCGCGCGCGCCGCGGAATCCCGACGGCGGCGCACAATGAAGGTGTGTTCCGTCGGACACACTGTTCCTTCATTGCTGCAACTTTGCGATTTCCGGCTTGCTGGCGTCCCCGCATCTGCGTACCACAGAGCCAGCCAGGACGTTAACCGGGCTGAAAATTCTGCTGCCAGGATGGAGGCAACAATCATGAACCGTTATCTGCTCGCGGGCTGCGCCGCTGCCGCTCTGGCTCTGGGTGCCGGCGCTGCCAACGCTCAGGCCAAGTTTGAAGTCAAGGTCGGCGGCGACGCCTACTTCGAAGGCGGCTACGTCAACGAAGACCGCGACCAGGGCGCCCGTTCGGTTGACTTCCGCAACCGCTTCCGCGTCATCGTGACCCCGACCGCCAAGGCCGACAACGGCCTGGAGTACGGCGGCCGCATCCGTATGCGCGCCAACTCGGGCGCCAACAACGCCCGCACGATGGACGCCGACCGCGGCTACATCTTCGCGCAGGGCGCGTTCGGTCAGGTCCAGATGGGCGTGACCAACTCCTTCAACGACGCCACCTACATCACCGCTCCGCAGGATTACCTGCAGCTCGGCATCTATGACGGCGTCACCGCCTGGATCGGCCAGACCACCGACATCGCCGGCGGCCTGGGCGGCCTGAACGGCTCGATCCTGAACCAGTCGCTGGTCGTCGAGAACAACGCGACGAAGATCGTGTACTTCTCGCCGCGCTTCGCCGGCCTGCAGGTGGGCGCCAGCTACACCCCGCGCAACGACGACTCGCACGCCTCGGTCAACCGCGCCGACCTGACCCCGGTCGCCGCCACCGGCCGCGGCTTCTCGACCACCTTCGAGGATCTGGTCGAAGTCGGTGCCAACTACAGCAACACCTTCGGCGGCGTTTCGCTGAAGGCCAGCGCTGGCTACTACTGGGGCAACGCCGCCGGCACGACCACGGTCGGCGCCAGCGTCGAGGACCTGAACGCCTGGCAGGTTGGCGCCCAGGTTGGCTACGCCGGCTTCTCGCTCGGCGGTTCGTACACCGACTTCGGTGAGTCGGGCCAGATCCAGACCGCGACCTCGGACAACGAGAAGAGCCGCCTCTGGGTTGTCGGCGCTCAGTACACCGCCGGCCCGATCGTCGTCGGTGCCAACTACAAGAACGGCAAGGACGCCGGCAGCCTGTACACCCCGGGCAGCCGCAAGATCGAAGTCTACGAGTTCGGCGCCGGCTACACCGTCGCTCCGGGCCTGACCCTGCAGGCTCAGTACGACTACTTCAAGGCCGACAGCGATCTGAGCACGGCCGCCAACGACCTGGACAACGACGGTCACGTCGTCCTGCTCCGTACGGTCCTGGCGTTCTAATCTGCGGTTTACCGTGGATGAAGGGGGCGGTGGCTTCGGCCACCGCCCTTTTTCTTTGTGCCTTGGCCTTTTTCCCGGTGCATCGCCCCGGCCGCCGGCATCGCGGCGTCGCGCCTTTCCCTGCGTCTTCCGATGCTCGCCCCACGGCCCGATCTGATGTCCGCCCTGGTGCCCAAGGCATTCGACAGGGCGCGTTCGCGTGCGCAAAGTTTGTTCACCGCGCCCAAAATCTCGCCACGCAATGTGCTATATTTACGGCATGCGGGAAAAACCGATAGCTTTCAGTTACTTATGACTGTGTCGGAATGGCAACTGTGTTACAGTTGAACCGATTTCCCCGTTGAATCACCCTTGCCGGGTAAGGGAACGAGTGGCTTAGTAGTTGATGGGAAGCACAACCGCACGGCTCCAGTCTCCTTGGGGGCCTGCTAGAAGGATGGACCATCAATGAAGCGTTCTCTTGTTACGGGCTGCGCAGCCGTCGCGATCATCGCCTGCAGCGGCGTGGCTTCCGCCCAGACCAAGTTCGAGGTCAAGATCGGCGGCGACGCGTTCTTCCAGGGCGCCTACGTCAACCAGGATCGTGACCAGGACACCCGCTCGACGGAGTTCGCCAACCGTTTCCGCGTGATCGTCACGCCGGTCGCCACGGCCGACAACGGGCTGGAGTATGGTGGCCGCGTCCGTATGCGCGCCGCCAACGGCGCCAGCAACGTCCGCACCATGGACGCCGACCGTGCCTTCATCTTCGTGAACAGCGGCTTCGGCACCCTGCAAGCCGGCACGATCAACGGCCTGTCGGACGAATTCGGCATCATCGGCCCGAACGTCGAAGGCATTGCCGGCGGTCCGGACAACAACACGGTGGAATTCCTCAACGGCTCGTCGACCTACGGCCTGCTGCCGACCACCACCAACAACTTCCGTGCCCTCGCCTCGGGCGACGTCGGCACCAAGATCATCTACCTCACTCCGACCATCGCCGGCTTCCAGGGCGGCGTCTCCTACACGCCGCGCACCGGCGACTCGCACACCTCGATCAACCGCCGCCAGGACAACGGCGGCTTCCAGGACGTCGTCGAGGTCGGCGGCACCTACGCCAACG
The DNA here is from genome assembly GCF_040500525.1 of Azospirillum formosense. Classification (NCBI taxonomy): domain Bacteria; kingdom Pseudomonadati; phylum Pseudomonadota; class Alphaproteobacteria; order Rhodospirillales; family Azospirillaceae; genus Azospirillum; species Azospirillum formosense. The sequence continues at coordinate 2,641,644 of NZ_CP159402.1, read as the reverse complement.
AGTTCGGCGGCTTCAGCGTGGCGGCCAGCGCCTTCTACCAGTTCGGCGATGCCGTCAACGACGGCACCGGCGCCGGCGCCACCCGCTTCGAGAAGCTCAGCTCGGTCCATGCCGGCCTGAACGTCGGCTACGGCAACTTCAAGATCGGCGGCAGCTACGCCTACAGCGGCGACAGCGGTTACGACAAGTCGCTGACCACGAAGGAGAAGCAGGACATCTGGATCGTCGGTGCCCAGTACACCGCCGGCCCGTTCATCCTCGCCGCCAACTACTCGCATTCGCGTGGCAACGACGTCGAGACCGCGACGACTCCGGCCAAGGCGGACCTCTACCAGGGCGGCGTGACCTACACCGTCGCGCCGGGCCTGACGACGGGTCTGGAGTACAGCTACCTCGATCTGAAGACCGATGCCGTCGGCCTCGACGACCGCGCGCACATCATCATGATCGACACCCGCCTGGCCTTCTGATCGGCCCGGCGTCCGGTGAAATGGAAACGGCGGCGGATACCCATCCGCCGCCGTTTTCCTTTTGGGCGTCGGCCCTTACTTCTTGGTCGCCGGAGCCGCTTCGGTCTCGCAGAGCAGCAGGATTGCCGCGTCCTCCATCGGGGTCCAGACGGCCAGCAGGCGCTGCTTGGCCTTTTCCGCCGTGTAGGCGGTGGTTCCCGGATCGCGGATCGTCCGGACCTTCACCTCGCCCATCTTCCATCCGGCCTTGCGGAAGCTGCCCAGGGTGGACTCAAGAATTTGGTCGCGGCGGGCGGCGTCGTCCTTCTTGAACTCCCAACCGTAATTCTCCTGCTTGACGCAGCGGCGGTTGAGGTCGGCGGCGGCCGCGCCCAGGAACTCCTTGTAGGTGCCGTCGTCCTGCAGCGGGAACGGCTGCACGGCGAAGGGCGCCTGGGCGATGGCCGATCCCGCCGCCGTCTTGGGGGCCTCCTTCGGCGCTTCCTTGCCGGCGGCGGGCTTTCCGCCATTCTGGCTCCCGGCGTCCTGGCCACCGGGGCTTTGGGCAAAGGCGCTGCCGGCCGTGAACGGCGCGGCCCCCAGAATCAGCGCCGACAGGATCAGGGGACGCATCCAACCACGCATGCCGTGTTCTCCTCGGGGTGCTTGCGTTTCGTCGGCCCGTCCGTTACCACGCCCTCCGGTCCCTGTACAGGCAGGCGCCGCAGCCGGGGCAGCACAAAGGGGGGAGGACGGGCATGTCCGCGTCGCACACCGATCCATCAGACGGCACCGTCACGGCCCGGCTGGAGGCCGTCCGCCGGTCCATCCGGGAAGGCTGCGCCGCCGGCGGGCGCGATGCCGGCGCGGTGACCCTGGTCGCCGTCTCCAAGACCCATCCGGTCGAGGCGGTGGAGGAGGCCCTGGCCGCCGGCCAGCGCGTCTTCGGCGAGAACCGCGTGCAGGAGGCCAAGGCGAAGTTCCCCGCGCTGCGCGACCGCTTCCCGGATCTGGAGCTGCACCTGATCGGCCCGCTGCAGACCAACAAGGTCAAGGACGCGGTGGCCCTGTTCGACGTGATCCAGACGGTGGACCGGCCCAAGCTGGCCGAGGCGCTCGCCGAGGAGATGGCGCGCAGCGGGCGCCGCCCGCGGTGCCTGATCGAGGTCAACACCGGCGAGGAGCCGCAGAAGGCCGGCATTGCCCCGGCGGAGCTGGACGCCTTCCTGGCCGCCTGCCGGGACAGCTGGAAGCTGCCGGTGAGCGGCCTGATGTGCATTCCCCCGGTGGACGAGGAGCCGGCGATGCATTTCGCCCTGCTCGCCGAGATGGCCCGCCGCGCCGGCCTGCCCGAGGTCAGCATGGGGATGAGCGGCGATTACGAGACGGCGATCCGCTTCGGCGCCACCCATGTGCGGGTCGGCACGGCGATCTTCGGCGCCCGCCCCACCCCCGCCGCCGGATAGCGCCGCCTACCCCGACGGGTCCGACACGGTCAGCGCGGTGCCCGGCGCGCAATCCTTGAGAAGACGCAGCAGGTCCGGCAGGGGCAGCGCGACGCAGCCCGCCGTGGGCGCCCGGTCGGGCCGCGCCACATGCATGAACACGGCGCTGCCCAGGCCCGGCACCACCGGGTCGTCGTTGTGCCCCATCACCACGATGACGTCGTAGACATGGTCCTCGCGCCACAGCTCTTCATGGCTGGCGGCGTAGGGGCGCTTGACCGGACGGTTGTAGGCGGGGTCCGCGGGATCGTCGCACCAGCCGTCGTCGGGTGCGATGGGCGAGGCCGGCAGGCCCGTCTCGGGCCGCTCCAGCCGGTCGGGGCGCCACAGCACGCGGCGCAGCGTGAAACGGCCGACCGGGGTGGCGCCGTCGCCCTCCCGCTTGTCGGCGCGGATGCCGCCGCGGCCCAGCACGCAGCGGAACGACCCGCCGGGCCAGTCGAGGCGGCCTGCGGACGGCGGGTCCTCAAGACGAACCGTGATCTCCATCACCCTTCCTTCACCCGCAGCCGGGGGTCATGACGCTCAGCCCGACACCCGCAGGCTGGGCGCCTGGGTCTGCGCGGCCCGCCGGCCCTGCTCGTATTTGGCCAGATTGCGCATCATCGTCTCAGACAGCATGTCCGGTGTCACGGGCGCGAAGGCGTTGCTGTTGGCGGCCGTCGGGGGCGCGCTCGCCTGCGCGGCTGCGTTGGTCGGCGCTGCCGCGGCTCCAGTTCCGGCGGCGGCGTCCGGCTGGGGCGCGGGCGCCGGGGCCTCCGCGGCCTTGCGGGCGCCGGAGGGGGCCGCGGCGGCGGCGAAGCCGACGGTGGAGGGGTGCGGCTTGGCGGCGTATTTGGCCATCAGGCTGTTCGCCAGCGGTGTGTCGCGCGCCGGCATGCGCGAGGGGTGCGGCGTGTCCGCCAGGCCGTCGCGCCCCGAACCGGTCACCGCCGCCTCCACCCCATGCGAGGGGGCCGTGGACCGCTTGGCGTCCGGCAACTCCGCCGTGACGGTGCGGGCCGGCCGGGCATCTGCCGCCGCGGCCACGGCCGGCGCCGACGTGCCCGCGGCGGAGTCCGGAAGGGCCGCGACCGCAGTGGCTCCGGATGTGGCTCCGGCGGTGCCGGCGGGGGTGTGGCCGGTGGCGGCGTCCCCGTCGAAGCCGAGCGACGCCATGATCTGCCCGCCGATGTCCTTGCCCTGCGCCTGCTCCACCACCGCGTTGGCGATGGAGGCCATGCCGCCCAGCGGGCCGCCGAACAGGATGCCGCCGATGACCTTCGACGACGGCTTGATCGTGTCGCCGGTGATCTCGCGGTAGACGGTGTTGACGAGGGGGATGTGCTGAAGCGGGTTGATGATGTCGAGGAAGTCGCCGAAGGACATCTCGGCCTCGGCCTCGTACCGGTCGGGGCTGTCCCGGCTTTCCGCGACCGTCAGGGCCGGCGACGGCGACTGCCCGCGCTGCACCGGCCGCGAAGCGGCTGAGGCGTCGATGGTGGTGGCGTCGATGGCCATGGGCGGTCTCCCGTCGCGGTGTCCAGCCCTTCCCTAAGCAACCGGCGTGCCAATTGTGAGGGCTGGAATCCGCTCCCGCCGGGCGCTTTCGGCCCGGGTCCGGGCCGCGACCCGGCAAGAGCTGCCGGGCAAGGGGCGTTTCCTGCCCCCTGAAAAGTCGACTCTCAGAACATGTGCCCGCTGCGCTCCGCCTTGGTGCGCAGATAGCCTTCGTTGTGGCCGTTGGCCGGGAAGATGTGGGGAACGCGTTCGACCACCTCGATCCCGCAGCGGGCGAGCTGGCGCAGCTTCTCCGGGTTGTTGGTCATCAGCCGCACGGCGGTGAAGCCCAGCTGCCGCAGCATCTCCGCCGCCGGCAGATAGACCCGCTCGTCCGCCTCGAAGCCGAGGATCTCGTTGGCGTCCACCGTGTCGAAGCCGCGGTCCTGGATGCGGTAGGCGCGCAGCTTGTTGACGAGGCCGATCCCGCGCCCCTCCTGCGCCAGATAAAGCAGGACGCCGCTGCCCTGCCGGGCGATCTCGGCGATGGCGCCGCGCAGCTGCTGGCCGCAGTCGCAGCGCAAGCTGCCCAGCAGGTCGCCGGTGAAGCATTCCGAATGCAGGCGGGCCAGCACCGGCTCGCCCGCCACCGGGTTGCCGACGATGATCGCCAGATGCTCCGGCCCGCCGTCGATGGGGCGGAAGGCGGCGATGCTGGTGTTCTCGGCGCCGGACAGCGGGACGCGCGCCTCGGCCACACGGCGCAGCGTGCGCACCACATGGACGCGGTAGTCGGCGATGTCGCGGGCGCGGACCAGCAGCAGGTCGTGCTTCGCCGCCCACTCCGCGGCGCTGCCGCTGTGGCCGGCAGTCGTGTGTCCCGTAGCGGGGGCGACGATGGCCGCCGGCAGCAGCCGCGCCAGCCGGGCGAGGTCCACCGCCGCGGTCTCCCGCGAACCGGGGTCCATGGCGGTGGCGGTCAGGCCCTCCGGCATCGCTCCGTCCGGGCGGTGCTCGGGGTCGGCCAGCGCGTGGGCCTCGTCCGCGGTCAGGCAGCGGGGAAGCGACAGGGCGACGACGCCCGTCCCCTCGCCCATCAGCTTCAGCACCGTGGCGCGGCGGCGGGTGACGGCCAGAACCGGCGCGGCGCCGGTCAGCTGCACCAGCCGCTGCACGGCGTCGATCGCCACGGATTCCACCGACACCGCGGCGCCGACGCTGCCGTCGGCGGTCTCGATGGCGACGGCCTCGCCCCGGCGCAGGGCGGCCGTGGCCCGGTCCACCGCGCGCATGGCGGCTTCGTCCATGGGCAGGACGGCTTCGGGCGGGGCGGAGTCGGAAGGGGCGTCGGCGTACATAACGGAGGCTTCGCGTGCTGCGCCCCGAAGGGCGAAAGATCCCGACATGGGTCGGAGAGCGCCGGAAGCAAAGCGCAGGTGGCGCACCCCTGTCCAGCAAATCCCGCGCGCCACACCGTTGCCGGCGGCGCAACGATGGCGCAAAGCGGCGCCGGTGCGGGCGAAACCGGCTTGCGCTATGCTCGCCGTCCCCTCTCCCTCCCTCTCCTTCACGCGAGACCCATCGTCATGGCGGACCAGCCGGCCCTGCATCTCCTCCTCCCCGCCAACCGGGCGCCGGACGGCTACGCGGAGCGCATGGCGCTGGCGCTGGAGGCGCAGGGACAGCCCGTCCTGCGGCAGGCCCTGCCGGGCGATTACCCGCGGCTCGATCCCTCGGCGGTGCTGGCGGCGGACATCGCGCTGTCGCGCCTGCCGGACGGCGCGCGCGTGCTGGTGGACGGCGGCGCCCTGCCCGGCCTCGCCGCCGCCCTGGCGATGGACAGCCGGCGCCTGAGGCTCGTCGCGCTGGTGGAACGGCTGCTCTGGCCGGAGCCCGGCCTGACCGAGGAGGCCGCCGCCGCCCGCCGCCATCTGGAGCAGGGCGCGCTGGCGCTGATGCGCGCCGTCGCCGTGCCGGACGCCGCGACGGCGCGGGCGGTGGCGGACCTCGGCCTCGCCCCGGAGACGGCGATCGTCCTTTCCCCGGACACCGCCGGGGCCGTCCGGCTGGGCGGATTGTGGGGCGCCTGACGCCGGTCCCCCGCTTGTCTTCGAACCGTCCGATAAGGCTAGGGCAATCCCGCGCGGGCCATGATAAGTTCCGCGCCCGGAGCCACCGGTGAACGCACCCGAATGACGCTTGCGAAACGCATCCTTCTGATCGACGACGACACCGCCCTCCGGCAGTCCCTCGCCGAGCAGCTCCAGCTTCTGGAGGAATTCGAGACGGTGGAGGCCGGTGACGGCGCCTCGGCCCTGGCCGTGGCGCGGGAGGGCGGTTTCGCCGCCATCCTGCTCGACGTCGGGCTGCCGGACATGGACGGACGCGACCTCTGCCGCCTGCTGCGGCGCGAGGGGGTGCGCTGCCCGATCATCATGCTGACCGCGGCGGCGTCCGACGCCGACACCATCCTCGGGCTCGATTCCGGGGCCAGCGACTATGTCACCAAGCCCTTCCGCATGGGGGTCCTGCTGGCTCGGCTGCGCGCCCAGCTGCGCGTCCACGAGCAGAGCGAGGACGCCGTCTTCGCCATCGGCCCCTACAGCTTCCGCCCGGCGGGCAAGCTGCTGCTGGCCGACGGCGGCGCCCGCAAGATCCGCCTGACCGAGAAGGAAACGGCGATCCTGAAATACCTGTACCGGGCCGGCGGCGCGGTCATCGGGCGCGAGACGCTGCTGGGCGAGGTGTGGGGCTACAACGCCGGGGTCACCACCCACACGCTGGAAACCCACGTCTACCGCCTGCGCCAGAAGATCGAGCGCGATCCGTCCAACGCCGAGATCCTGGTGACGGAGCCCGGCGGCTACCGGCTGGTGCCCTGATCGCCGGCCGGCCGCCGCGCGGAACCATCTTCCTGCCTGCCCATTGAAAAGATTGATTTCCGCGCCGCTCCGGCGCGGACCCCCGTCGGGCAAGGAGATGACGTCTTGGTAGCCATCGTCGATCACGGCAGACCGGCAAGGGCCATCCATCCCTTGCACGCGGTGCTGCTCGCCGCCTCCCTCCCGCTGTTCCTGGGGGGCCTGCTCTGCGACATCGCCTATTCCAGGAGCTTCGAGATCCAGTGGAGCAACTTCGCCGCCTGGCTGATCGCCGGCGGCATGGTCTTCGCCGGTTTCTCGCTCCTCTGGGCCTTCATCGACCTGTTCCGCGCCGGCCGGCGCCGCGGCCGCGGGCTTCCCTACTTCGTCCTGCTGGTCATCACGTTCGCGCTTGGCCTCGTCAACGCCTTCGTGCACGCGCGGGACGCCTGGGGAACCATGCCGGAGGGCCTGATCTTGTCGGCGGCGGTCACCGTGACCGCCCTCCTGGCCACCTGGTTCGGCTTCTCCAGCTTCCGCATGGGCCTGCGCATGGGCCATCACACGGGGGACGCGCGATGAAACGCTCCAGCCTGCTGGCCGCCGCCGCGCTCGCCGCCCTGCTGACCGCCTGCGACGACAACAACCCGTCGCAGCCCGTCTACGGCGCCAACCCGCCGCTGCCCGAGCAGCAGCACGGTCTGCTGCCCAGCATGAAGATCGCCAAGCCCGCCAACTGGGGCGACCGGAAACCGACCGTGCCGGAGGGCTTCACCGTCACGGCGATCGCCACCGACCTCGGCATCCCGCGCCAGACGCTGGTCCTTCCCAACGGCGACATCCTGGTCGCCGAAGGCCGGGGCGGCTCGGCCCCGCCGCTGCGGCCCAAGGATTTCATCGCGGGCATCATCAAGGCCAAGGGCACGACCTCGGTTCCCAGCGGCAACCGCATCACCCTGCTGCGCGACGCCGACGGCGACGGGCAGTACGAGGAGCGCACGGTCTTCGCCGACCAGCTGAACGCCCCCTACGGGCTGGCCTTCGTCAACGGCCAGATCTACGTCGCGAACCAGGACGCGCTGGTGCGCTTCCCCTACCACGAGGGCCAGACCCGCGCCGAGGGGCCGCCGGAGAAGGTCACCGACCTGCCCTCCTACATCAACCACCACTGGACCAAGTCGCTGGCCGCCAGCCCGGACGGGCGCTTCCTCTATGTCGGCATCGGCTCCAACAGCAACATCACCGAACGCGGGATGCCCGCCGAGGCCGACCGCGCGATGGTCTGGGAGATCGATGCGCAGACCGGCGCGCACCGGCCATACGCCACCGGCCTGCGCAACCCCACCGCGCTGGCCATCCAGCCGGGGACCGGCACGCTGTGGGCGGTGGTCAACGAGCGCGACGAGCTTGGCCCCAACCTCGTCCCCGATTACCTGACCTCGGTCCGTGAGGGCGCCTTCTACGGCTGGCCCTACAGCTACTGGGGCCAGAACGTCGACCCGCGCGCCCAGCCGCAGAAGCCCGAGATGGTCGCCGCGGCGATCAAGCCGGACTACGCGCTGGGATCGCACGTCGCGGCGCTCGGCGTGGCCTTCTCCTCGCCGGCGATGGGCGAGCGCTTCGCCGACGGGGTGTTTGTCGGCGAGCACGGCAGCTGGAACCGCAGCGTTCCCAGCGGCTACAAGGTGATCTTCGTTCCCTTCCGCGACGGCGCCCCCGCCGGCGATCCGGTCGAGGTCGTGACCGGCTTCATGGGCGAGGACGGCAACACCTACGGCCGGCCGGTCGGCGTCACGGTGGACCCGAAGGGCGCCCTGATCGTCGCCGACGACCTGTCGAACACGGTCTGGCGCGTCGCGGCGTCCGATCGTTCGCCAACCGCGGCGGGACCGGCGGACATGGGCAGCGCGGCGACCGATGGAAACGGATCGTCAAACTGACGCAGGGGAACCGGTCAGGGCCGCTTGCCGGGCGGCCCTGACCGGTCGGCGATGATGACGGCGACCGGATAGCCCATCCAGCGCTGGCGCTTGCCCTCCAGCGCCGCCCCGCCGCGGGCCGGGCCGGCCGGCCGGCCGCCGCCCCACAGGCCGCGGCCGCGCGGCACGACGGGCAGCAGGCGGATCTTCCGCCCGACGATGGCCAGCCGGCGGCGCCAATGGGCGACCAGCTTCGGCGAGGTGCCGACCCGCCGCGCGATCTCGTGATCGGCCAGCAGGGCGCTGCCGGGGTCCTGCAGCAGGTCGAGGATGGCGCGGCGCTTGTCCAGGCTGGTGTGGCGGCTGTGCTTGCGCTCCAGCGCCTTGCCGAGGTCCCAGAGCTTTTCCGCCGTTTCGCGGGCGAGGCCGCGCCAGCGGTCGGCCTCCTCGCGCTGGCGCTCCATGTCGCCGTTGCTCTTTTCCAGCTGCCGCTTCAGCCCGGCGACCTCCAGCTCCAGGTCGCGCACCTGACGGCGCAGCCCCTGGACGAGCTGGTCGGGCGGCGGCGGACGGTCGGGCGGCGGGGCGCCGGCGGCGGGCGGCGGTTCCGGGGTGGGCGAGACCGGACGGGCGCCACGGGCGAGATCGCGGAACGACAGGCCGGCCCTCGACAGCATGATGCGCGCGGCGCGCAGAGCGGACTGGGCCTCGCCCTGATGCTCCGACTCGGCCATGGCGAGGACTTTGGCGAGTTTGTCTGGGTCCATCCGAGGGGTCGGGGTCCGGAGGCGATTTTTCGCGTCGATGGGCGAACGGGCGCAAACTACCACATCTTATTGGCTTGGGCATCTCCGCATCTCGGCGGTGCGGCACGCCTTTTCCTCCTACCCCCGTCCCGCGCCATCCCCCCTTCCATCGAGGCCGATCGGCTCCCCAGGTCGTCCATTGGACGGGCCGGAGGGGCGTTTCGTGAATCAACCTTTTCACTCGACTCGCGAGGGTCCTACCGCCAAATTGTCGGTACCATGACGGCACGAACCGTTTCCGACGCCTGTTCCGGTGCGCCCGACACACCGCCGGACTTCACCGTCCGCTTCTGGGGCGTGCGTGGCAGCATCGCCTCCCCGGGACCGGACACGGTCCGCTACGGCGGCAACACCCCCTGCGTCGAGCTGCGCTGCGGGGACGCCCTCTTGGTCCTCGACGCCGGCACCGGCCTGCGCCCGCTGGGCGAGGCGCTGATGCGCCGGGGCGAGCCGGTGGACGTCGACCTGCTGCTGACCCACAGCCATCTTGACCACATCTGCGGCCTGCCCTTCTTCGCGCCGGCCTTCGACGCGGCCAGCCGCGTGCGGATCAGGGCCGGTCATCTGGAGCGGGAGCGGACGATGCGCTCCGTCCTGGAATGCATGATGTCGGCGCCGCTGTTCCCGGTCCCGGTGGAGATCTTCCGGGCCGATTGCACCTTCCACGATTTCGTCAGCGGCCAGACGCTGGCGGTCAAGCCGGGCGTCACCGTGCGCACCGCCGCGCTGAACCATCCGGACGGGGCGACGGGCTATCGCGTGGAGTTCGCCGGGCGCAGCCTGTGCTACGTCACCGACACCGAGCACCCCGCCGCCGGGCGCGACCCCGCCGTGATGGAGCTGGTGCGCGGCAGCGACCTGCTGATCTACGACTGCACCTACACCGACGCCGAATACGCCGCCCGCGTCGGCTGGGGCCATTCGACCTGGGAGGAATGCCTGCGCATCGCCGACGAGGCCGATGTGAAGCGCGCGGTCATCTTCCATCACGATCCCCGGCGCAGCGACGCCGAGCTGGACGTCATCGCCACCGCCGCCGAGGCCCGGCGCCCCGGCACGCTGGTCGCCCGCGAAGGCATGGCGCTTCCTCTCTGACTTGGCCCCTCTTATTGGCAACTATCCCGTTGGACAGTGATGCGCCGAGGACACGGCCAAGCCTCCGTTCGCGCCCCGTGGCCCGTTGTCACTGCCGGATCGTGTGACAATTATGGTATGAAAACCGCCTGCAACCGCAGAGAGAACTCTGGGGAGACGCATGCGGCATCTTCTGCGCTTATCGTTGCTGGGCCTGCTCGCCGGCGGAACGCTCGCCGGCTGCGCTTCCACTCCGGGTCCCCAGGCCTCGCTGGACGGCGGCCCCCGCTCGATCGTCCTGCACCACCCCGCCAGCGGCGAGACGGTCAGCGTCACCTACCGCCGCGCCGACGGCTATGACCCGCAGGCCCTGGACCGCATCGCCACACTGTTCCGCGACCGCCGCACCGGCGAGACGGTGCCCGTCGATCCCACCTTGGTGGAGCTTCTGGCTGACCTGAGGGACCGCTGCGGCGCCGGCCCCGACACGCCGGTCCACATCACCTCGGGCTACCGCTCGCCGCTGACCAACGTGGCGCTGGCGCGCAGCAACCCGAACGTGGCGGAAAACAGCTATCATCTGCGCGGGCAGGCCGCCGACATCGCCATCCCCGGCGTCCCGCCCCGCCGCCTCGCCGAAGAGGCCGCGGCCCTGCAGCGCGGCGGCTACGCGCTCTACCCCCACACCGGCCATGTCCATGTCGACACCGGCCCGGTCCGCACCTGGAGCCCGAAGGGCGGCGACCCCCGCATCCTGGAGGCCAGGGCGACCCCCGCCAAGGCCGCGTCAGGCAAGGCGGTCGCCGCGAAGCCCGCTCCCCGGACCCAGGTCGCGGCGGCGGAGCCCGTCCCGCCGAAGCGCCCTCCGGCCAAGGCCGCGCCCGCTTCCGCCCCGGCGAAGGGCGGCGACGGCGACCTCGCCCGCGTCCGCATGGTGCTGGCCTCCCTCAAGGAGCAGCCGGAGCCCGCGGCGAAGAAGAAGCCCTGAGGCTTACCGATACGGGTCCGCCGCGTCGCGCAGGCCGTCGCCGAGGAAGTTGAAGCTCAGCACGGTCACGATCACCGGCAGCACCGGCAGCATCAGCCAGGGGTACAGCGCCACCACGTTGATGTTCTGCGCCTCGGTCAGCAGCACCCCCCAGCTGGTGATCGGCGGGCGCAGGCCGAGGCCGAGGAAGCTCAGCGCCGTCTCGCCCAGGATCATGCCGGGGATGGCCAGCGTCGCCGAGGCGATCAGGTGGCTCATGAAGCTGGGCAGCAGGTGGCGGCCGATGATGCGCGCCGGGCTGGCGCCCATCAGCTGGGCGGCGGTGGTGAAGTCCTCCTCGCGCAGGGCCAGCAGCTTTGACCGCACGGCGCGGGCGAGTCCCGTCCATTCCAGAAGGCCCAGGATCACCGTGATCCCGAAATAGATGAAGATCGGGTTCCAGGTGACGGGCAATGCTGCGGACAGGGCCATCCACAGCGGCAGCTCGGGGAAGGAGCGGATGATCTCGATCAGCCGCTGGATCAGGTTGTCCACCCAGCCGCCGTAATAGCCGGCGACGCCGCCGATGACGATCCCCAGCACGAAGCTGACCGCGACGCCGATCAGCCCGATGGTCAGCGAGATGCGCGTCCCGTAGATCATCCGCGACAGCAGGTCCCGCCCCAGCCGGTCGGTGCCCATCAGGAACAGCGTCCCGCCCTCGGCCGGGCAGGCGAGGTGCCAGTCGCTCTCCACCAGCCCCCAGAACTCGTAGCGATCGCCACGGCAGAAGAAGCGGATCGGCTCCACCTTCGTGGGGTCCGGCGTGTACTCCCGCTTCAGGATTTCCATGTCCAGGTGGTAGCGGTAGCCGTAGACGAAGGGGCCGACGAACTGCCCCTCGTGGAACAGGTGCACGGACTGCGGCGGGGCGTGGATGAAGTGGGAGTTGCGGCTGTCCACCGCGTAGGGGGCCAGGACCTCGCTGACCAGGGTCGAGGCGTAGAGCAGCAGCAGCACGATCCCCGAGGCCACCGCCAGCTTGTGCCGCCGCAGCTTCCACCAGACCATCCGCCATTGCGAGGCGGTGGTGAAGCGCTCTTGCTCCGGCGACAGCCGCTCGACCTCGTCGGGGTCCCAGGGGGCGGTGTCGACGGTGTGGGGCAGGGGGGTGTTGGCCAAGGGAGTGTGGGGCAGGGTGGCGCTCATCGGCTGGCTCCCCCGCTCAGGCGGATGCGCGGGTCGAGCGCGGCCAGAGCCAGATCGGACAGGAAGACGCCGATCACCGTCAGCACCGCCAGGAACATCAGGAAGGAGCCGGCCAGATACATGTCCTGGCTGCGCAGCGCCTGGAGCAGCATCGGCCCCGTCGTCGGCAGCGACATCACCACCGACACGATGGCGGCGCCGGAGACGACCTGCGGCAGCAGATTGCCGATGTCCGACACGAAGGGGTTCAGCGCCACCCGCAGCGGGTATTTCACCAGCGCCCGGCCCGGCGGCAGGCCCTTGGCCCGCGCGGTGACGACGTAGGGCTTGTGCAGCTCGTCCAGCAGGTTGGCGCGCAGGCGGCGGATCATCGCGGCGGTGCCGGCGGTGCCGATGACGATCACCGGAATCCACATGTGCTCGAACACGCTCATCGCCTTGGCCCAGCTCCAGGGCTGGCCGATGTAGCGCGGGTCCATCAGCCCGCCGATCGAGGTGCCGAACCACACGTTGGCGAAATACAGCATGACCAGCGCCAGCAGGAAGCTGGGCGTCGCCAGCCCCAGGAAGCCGAGGAAGGTCAGGACGTAGTCGCCCAGGCTGTACTGCCGCGTCGCCGAATAGATGCCGATGGGGAAGGACACCACCCAGATGAACAGGATGGTGGCGAAGGACACGATGGCGGTCAGCGACAGCCGGTCGCCCACCACGTCCGATACCGGCAGGTTGTATTCGAAGGAATAGCCGAAGTCGCCGCGCAGCATGCCGGCCAGCCACAGCGCGTACTGCTCGTGCATCGGCCGGTCGAGCCCGTAGGTCTCGCGCAGCATGGCCAGCCGGCCCTGGTCCATGCTCTCGCCCCGGCTCTGCATCTCGTTGACCAGCGTGGTCAGATAGTCGCCGGGGGGAAGCTGGATGATGACGAAGGTGATGACGCTGATCGCCAGCAGCGTCGGGATCATGATGAGGATGCGGCGGATCACGTAGCCCAGCATGGCCTCACCCCTTTCCGTCGAACCAGAAGCCGTCGGGCCGGTACAGCCCGAAATGCGCCCCGGGGTCGTAGTTGAACAGACCCTCCTCAGGCACGTTGCGCAGGGTGCGGCGCGCCACCACCGGCTGCGGCACCCCGGCCACCGTTCCGATGGTGAAGACCTGCTCGGCGTTGAGCGTCAGGATGCGCGTCCAGGCCGCCGCCCGCCCCGCCTCGTCCGGCGCGTCGCGCCAGGCGCGGAAGGCCTCCAGCAGGTCGCGCGCCTCGGGCATGTCGGGGCGCTCGCCGTCCTTGCCCATGGTCTGGAAGAACTGGCCCCATTTGGGCCACTGGTACTTGGCCTGGTCGACCGGCACCAGCTCGGCCGGGCTCATGTCGGCGGTGGCGATGGCGTTGTCCAGCCCGCGCGCGATGGACATGCAGGTGTCGCCGGCGAAGATGCGGTTGCGGAACACGTCGAGCTGCGAGGAGCGGATGTAGAGCCGCGCCCCGACGCGCCGCCAGCCATCGGCGATCAGCTCCAGCGCGTCGGTCTCCTCCGTGCTCTCCCCGGCGGTCTCCACCACGATCTCCAGCGGGCGGCCGTCGGGCAGCAGGCGGACGCCGTTGACGTCGCGTTCGGTCAGGCCGATCTCGTCGAGCAGCCGGTTGGCCTGCTTCACGTCGAACTGCGCCCAGCGGTCTCGGTAGGCCGGCGTCCAGAGCGGCGAGACCTCCAACACCGTGTTGTTGGTCGGGATGGCGAGGCCGTAATAGATGACCTGGTTCATCTCCTCGCGGTCGATGGCCAGCGACAGGGCGCGGCGGTAGCGCACGTCGCGGTTCAGCGCGCGCCACACCGGGTCGTTGCAGTTCAGGTTGGGGAACAGCGCCATCTGCGCCCCGATGCCGGTGCGCCACAGCGTCACCCGTTGGTCGTTGCGCTTCGCCCCCTGCTTCAGGAAGGTGTAGTTGTCGAACCGCAGGTAGCGCGCCTGGAGGTCGCTCTCGCCCGCCCCCGTCTTGGCGGGGATGATCTTGGCGTCGGCCACCGTCATGATGATCCGGTCGATGTAGGGCAGCTGCCGCCCCGCCGGGTCCACCCGATGGAAATAGGGGTTCCTTACGAAGATGAATCGTTCCGCGGGCGGAGCGGTCGTCGGCACCCAGGGCTGCAGGGTCGGCAGGTCCGGGTTGTCGAACTCGGTCAGATTGTCCTTGCGGTTGTGGAGCTGCTGCCAGCTTTTCTGCCGCTCCGCCTCCACGCGCTGCTTCAGCTCCAGCGGCTCGGTGAAGCGGGGGTGGAAGCGCCGCAGGTAATGGGCGGGGGCGTAGATCTCCACCGGCTTGGCCCCGGCCAGCATCGGCAGGAAGAAGGGGTTGGGGCGGGTCCAGGTGTAGCGCACCGCGGCGGCGTCCAGCACCTCGAACTTGGGCGCCTCCCCGGCCACCATCATCTCCGGCGGCGGCCCGCCGGGGGAGCGCTTGGGGTTGTTGGCCATGTCCTCCCACCAGTAGCGGAAGTCCTCGGCCGTGAAGGGATGGCCGTCCGACCAGCGGTGGCCGCGGCGCAGCGTGAAGGTGAAGATCCGCCCTTGCTCGACGTCCACCCGCTCCAGGATGTCGGGCACGATGCGCAGGTCCGGGGTCAGCGCGACCAGCCGGGCGTAGCTGTAGACGTAGATCAGCCGCGTGTCCTTGGTCCGCGCCATCAGCAGGCGCAGGTCGCCGCCATGGCGCCCCGGTGATTGCCACGGCCGGTCCATCGGCTCGACCAGCGGGGTGAGCGGCAGCCGCTTCTCCACCGGCGGCAGCGACCCGGCGTCGACCGCGTTCGCCAGCATCGGCGTCTCGACGGCGTCGAAGGCGCTGAGCCCCAGGAAGGCGAGAAGGAGCAGGGCGGGGCGGGCCAGCCTCATCACGCCACCTCCCGCACGCGGACGGCGGCGTCGGCGCGCACGCAATGGCCGCCGCCGAGATCGACCAGATGGGGCTGGTGGTCGTCGTCGATGGTGAAGGGGGCGGGCCAGCGCGCGGGGTCGGAGGCGCGGCCCTCCTCCAGGTCGGTCAGGGACAGCGGGCGGCTGGGGTCCGGCTCCGGCACGGCGGCCAGCAGGGCGCGGGTGTAGGGGTGGACCGGGTTGCGGAACAGCGCCTCGCGCGGGGCGGATTCGACGATCCGGCCGCGGCACATCACCAGGATGCGGTCGGCCATGTAATCCACCACCGCCAGATTGTGGCTGACGAACAGGTAGGTCAGGCCAAACCGTTCCTTCAAATCCTTCAGAAGGTTCAGCACCTGCGCCTGGATCGACACGTCGAGGGCCGACACCGGCTCGTCGAGCAGCAGAAGCTCGGGCTGCAGGGCCAGCGCGCGGGCGATGCCGATGCGCTGGCGCTGGCCGCCGGAGAAGCTGTGCGGGTAGCGGCGCAGATGCCGCGCGTCCAGCCCGACCAGCCCCATCAGCTCCTTCACCCGCGCGGCACGCTCCGCCTCGTCGCCGATGCCGTGGATGACCAGCGGTTCTTCAATGATGTCGAAGACGGTCATCCGCGGGTTCAGGGAACCGAAGGGGTCCTGGAAGACGAACTGCACCTTGCGGCGGAAGGCGATGAGCGCGGCGCCCTCCAGCCCCAGCACGTCGACGATCCGGCCATGGTCGTTGAAGCGCACACTGCCCTGGTCCGGGGTCAGGGCGCGCATCAGGATCTTCGACAGGGTGGTCTTGCCGCAGCCCGACTCGCCGACCAGCCCGACGCATTCGCCGCGCGCGATGGCGAAGCTGACATCGTCCACCGCCAGCGTGCCGGCCCCGGCCTTGGCGCCGAACCAGCCGGCCTTGCGCGCGCCGTAGCGCTTGCGCACCCCCTCCACCGCCAGCAGCGGCCCCGCCGCGTCGGCGCCGGGCGGCCAGGGCTGGTGGTCCTTCTCCAGCAGGCTGCCGCCCTGCGAGGTGCCCCCGATCGCGATGGAGCGGATCGGCACCAGCCGTTCCCCCGGCGCCATGTGGAAGCGCGGAACGGCGCGCAGCAGCGCCTTCAGATAGGGGTGGCGGGGGTCGGCGAAGATGTCCTCGCGCGTGCCGGATTCCATGATCCGCCCGCGGTGCATCACCACCACCTCGTCGGCGAGGTTGGCGACCACCCCCAGGTCGTGGGTGATGAGCAGGACGGCCATCCCGAGATCGGCCTGGAGGTCCTTGATCAGCTTCAGGATCTGCGCCTGGATGGTGACGTCCAGCGCGGTCGTCGGCTCGTCGGCGATCAGCAGGGCGGGGCGGCAGACCAGCGCCATGGCGATCATCGCGCGCTGGCGCAGGCCGCCCGACAGCTCGAACGGGTAGGTGTCCAGCGCCCGCTTCGGGTCGGGGAAGCGCACCCGGCGCAGCATGTCCTCGGCCTGGGCGCGGGCCTGCCGGGCGGTCACCCGCTGGTGCAGCCGCACCGCCTCGCCCACCTGGTCGCCCACCGTGTGCAGAGGCGACAGCGAGGTCATCGGCTCCTGGAAGATGATCGAGATGCGGCCGCCGCGCAGCGCCCGCATCGCCGTGCCGTCGGCCTTCAGCCCGGCGATGTCGACGGGGCCGGCGCCGTCGTTGACCAGCCCGTCGTCGAACAGGATTCTTCCGTCCGCGATGACGGCGTTGCGGGGCAGGATGCGCAGGATCGACTGCGCCGCCACCGACTTGCCCGACCCGGATTCGCCGACCAGGGCGACGGTGGACCCCGCCCGCACCCGGAAGGACACGCCGCGCACCGCGTGGACCACGCCGCCCGGCACCTGGAAATCGACCTTCAGGTCCTCCACCCGGAGCAGCGTGCGGCTCATGGCGCCGGCCTCTTTTCGTTGGGGTCCTCCGGCGGCTCGATGCCCAGGGCGATCAGGTTGTCCACCGTCACCGGGCTCAGCGCCACGCCGTTGCGCCCGGCGGCGAGGGCGGCCTGTTCGATCACCGCGTCGAAGCCCTCCAGGTTGCTGTCGAAGCGGAGGGTCGTGCCGCCGCCGGACAGCGCCGCCTGCATCCAGCCGTCGTCGCGCCCCCGCCTGGTCGCGTAGTAGCGCAGCCTCAACCCGGACAGCGCGTCCCAGCGGATGGCGCCGCCCAGCGGCCCGTCGGCCCGCAGCCCCTCGCCGTCCATGGTCATGCGGGTCAATTGGCGCTGCAGGGTGCGCGCCGCGAAGACGGCGAACAGCAGCGCGCAGGCCGCCAGCGGCACGGCGATCCAGGGGATGACGGGCAGGAAGGCCAGCGGCAGCACCGTCAGCGCCAGCCCCGCCCCGGCCCGCGCGTAGTCGCCGGCCAGCGCCCCGGCGGGGTAGCGCATCTCCGCGACGGTCGGCGTCTCCCCGGTCGAGGGTCGGGCCATGGGCAGCTCGGCCATGTCTCAGCGATGTCCTTCTGCGGCGAACAGGTCGCCGGCGGATAGCCAGCGGGCCGCCGGATGGCGGCGGGTCACGGTCAGGAAACGCGCGGTGAAGGCCCAGGTTTCGCCGTCCATCGCCAAATGATGGGTCAGCAGGCCGGTCGCCTCCGCCGCATCCACCGTGCCCAGCCGCCGGGCGCGCAGATGGGCGACCGCCATGCCCAGCGACTCCGCGTCGCCGAGGAAGCGCTTGCCGTCCTTCCAGGCCACCGGGTCGATGTGTGTGTTGACACACATCATGTTGACGGTTGACACACGTCGCGGCCCGAACACCGACAGGCCGGCGAAGCCCGCGCCGGGCAAACCGGTCACCACGCCGGGCGCGATGCGGTTCCAGGGCGGCACCAGGACGGGCAGGGCGCGCGGCCCGAAGAGGCGCTCCAGCCGGCTCCGCCCCTCGGCCAGCTCGGCCAGAACGGCGGCGGCGGGCCGGTCCGCGCCAAGCTCCGCCTTCTTCGCGGGGGGAGCAGCGTGGTCGGTGTGCGACCAGCCGTGCTGAAGCACCGTCACGCCGGGGGCCGCGTCGACAACGGGGGCGAGGGCGTTCGTGACGCCCGCCGGAATGACCGCCAGGGCCAGCGGCGCCCCGGTCTCGACCGACAGGGCGATCATCCGGTCGAGGTCGGGCGTCGGCGCCACGGCGTCGTCGTCGCGCCACCAGAAGCCGGCGGTGCGCCCGGCGGCGGCCCAGGCGTCCAGCTCGGCGGTCAGCGCGTCCCAACCGGCGCGCGGCGGGCTGTCGGAAGGGGCGGTGGCGGTCACGGTCATCGTCGGTTCTGTTCCCTCTCCCCTCCGGGGAGAGGGTTAGGGTGAGGGGGTTGCGCGTGTCGTTATGTCCGGCACACGCACAACCCCCTCACCGGCCCTCCGGGCCACCCTCTCCCCAGGTGGGAGAGGGTTGAGAAAGCATGCGCAATGGCCGTCATCAGCATGGCCCCCGCACCGGAAAAATCCAAGCGTCTTGATTGGCTTAGCGCCGGTGGTCCGGATGATCGCCCCGGCGGTCGGCCACCGCCTCCCGCAGCAGCCGGGCGGTGGCGGCGGCGCCGTCCAGACGCAGCGGGATGGCGGGCGGCGGGGGCAGGGCGAGCGCCTTGGCCACGCCCGCGGCCAGGGTGTCCGGGGTCAGGGTGGCTTCGTCGACCACGGCCAGCCGGCCCCGCTTCTCCAGCAGGCGGGCGCGGGTGGCCTGCTCCGTCTCGCTGCCAGCGGCGAAGGGAACGACCACCGCCCGGCAGCCGGCCTGCAGCACGTCGAGCACGGTGTTGTAGCCGGCCTGGCTGATCGAGAGGCGGCAGCGCCGGAGCAGGGCCGGGAAGTCCGGGCGGGCCCGCTCCACGACGGTGCCCGGCGGGGCCGCGGCGGCCAGCGCGCGGACCTCCGCCTCCGGCACGTCCGGCCCGGCCAGCAGGCGCCAGGGTGCGTCAAGTCCGACGGGAGTTGACACACGCACCGCCAGCGCCGCCCGCAGCAGCGGCAGGCCGACCGCTCCGCCGCCCACCGACACGATCACCTCGCCGGCGCCGTCGGCGCCCTTGCCGTCATCGCCTTGCGGGGCCGCGACATAACCGGTGTAGCGGATGCGGTCGGCGATCCGCGCCGCGGCGGGGAAGGTCGCCGCGAAGGGGATCAGGTCCGGGTCGCCATGGACCAGCACATGGTCGAACAGCCGTTCCACCGTCGAAACGGTTTCCTCCAGCCGCTCCGGCTTGGCCTTGGTCACCAGGATGTCGCGCACCGACGCGGCGGTGACCGCCCCGCCGGCCTTGGCGGCCTCCAGAAGCGGCAGAAGCTCGAACCGGAAGGCGCGGCGCCCGAAGGGGAAGGATTCGACCAGCAGCGCGTCGGGCCGCAACCGGTCGTGGATCTCCAGAACCGCGGCGCGGCGCCGGGCGCGCCACGCGTCGTCGATGGGCCGGCCCTGCTCGTCCAGCAGGGTCTTGAAGCTGCTGTCGGCGGCGCGGGCGGGGGGAAGCTGGACGATCTCCGCCGCCGGGCCGTAATCGATCCCCGGCACCGGATGCCCGCCGCGCAGCACCGTCACCGCCACGCCGGCCTCGGCCAGCCCGCGGGCGATCAGCGCGGCCCGCCGGTCGTGGCCGATGCCCAGCAGATGCTGGACGTGGAAGAGGACACGCATGGGCTGTCGATCGCGGCGCGTCAGGTCGCCTGGGCGGCCAGGACCTCGCGCAGGCGCACGGTCGTCTGCTCCAGGCGGTGGGCGAGCGAGCGCATGATCTCCAGCCCCATCTGCGGGAAGTCGGCGATCATCTGAAGGAAATGGTCCTTCGGCACGCACAGCGCCTCCAGGTCGGTGCTGGCGCGCACGGTGGCGGTGCGCGGCACGTCGCACAGGATGGCGATCTCGCCGACGATCTCGTTGGACCCCAGCGTCGCGACGGCCAGCGGCCCGCCGGGACCGGTGATGATCACCTCGGCCTCCCCGCGCAGCAGGATGTAGGCGCAGGTTCCCATCTCGTCCTGCTCGAACAGGATGTCCCCCGACCGGAAGCTCAACCGCTCGCTGGTGAAGGCGAGAAGCTTGAGCTTGGAAGTGTCGATGTTGGCGAACAGGGGAATCCTGCGCAGGCAATTGACTTCTTCGGCGATGCTCATGCCGTCCGCCTCCTCAACGCCGCCGGCTTTATTCGGCGGCTATCAATTCATGCAACAACGTGCCGGGCCTGTTCAACTCGTCGAAGCGGCCATGCTCGGCGATTCGACCGTCCTTCATCACAATGACTCGCTCGAACGCCCGTGCCAAGCCGGCACGCTGCAGAACCCACACAAGACCACATCCCTTGCGTTCCCCGAGGATCGCGGAATGCACCTTGCTCTGGCTGCTGGTGTCCAGGCCGCTGGTCGCCTCGCTCAGCACCAGCAGGTCGGGGCGCTTCAGCAGGGCGCGGGCCAGCGCCGCCTTCTGGCGCTGCGCGGCGGACAGGCGCGACCCCGCCACCCCCACCGGGTGGTCCAGCCCGACCTCCACGATGGTGTCGCGCAGGTGAAGCTGGTCGACCAGTTCCGCCACGATGCGGCCCACCTTGGATTGCACCTGCGCCTGCCCGTAGACCATCTTCCCGAACAGGATGTTGTCCTGGATGCTGGCCGCCGCGTTGTAGGCCTCCGGGTCGAAGAAGGCGACGGCGTGCTTCAGGTCGGCCGGCAGGTCGCTGGCGAAGAGGTGGCGCGCCTCCAGCAGCTTCCTCTCCAGGTCCGGGGTCATCAGGCCCAGACGATGGCGGGCGCCGATCAGCTTGAAGGGCAGGGTCATCAGCCGCGTCCGCTCCTCGGGCCGCAACGCCCCCAGCCCCTCCTTCGCGGTGCGCGCCAGGATGGCCTGGTACTCCGGCAGCTCGGCGAAGCCGATGAAGGAAAAGCGTTCGAAGAACTCGTGGCCGGGCGGCAGGCCGGCGAACAGCTCGACCATGGTCTCCGCCACCTTGTGGCCGGTCTCCAGGATGGTGTCCGTCAGCCCCACCTTGTCCAGCACACGCAGCATATAGGGATTGGAAGCCAGCGCGTCAGTCTGGAAAATCGGCCCGACCGGCGTTCCGAACAGCAGATTTTCCGCCAGCGTGGCGTTCGCGGCGTAGCGGTCGGGGTCGAAGCGCTCGACCAGCCGCCCCAGCTCCGGGTTGTTCAGCATCATGGCGCGCATGGCTTCCCGCGCCTCCATCACGCGGGCGGCCACCTCGGGGCGCTGCTCCGGATCGACGGTGCGGTTGAGGCCCATGCCGTACACGTCGTCCTGGAGCGACACCATCGTCACCACGCGCAGGATGCGGGCCTTCAGGTCCTCCGGCCCGTCGCAGCCGGCGGCGGCGTAGTCGATCCAGTCGGCGTGCACGTCCTCGGTGGCGTTGCCGGACAGCACCGACTCGGTCATCCGGCTCTTGCGCCGCTCCGCCGCCTCCTCGCTTTCGCCGTTCTCGCGCAGCGGCCGGTGGCGCAGCCCGTAGACGAGGTTGTCGTAGAGCGAGGCCGAGAACAGGTAGGGGGTGGCTCCGACATAGGCGGCGCGGCGCCCGGTCACGCTCTCCGGCAGTTCCGCATAATCATGCTCGCCCAGCCGGATCTGCCCCGACGAGGGCAGCAGCACGCGCGCGGCGAGCTGCGCCAGCTCGTCCCGCCCGGAGCCGACGCCGATCAGCGCGGTGTGGGAGTCCAGCGGGATGTCGCAGGTCACCCCTTCCAGGATGGGCGTGCCGCCATCCTCGCCGAACCCGACGTTGTGGAAGGACAGGCTGCCCTTGAACGGGACGTCCTCCTCCTCGCGCAGCAGGCGTTCGGCCAGCAGGTCGGGGACGTGGAACTGCTCCACCACCTGCTCGTACTTGATCCGGTTGTCCTCCTTCTGCTGGTACCAGTCGAGGAGTTCCTTCCAAGGGGCGGCCAGGTCCTTGTAGGCGGCCAGAACCGCGACCAGCGCGCCGAAGGACAGCTGGCCGTGGATCACCAGGTAACCGCCGATCGAGTAGAAGAAGAAGGGGGTGAGCTGGTTTATGAAATTGTTCAGGAATTTGACAAAAAACTTCCTTTGGTAAATCTCGAAACGGATTCGGTACACGTCGCCCAGGCGGTGGCTGAGGTCGGCGAGGTGCCAGGACGCCGTGTTGTGGGTGTGGACCTCCTGGATGCCGGACACCGTCTCGCCGATGCGGTCGGCAATCTGGCGCATGGCACGTACGCGCTGTTTGCCGAGTTGATTGACCTTGCGCTGAAGCCGTGGAATGAGCCAGCCTTGAAACGGGTACAGCGACACCGCCGCTGCCCCCAGCACCGGGTCCTGGACGAAGATGAAGGCGATGTAGACCAGCAGGGTGCCGCCCTGGAAGACCGGGATGGCGATGGCGTCCCCGATGAAGCCACCCAGAGGTTCCACCTCCGCCGTGATCATGGGGATGATCTCCCCGGACGACATCTTGCGGAAGCGGGGCAGGGGGAAGCGCAGGACGCGGACATACAGCTCGTACCGCAGGCGGCGCAGCATCCGCTCGCCCAGCCGGCCCTTGTAGGTGTTTATGACATACTTGAATGCGCCGTTGACCAGCACCAAAGTCAGGAACAGTCCGCATAGGACGAACAGGTAAGTCACCTGATCGAGATGGAATCCGAGGAAGGACTCAGGCAGCTTCTTTCCGGCAATCGCCTCGTTGACGATCCGCTTCGGAAGGTCGAGCGAGGCGTAGAGGAAGGGGAAGGACGCCAGAGTCATCAGGGTCAGCACGATCTGCTGACGGACGCTGTGCCGAAGGATGAATCGGAAAATGCTGGATTCCATAGCGCCATTCTACGCAAGGGGACGCCGGTGCCGGGAGCAGGCAGACACCTTACCCCCTCTGCCGCTTGGCCGCTGAGGATATGGTGAGCCCGCGAGCGGCCCGCCGCCTTCCCGGCGGCGGCACGACGCACCCCCGTTCATCGGCCAAGCCGCGGCCGGACACAAGAGGCCAATCGGGAGAGGTAGGAAGTCTATGAGCGAACGTCCGACCTCGGGCCGCGTGCTCATCTACAGCCATGACACGTTCGGCCTCGGCCATCTCCGCCGCTGCCGGGCCATCGCGCATGCGCTGGTGGAGCGCTACAGCAACCTGTCCGTGCTGATCCTGTCCGGCTCGCCGATCGTCGGCAGCTTCGACTTCCGCACGCGGGTGGACTTCGTGCGCATCCCCGGCGTCATCAAGCTGCGCAACGGCGAATACACGGCGCTGAACCTGCATCTGGACATCGACGAGATCCTGTCCATGCGGGCCTCGCTGATCCGCCACACCGCGGAGGTCTACCAGCCCGACCTGTTCATCGTGGACAAGGAGCCGCTCGGCCTGCGCGGCGAGGTGCGGGAGACGCTGGAGCTTCTGAAGGGCCGCGGCGTGCCGCTGGTGCTCGGCCTGCGCGACGTGATGGACGAGCCGGCCCTGCTCGCCCCGGAGTGGGAGCGCAAGAAGGTCCTGCCGGCGCTGGAAAACCTCTACGACGAAATCTGGGCCTACGGCCTGCCGCAGATCTGCGACCCGCTGGAGGGGATCGAGGTCCCGCAGTCGGTGCGCGACAAGATGGTCTACACCGGCTATCTGCACCGCACCGTGCCCCCGGCGCTGCCGCACGGCCCCGGCCTGCCGGACGAGCCCTACATCCTGGTCACCCCCGGCGGCGGCGGCGACGGCGAGGCGCTGGTCGACTGGGTGCTGCGCGCCTACGAGAGCGATCCCGGCATCCCCTACCGCGCGGTGCTGGTGTTCGGCCCCTTCATGCAGCCGGACCTCCAGGCGGAGTTCCTGGCCCGGGCGGACGCCCTGCCCAACGTCGAGGCTACCGCCTTCGAGGCGCGGATCGAGCGGCTGATGCAGGGGGCGGTCGGGGTGGTCGCCATGGGCGGCTACAACACCTTCTGCGAGATCCTGTCCTTCGACAAGAAGACGCTGATCGTCCCGCGCGAGGTGCCGCGGCGCGAGCAGACCATCCGCGCCGCCCGCGCGCAGGAGCTGGGGCTGGTCTCGGTCCTGATGGACGACGGGGTGCGCGACGCCGCGGCGATGGCGGCGGCGCTGCGCCGGCTGCCCTGGCAGGCGCCGCCCTCCTCGGTCGTGGTGCCGGGACTGCTCGGCGGGCTGGAGAGCGTCAACCGCCTGTCGGCCCGCTACCTTCCGGCGCTTTCCTCCGCACCCTGCGCTCCGGAGCACAAGATGGCCGCCGGGGACGCCGCGTGACCGTCGCCGTCATCGTCAAGGGCTGGCCCCGCCTGTCGGAGACCTTCATCGCGCAGGAGATCCTGGGGCTGGAGCGGCGGGGGTTGCGTCAACTGATCGTCAGCCTGCGTCAACCGACCGACAAGGCGGTGCACGAGCTGAACCGCCGCGTCGCCGCCCCGGTGACCTACCTGCCCGAATATCTGCACGACGCTCCCGGCCGCGTGCTGCGCGCGCTCGCCGCGGCGCGGCGCCGCCCCGGCTGGGCGGCGGCGCGGGCCGCCTGGCTGGCCGACCTGCGGCGCGACCCCGGCCGCAACCGCGTGCGCCGCTTCGGCCAGGCCTGCGTGCTGGCGGCGGAGCTGCCGGCGGACGTCACCTGGCTGCACACCCATTTCCTGCACACCCCGGCCAGCGTCGCCCGCTACACAGCGCTGCTGACCGGCCTGCCCTGGAGCTTTTCCGCCCACGCCAAGGACATCTGGACCTCGCCCGACTGGGAGCTGCGGGACAAGCTGGCCGAGGCGCGCTGGGGGGTGACCTGCACCGCGCTCGGCCTCGCCCGCCTGCGCGAACTGGCGCCGCGGCCGGAGCGGGTGGAGCTGCTCTACCACGGGCTGGACTTCAGCCGCTTTCCCGCTCCGCCGGACGCGCGCCCGGCGCGCGACGGCGCCGACCCGGCCGACCCGGTGCGGCTGCTGTCGGTCGGACGGGCGGTGGAGAAGAAGGGCTTCGACCTGCTGCTCGACGCGCTGGCCCGCCTGCCCGCCGGGCTGCACTGGCGCTGGACCCACATCGGCGGCGGCGACCGGCTGCCCGCGCTGAAGGCGCAGGCGGCGGCGCTGGGTCTGGACGGGCGGATCGAGTGGCTGGGGGCGAAGGCCCAGGACGCGGTGATCGCCCAGTACCGCCGCGCCGACCTGTTTGTCCTGCCCTGCCGCACCGCGCGCGACGGCGACCGCGACGGCCTGCCCAACGTGCTGATGGAGGCGCAGAGCCAGGGGCTGTCCTGCCTGTCCACCCGCGCCGCCGCGGTCGCCGAACTGATCGAGGATGGGGTCACCGGCACGCTGGTCGAACCGGAGGACCCGGGGGCGCTGGCCGGCGCGCTCGAGTCGCTGCTCCGTGATCCGGCCCGCCGCTCGGCGCTGGCCGTGGCGGGAGCCGCGCGGGTGCGCGGCGACTTCGGCAGCGACGCGGGCATCGACCGGCTGCACGATCGTTTCACAATCAAAAATAGCAGTTCCGCTCTTCCACCCTTCGGAGGATGCTGTGCATTGCACGGCGGCTGACAACGGGATAGAGTGCGGCTTTGCTCCACCCTTGCGACGTCATGTCGAGTCTGTACGCCTCTTCCGAACCGGACACCCTTTCCTTTATCGACTTCGACGACGACAGGGACGCCGTGGCGACCAGCCACGAGTTGTCGCTGACGCGCAGCAAGCTGGGCGACATGCTCGACCTGCTGCCCGCCGGTCTGCTGATCCATCAGGAAATGGGCATCGTCTTCGCCAACCAGGAGGCCGCGCGCATCCTGGGCCAGAGCGGCGACGCCCTGGTCGGGCGCCATTTCCTGGACTTCGTCGAGGAATCGGGCATCGACGACCAGCGGGACGCCTTCCTGCGCTGCCTGCGCAAGCGCGAGCTGGTGCGGTCGCAGGACGGGGTGATGGTGTCCACCGACGGGGAGCGGACCTGCGTCCAGGTCAGCATGTCGCCCCTGCCGTGGGACGGGCTGCCGGTCATCTACGTCCTGATCAACGACGTGACGGCGCTGAAGGAGTCGGAGGAGCGGCTGCGCCGGCTTTCGATCACCGACCCGCTGACCGGCGTGTCCAACCGCCGCCACTTCGTCGAGGCGGCGGAGCAGGAGCTGGCCCGCGCCCGCCGCCATGGCCGGCCGGTCACGCTGCTGATGCTCGACCTCGACCATTTCAAGAGCATCAACGACACCCACGGCCACGCCGTCGGGGACGAGGCGCTGCGCGCCTTCACCGCCGCCTGCCGCGCCCTGTTGCGGGAGAACGACCTGCTCGGCCGCACCGGCGGCGAGGAGTTCGCCATCCTGCTGCCGGAGACCGACGTCGCCGGGGCGCGCATGGTGGCGGAGCGCATCCGGCGCCGCACGGCGGAGCTGGCGGTGCCGTCGGGGGACGAAGCGGTGCGCTTCACCGTGTCGATCGGCGTCGCCTGCTGCGCGGCGGGAACGCGCGGCGTGGATGCCATGCTGTCCAGCGCGGACGAGGCGCTGTACCGCGCCAAGGCCGCCGGACGGAACCGGGTCGTCTGCGCGCTGGAACCGACCCCGTTCTGAGCCCTCCTGTCCTCACCATGCCGGGGCCGCGATGCGCATCGCCTTCTACGCCCCGCTGAAATCCCCGACCCATCCGGTGCCCTCGGGCGACCGGCGCATGGCCCGGCTTTTGATGGCCGCCCTGGAGGGGGCCGGGCACGCGGTGACCCTGGCCTGCACCTTGCGCAGCTGGGACGACGGGCGCCGTCCGGGCCGGGCGGAGCGCCTGGCGGCGCTGGGGGCGCGCTGCGCCGACCGCCTGACGGCGCGCTGGCGGGACGACCCGCCGGACCTCTGGTTCACCTACCACCTGTACCACAAGGCGCCGGACTGGATCGGCCCGGCGGTCTGCCGCCGTTTCGACATCCCCTATGTGGTGGCGGAGGCGTCCTTCGCGGGGAAGCGGGCCACCGGCCCCTTCGCCGCCGGCCACCGCGCCGCCGAGGCGGCGATCCGGCAGGCGGCGGCCGTCGTCAACCTCGCCGGCCACGACGCCGAAGGGGTGCTGCCGCTGCTGCGGTCGCCGGACCGGCTGGTGCGGCTGCGGCCCTTCCTCGACACGCGCCCCTTTGCGGACGCCGCCGCGGAGCGCACCCGGCACCGGGCGGCGCTGGCGGAGCGTTACGGCCTGAACCCGGATGTTCCCTGGCTGCTGGCGGTCGGCATGATGCGCGGCGGCGACAAGGAACGTTCCTACGAAATCCTGGCCGAAGCTCTCTTTCCCTGCGAAGCCCTTTCTCCTTCCCCTGCGGAGCGGGGGAGGGCCAGGGTGGGGGCAAGCGGTCCGCATCTGCTGATCGCCGGCGACGGCCCCGCCCGTCCCCGGATCGAGGCGCTGTTCAGGGGTGGCGCACCTGCCCCCACCCCGACCCTCCCCCGCTGGGCGGGGGAGGGAGTGTTGATCCTTGGTCAGCAAGGCTCTTCCGACCTCGCCGCCCTCTACGCCGCCGCCGACCTGATGGTCTGGCCGGCGGTGAACGAGGCCTACGGCATGGCCTTGCTGGAGGCCCAGGCCGCCGGGCTGCCGGTCGTGGCGGGGCGGACCGGGGGCGTTCCGGACGTCGTGCGCGACGGGGTGACCGGGCTGCTGCCGCCGGTGGGCGACGCGGAAGCCTTCGGCACCGCCGTTCGGGCGCTGCTCGACGACCCGGGGAAACGCCGCCGCTTCGGCGAGGCCGCGCGCCGCATCGCCGCGGCGGAGCATGATCTGAGCAACGCGGTCGAGGTTCTGGACGGGGTGGTCCGGCGCGCCGCGCGGAAAGGGAGCTTATGACCGACCTGATCATCCTGCGCCACGGGCCGACCGCCTGGAACGCCGCGCACCGTCTCCAGGGCGGCATCGACGAGCCGCTGTCCGACGAGGGCCGCGCCCGAGTCGCGACCTGGAAACTGCCGCCGGACGTTCTGGGCTACCGCTGGGTCGCCAGCCCGAAGCGGCGGGCGTGGGAGACGGCGCGGCTGCTCGGCCTCGACCCGGCGCCGGAACCGCGTCTGGTGGAGATGGGCTGGGGCGAGTGGGAAGGCCGCCTGCTGGAGGAGTTGCGGTCGAGCGGCGCCCTCACCGCCGACCGCGAGCGGATGGGGCTCGACTTCCGGGCGCCGGACGGGGAAAGCCCGCGCGACGTGCAGACGCGGCTGATCCCCTGGCTGGCCGAGGTCGGTTCCGGGGGCGTGCCGACCGGGGCGGTGGCCCACAACGGGGTGATGCGGGCGCTGTACGCGCTGGCCACCGGCTGGGACATGGTGGGCAAGCCCGCCCACCGCCTGGCCGACGGCTGCGCCCACCGCTTCCGGATCGCGGAGGACGGGACGCCGTCGGTCGTGGCGATGAACGTGCCGCTGGTCGCGGAGGGTTAGGCCCTCACACGGCGAGATCGACCATCACCGGAACATGATCGGACGGCTTCGGCTCCCAGCCGCGGGCTTCGCGCAGGACGCGGTGGCCGGTGAGCGCGTCCTTCAGCGGCGGCGTGACCCAGATGTGGTCCAGGCGCCGGCCGCGGTCGGAGGCCGCCCAGTCCTTCGCGCGGTAGCTCCACCAGGTGTAGAGCTTTTCCGTGGGCGGAACGAAATGGCGCAGCGCGTCCACCCAGCCGATGGACGCCTGCATCGCCGTCAGCTTCGCCACCTCCACCGGGGTGTGGGAGACGATCTTCAGAAGCTCCTTGTGGCTCCAGACGTCGTTCTCCAGCGGCGCGATGTTCAGGTCGCCGACCATGACCATGCGGCGTTCCGGGCTGCGCCGGGTCGTCCACCACTCGGTCATTTCATCCACGAACTGAAGCTTGTGGGCGAACTTGTCGTTCTGTTCCGGGTCCGGAATGTCCCCGCCCGCCGGGATGTAGACGCTGTGCAGCTCGATCCCGCCGGGCAGTTCGGCGAAGACGTGGCGGCAGTCCTGCTTGCCGCACCAGTGCTGCACGTCGCGCGACGCGAAGGGCAGCTTCGACAGGATGGCGACGCCGTTGTAGCTCTTCATCCCGTGGATGTGGGCGTGGACATAGCCCTTCTCGGCCAGCGGAGCCATCGGGAAGTCGGGGTCGACGACCTTGGTCTCCTGCAGGCAGATGACGTCCGGCTGCGCCTCGTCGATGAGGCGCAGCAGCAGGTCCATCCGCATGCGGACGGAGTTGATGTTCCAGGTGGCGATGCGCATCGTCCAGTGATCCGTATTGCCGAGGTCAGGCGATGGTGACGGCGATGCTGCCGACGCCCTCGACCGCGCCTTCCAGCCGGTCGCCGGCGACCACCGGGCCGACGCCCTCCGGCGTGCCGGTGTAGATCAGGTCGCCCGGCTGAAGCTCGACCAGACCCGACAGGTAGGAAATCGTTTCGGACACCGACCAGATCAGGTCGGCCAGATCGCCCTTCTGGCGCAGCTCGCCGTTGACCGACAGCGTCACCGAGCCCTTGTCCGGGTGGCCGATGTCGGCGGCGCGGCGCAGCGTGCCGCAGGGGGCGGACTGGTCGAAGCCCTTGCCCATGTCCCAGGGCTTGCCTTCCTTCTTCGCCGCGTTCTGCAGGTCGCGGCGGGTCATGTCCAGCCCCACGCCATAGCCGTAGACATGGTCCAGCGCGCGCTCCACCGGGATGTCGCGCCCGCCGGTGCCGATGGCCACGACCAGCTCGATCTCATGGTGCAGGTTGGCGGTCCGGGGCGGGTAGGGGATGGCGGTGCCGTCGGCGACGATGGCGTCGGCCGGCTTCATGAAGAAGAACGGCGGCTCGCGGTCCGGATCGGCGCCCATCTCGCGCGCGTGGGCGGCGTAGTTGCGGCCGACGCAGTAGATGCGGCGGACCGGGAACGGATCGCCGCCGGCGACCGGAACGGTGGGCTGGGGCCACAGGGGAATGGCGTAGGCCATGGCGCGCCTTTCTTTCGGGGGGGTGCGGTTCGGGCAACCACCCTACCGGAAAGAGCACCAGAAAAAAGCCCCAGCCGTTGGGCCGGGGCTTTGGCGCGAAGACGCCCGGTCTGGGGGGGACCGGGCGTCGGAAGCTCCGTGTTCGGAACCCGTCTGCGGCAGGGGAATGAACCGTTGGCGGGCAACCGCGCCGGCATGCCTGTTTCCGGGGGGTCCGGGGTCAGGAGCGCGATCACTTCATAGGGCTAGAGGTGGAGCCGCTTCCGGGCGGAACCAATGCGTAGCAGGAATGGGTGCTATGCATATGATGCGGATTGTGTGGTTCTTGCTGACAAAATCGGCACCTGCCTGCATTTTACACGACCAATAGACTAGTCAATAAACGACGGCTTTCACGTTGACCGACATCGACCGCCCCACCCCCTCGGACCGGCGCACCCGCCAGCGTCCGAGCAAGACCGGAAAGATGGCCCTCGGCCCTCTGCCGGAGCTCGTCGGCTACAATCTGCGCAAGGCGCAGGTGGCTGTGTTCCAGAGCTTCCAGAACGCCGTGGCGCCCCACGACATGACGCCGGGGCAATTCGGCGTCCTGATCATGATCAAGGAGAACGAGGGCTTGTCGCAGTCCGACCTGGGCTCGGCGGTGGGCATCGACCGTTCGACCATGGTCGCGGTCATCGACCGGCTCGAGTCGCGCGGCCTGGTTATCCGGGCGCCCTCGCCCAACGACCGCCGCTCCTACGCGCTCCGCCTGTCCCCGGAAGGCGAGAAGCTGCTGGACGAGTTGATTCCGCGCATCCAGGCCCATGACAAGGCCATGGTGAAGGATCTCTCGGCCGAGGAGCAGGCGCAGCTCATCGACTTCCTCCGCCGCATCTCGCGGGCCGGCTGACGCCGTTGGGCTGAGGGCGGCGTGCCCAATTCCTGGGCACGCGGCACCCGCCAATTGTTGACGTAATCTATTGTCCTGAAACCATCTTTCAGGAAAGGCGCCGCCGCGCCCGGTCGGCGGCGGCGCTTCCGAAGGCGCGCAGGATCGCCGCCGACAGCGGGTTCTCCCAGAACCGCCATTCCGGGTGCCACTGCACCGCCAGCGCGAAGGCCGGCGCCCCCGCCACCCGCACCGCCTCGACCAGCCCGTCCTCGGCCATCGCCTCCACGATCAGCCCGTCGGCCAGCCGGTCGATCCCCTGCCCGTGCAGGGAGTTGACGGTCGCCGCGGCCTCGCCGCCGGCCAGCCTTTCCAGCACGCCGCCGGGGGTCAGCCGCACGCGGTGCGACGGCCCGTACTGCACGGCCAGCGGCGCCTCCTTGTCCTCCCGGTGGTTGGAATAGCCCGGCACCTCGTGCACCCGCTGGTGCAGCGTGCCGCCCAGCGCCACGTTCAGTTCCTGGAAGCCGCGGCAGATGCCCAGCAGCGGCACGCCCATCTCCAGCGCGGCGCGGATCAGCGGCAGGGTGGTGTCGTCGCGCTCGGGGTCGTGCAGGGTGCCCGGCTCGCTGGGCGAGCCGCCGTAGCGGTGCGGCTCGACGTTCGACGGGCTTCCGGTGACCAGCAGTCCGTCGAGCCGGCCGGCCACGTCGTCCATGTCCAGCGCCGTTCCCAGCGCCGGGATCAGCAGCGGCATGCCGCCGGCCCCGTCCGACACCGCGCGCACATACTTGTCGCCGACGACGTGGAAGGGATGCTCGCCCATCATGCGGGCGCAGGCGGGAACGCCGATCAGCGGCTTGCGGTTCATGGTGGGGAGGACCTCCAGACAGGATTTCGGACCGCTCCGGAAGGCGGCGGACGGGCGATTATGCGCCGCCGCCGCAAGACGCGCCAGAGCGCCGCGATCAAACACAAAGGGGATGCCGGGACAGAATTGTGTTGATTCGCATGCGAATTTGTCCCATATGCCCCCCTCCTCCGCGCCACTTGCGCGGAACATCTGCTGATGGGGGAGAACGATGGCGAAGACCGCTTCTCTCTTCCAATTGGGGATGGACTTGGGAAGCGATCCAAGGAAAGCCCAAACGGAAGGTCAAATCTCCAGCCGGACCAACGTCACTTCTGGTCCCTGGAAGGAATCTCAAGACGACCGCAAGGACCATTTCATCGTCCGCGATGGCAAGGTCTGCGCCGGCACGCACCTGATCGTCGATCTGTGGGGTGCCGAACGTCTGGACGAGCTGGACCATGTCCGTTCCACGCTGATCGAGTCCGTCGAGGTGGCGGGGGCGACGCTCCTGCACATCCACCTGCACCATTTCACGCCGAACGGCGGCATTTCCGGCGTGGCGGTGCTCGCCGAGTCGCACATCAGCATCCACACCTGGCCGGAGCGTGGCTACGCCGCGCTCGACATCTTCATGTGCGGCGACGCCCAGCCCATGAAGGCCATCCCGGTGCTGGAGCGCGCCTTCAAGCCCACGGGCGTGAAGTGCGACGAGCTGCTGCGCGGCGAAACCGGGTCATGAGCGGCTCCGGCTCCGGCTGGTACGATGAGACGTTGCATAAGGACGTGGCCCAGCGCCTGCGCATGGGCCGCGTCCTGCACCGCGACCGCACCGGCCTCCAGGACCTGGTGATCTTCGAGAACCCGGCGCTGGGCCGCGTGATGGCGCTCGACGGCGTCGTCCAGACCACCGAGGGCGACGAGTTCGTCTATCACGAGATGCTCACCCATGTGCCGATCCTGGCGCATGGGCGTGTCCGCCGCGTGCTGATCGTCGGCGGCGGCGACGGCGGCATGCTGCGCCGCTGCCTGGAGCACAAGGCGGTGGAGCGGGTGACGATGGTGGAGATCGACCGCTCGGTGGTCGACCTGTCCATCGCCCATCTGCCGTCGATCAGCGCCGGCGCCTTCGACGACCCGCGCACGGATCTGGTGATCGCCGACGGCTGCGCCTTCGTAAAGGAGACGGCGGAGCGGTTCGACGTCATCATCGTCGATTCCACCGATCCCCACGGGCCGGGCGCCGTCCTCTTCACCGAGGCGTTCTACGCCGATTGCAAGGCCCGGCTGACCCCCGGCGGCGTGCTGGTCACCCAGAACGGCGTGCCCTTCCTCCAGCCGGGCGAGCTGACGGACAGCCACCGGCGGCTCGGCCGGCTGTTCGCGGACGCGAGCTTCTTCGTGGCGCCGGTGCCGAGCTACTACGGCGGCTTCATGGCCTTCGGCTGGGCCACCGACGACGCGGCGCTGCGCCGCCAGACGGCGGAGGCGATCCGCCCGCGCTTCGCGGCGGCGGGGCTGGCCACACGCTACTACACGCCCGACATCCACGTCGCCAGCTTCGCCCTGCCGGCCTTCATGCTGGACGCGCTGACGTAGGGCTTATACCAAATCCCGCTGATCGTAACCGATCATCGGGCCTCAATCGCCGGCGCCGCCCCCTTGCTTTGGATGGGCCGCCAGCTTGGCTCCGCGGGCATGTGCCCGCGCGGCGGCAGTCGCCGCCGATACCATGTCCCGATGGGTTGGTCTCATCGGGACACGGTATTACGGCGGCTGGAACCCCGGCGGCTTGGCCGCCGCCGGGCAGGCGTTGGCGGGCAGGGTTTCCGAATCCACGAACTGGGCGGCGACGGCGACGGCGCAGTCGTCCGACGCCGTGACCAGATGGCCGGCGCTGCGGAAGACCAGATGCCGGCTTTTCGGCAGGGTCGTCGCGGCGCGCTCCGCCCATTCCGGCGGGGTCAGCGGGTCGTAGGCGCCGGACAGCAGAAGCACCGGCACCGGGCTGGCCACCGGCAGCCGTTCCGACGCCTCCTGCGCGGCGGCGGGCCATTGGGCGCAGACGCGTCGGCCGGGGTCGTCGGCGGTGACGGCGCCGTAGGGGGCGAAGCGGCGCGCGGCGTCGGCCAGCCGCAGCGGGTCGGCGGGGTTCACCGTCTCCCGGCATTCGATGGAAAAGGCCATGCCCTCCGCCGAGTCGGGGTCGCCCAGCCAGGGGGCGGGCACCCAGTCGGACAGGCGGTCGTACCGCCCGCGCCACGCCCGTTCGATCAGGGCGGGCAGGCGGGGCACGCTCTCGCCCTCGGCCATGGCTTCCAGCAGGGCCGAGAGGGCGGCGGCGCTGTCCAGCCGCGCCCAGCGCGGGATCTCCGGATCGCCCACCGGCACGTCCA
This sequence comes from Azospirillum formosense, assembly GCF_040500525.1. Taxonomy (NCBI): domain Bacteria; kingdom Pseudomonadati; phylum Pseudomonadota; class Alphaproteobacteria; order Rhodospirillales; family Azospirillaceae; genus Azospirillum; species Azospirillum formosense. Next base: position 2,607,513 of record NZ_CP159402.1, on the reverse strand, counting down.
CCGGAGCCCGGCGCAGCCGCTCCACCAGCTCCAGAAGATGGCGCTCCAGGTCCGGATAGGCGGCGCGGCACACGCGGTTGGCCGCGCAGTCGTCGAACAGCCGCCGGAAGGCCCGGTGCACCAGCCAGGGCGCCTCCTCCGTCGCGTTGACGTCGGGCGGGTAGATGGAATCGAGCACCGCCGTGCGCACCCGCCCGCCGTGGCGCCGCAGGATCTCCAGCGCCACCCGCGTGCCGTAGGACACGGCGAACAGGTTGACCCGCTGCGCGCCCAGCGCCGCGGCGACGTCCATGGCGTCGTCGGCGGCGATGGGGGTGGTGAACATGGCGCCGTCCAGCCCGGCGGCGGTGAAGCGGTCGCGGCAGGCGGCGATGGCCGTGCGCTCCAGCGCGGCGCGGCGGTCCCGCGACACCGGGCGCAGGCGCGGCGAGGCGCCCAGCACGTCCAACTCCGGGCAGTCGGTGTCCGGCTCGGCCCGTCCGGCGCCGCGCGGGTCGAACAGCACGACGTGGCGCGACCGGCGGAAGCCGGCGGTCAGCGACCACCACACCTCCATCCGCTCCTCCACCGCCTCGCCGCTGCCGAAGGGAGAGGCGCCGGGGCCGCCCTCCAGGAACAGGACGGGGTCGGGGGAGGGCTGCTTGGCGGTGGAGAGCAGGACGACGACGGGCAGGCGGAAGGCCCGCGCCGCCGGCCGGTCCCGCCGGTCGGGCACGCCGACGATTCCGCACAGCGCGGCCTCGCCCTCCGGCACGGAGAACCAGCAGGGGCCGGGCACGAATCGGGGATCGGCCTGGGCCGGCGCCGGGGCCAGCGAGGGCGCCAGCGCCACCGTCAGCAGGGCGGCGGCCAGGGTTCCGAACCACCGATGATGGGCGCGTCTCGTCACGCGGGTCGATCGTCCTCAGCAGCGAAAGGGCGGGCGGGGATCGGCCGGCCGACGGCCATTCCACCGGTCCCACCCCTTTTGATGCTTTCTCTTTGACCCAGCGGGGCGGGCTTGTCCAGGACAAGACGGGTTCCGCCCGTCCGGGCCCCTGTCCGTGCAGGCCTGGGCGCGTTCAGCCCCGGGACGGGCCCATCCGGACGGCGCCCCGCTCCGCCGGCTTGGCGCGGCTCCGCTCCCGCCACAGGGCGGGGACGGCGAGGCTGGCGACGCTGGCGAGCAGCAGGAGCGCCTTGGTGAGCTGGTTGAAGGGGCCGCCGAACAGGTCGATCAGCAGGATCGCGTAGGCGACCAGCACGTGGAACAGGTAGACCTGCAGCGAGTGCCGCCCCAGCAGCCGGAGGAAGGGCAGGTTGAACAGCGCGGTGAGCAGCCGGGCGGTGCCGGCGGCCACCGGGTGGGACGACCGAGGCCCGGCGATGAGCAGCCAGGACACCGCATAGGCCAGCGCCGCGAAATTCGCGAGGTAGACGAGGCTGAACTCGGTGCGGTCGACGTAGCGCAGGAAACGCTCGCCGACGATCGGGCTGACCAGATCATGGACGAAGGACAGGTGCCAAGCCGCGCAGACCACCACGGTCGCCAGCGCCGGGACCAGCCAGGGCGGCCGCTCGACCGGGAACCAGCGGTCGGTGTCGAAGCGGCCCCGCTGCACCGCGCTGCCGATCAGCAGACCGGCGACGTAGAGCACCTGCCAGGCGAGCGGGTTGAACGGTCCGCGCACCGCCAGCCCGTCGCTGAGCCGCCCCAGCCCGGCGTCGAGCGCGCTCAGCACCGGCACATGCAGGCCCATCTGCACGGCGGCCCACAGGGCGGCGCTGCCCAGCGCGACCTTGCGGGCGTGGCCGTCGAGGATCAGGCGGAGCAGCAGCGGCGTCGCCGCGAGGTAGAGGATGTATTGGATCAGCAGATCCGTGAAGGTCGGCGAATGCAGCAGGAGGGCGCTCGCCAGCAGCGTGCCGGGCTCCAGTCCGGCCAGATGGCCGAGGAAGCCGCCCAGCGGTTCGCGCGCTCCGGGAATCAGCACCACCAGGGCGGTGACCAGCGCGATCACCAGCATGGTCGAGACGTACAGCTCGCGGGCGCGGGCGAACAGGCGCCGCCGGGCCGCCTCGGGCGAGCGCTGGGTCCAGACGCGGGTGTAGTACATCCCGGCGACGATGCCCGACAGCAGCACGAAGCCCTGGGCGTCCTGCACATAGCCCAGTTCGGCGTGGTTGACCTTGGCGAGCAGCACGCCGCCGGCCAGCACCACGTGGTTCACCATCATGAAGACGAGGAAATAACCCCGCAGCCCGTCGAGAGTCGCGGAGCGGCTCATCGGGCGGCGCTCCGCGGCAGCGGCCGGGTTGCGGGCGAATCGGCCGTTGTCATCGGTGCGTGCCGCATCTGTGGCGTCTCCATCGCTGGCGTCGGTGTTGGTGTCGGCGCTCCTCGGGTCGCCCCATATTCGTCGTTAACGGATCGTTAATCCTTGGCCGATGCCGTTCGGGGAGCCTTTCCGAACAAAGGCTTCCCCGAACCGGTTCCGGATTCAGGCGTTCAGGCCGCCGTCCACCGTCAGGGTGGCCCCGGAGATCTGCCGCGCCGCCGGGCTGGCCAGGAAGGCCACGGCCGCCGCCACGTCCTCCGGCTTGCCGTAGCGGCCGAGCGGCGTCTGCGAGCGCAGGATTTCGGCATGATCGCCGTTCGCGGGATTCATGTCGGTGTCGGTCGCCCCCGGCTGGACCAGATTGACCGTGATGTCGCGCGGGCCGAGTTCGCGGGCGAGGCCGTGCGTCAGGGCGATCTGCGCCGACTTGGTCATAGAATAGACGGTGACGCCCGGGGCGGTGATGCGGTCGGCGAGGCACGACCCGATGAACACGATGCGCCCACCCTTCTTCAGATGAGGGATGGCCGCCTGCGCCACGAGGACCGCGGCGCGCACGTTGACGTCCAGAAGCGCGTCGATGTCGGCGAGGCTCATCTCCGCGACCGTGCCCTGGCGGGCGATGCCGGCGTTGTTGACCAGGATGTCGAGGCCGCCGAGCGCCTCCACCGTCCGGCCGACCAGGGCCGCCATGGCCGCCGGATCGGCGCTGTCGGCCTGGATGGCGACGGCGCGCCGGCCCTTTGCCTCGACCGCCCGGACCACCTCGGCGGCGCGCCCGGCCGACCGCTCGTAGGAGATCGCCACATCCGCGCCCTTGTCGGCGAGCGCCAAGGCGATGGCGGCGCCGATGCCCCGCGAACCGCCCGTCACCAGGGCGCGCTTGCCAACCAACTCACCAATCGGCTCACCCATGATCCGTCCTTTCTGTGTCGTTCGATACAAAAATAGCTAGAGCCGTTCGGCGCGTCGGTCAACATTTTTTGTATTGATCGACACAGAAATGGCAGGTGGCCGCCCGAGGCCATTGCCCCCACGCGGCGGCGGGATTAAATAGTGATCGATGCAGAAATCACGACCAACCCCGCCGGCCGACGACAGGACATCGGCACCGCCGCCCGCCCGCGGGCGCGGACGGCCGCGCGCGTTCGACCGCGAGGCCGCCCTGGCCCAGGCGACCCGCCTGTTCTGGAGCAAGGGCTACGAGGCGACCTCCATCGCCGACCTGACGGAGGCCATGGGGATCGGCTCGCCCAGCCTCTACGCCGCCTTCGGCTCGAAGGAGGCGCTCTACGTCGAGGCGGTGAACCACTACCGCAAAAGCTACGAGGGGCTGGTCTGGGGGCGCTTCTTCGCCGCCGGGACCGCCCGCGAGGCGGTCATGGCGCTGCTGATGGACTCGGCTTCGGCGCTCACCGGCTGCCGTGGCGACATCCCGCGCGGCTGCATGGTGACGCTCTCCGCGGTCGGCAGCGAGGGGCACGCCGAGCTGGGCGAGGTGGTGCGGTCGGCGCGCGCCTCGGCGGTCGACATCCTGACGGAGCGTCTGAGGCGGGCCGTGGCCGAAGGCGAGATCCCGGCTTCGGTCGATCTCCACGCGCTCGCCCGTTTTGTGCAGACGGTGCAGGCCGGCATGTCGATCCTCGCCCGCGACGGCGCGGAGCGCGCCGAACTGGAGGCCGTGGCCGAGGTCGCGATGCAGGGCTGGGACGCGCGCGTCGGCGGCCGCCCATCCCCTTGAGCGTTCCGGACGCGTCCGGTGGCGCTCACGGGGGGCGGCTTCGCCTGCCAATGAACAGGCGAAGCCGACAAGGTTGCCGTCAGGTGGCTTTGATCACGTCCTGCCAGTGACGGTGCAGAAGCGCGACGTCGCCGCTGGTCAGGATCGGCATGGCGCCCCGCAACTGGTCATCGGACCAATCCCACCACCTCATCGCGAGCAGCAACGCGATGAGATCGTCGTCGAAGCGCTTCCGGATCACCCGGGCGGGGTTGCCGCCCACGATCGCGTAGGGCTCGACGTCCCGCGTCACCAGCGCCCTCGTGCCGATCACGGCGCCGTCGCCGATGGTGACGCCGGGCATGACGATGGCCTCCGAACCGATCCAGACGTCGTTGCCGATCACCGTGTCGCCGGCCGGCCGATAGCCGTTGCGGGCGCCGGCGAATTCCGGAACCTCGGGCATCCAGAAGAAGGGAAAGGTGCTGATCCAGTCGTTCCGGTGGCCTTGGTTGCCGGCCATGATGAAGGCTGCGCCGGACCCGATCGAGCAGAAGCTGCCGATCACCAACCGGTCGACGCCCTCGTCCGGAAGAAGAAACCGGGCGCAGTCGTCGAAGCTGTGGCCATGGTAATAGCCGGAATAATAGCTGTATCGGCCAACGACGATGTTCGGGTTGGTGACCTGCTTTTCCAGCGGAATGCCCTTGAACGGGCTTTCGAAGACGTTTTCCATCAATCCACTCTCGGCCTGTGAGCCGCCGATGCGGCGGCTTCCGGCCTGCGCGCGGGCGCAGGCAGACACCGCGGGCTCCCCTTCCGGGGGGCGCGCGTTCAGGCTCTGCGCGTCGAACGCGTCAGAGCACGATGCCGGTGGTACTTGGGGTCGCCTTCATGACGGAACTCCATAGCGTGGAAAAAGCGGATCGCCAAGGGCGAAGGCGGAGCAGCCCAACCGCTTGGCCCGGCGGGCGGGAAATCAGGCTTGACGGAAATCATCCGATAGCGGATTAATTGCTCCTCTGCACCAAGGAGAGGAGTCATGCAGACCTTGTGGAACGCCCTGCTGCGGCAGTGGCTGGACCGCGACGGCGACGACGCCGGCGTGGAGACGCTGAGCGCCCATCTGCGGCGCGACATCGGGCTGGACGGAACCGAAGCGGGCTATGTTCCGGCCCAACACATCCGGGAGCGGAACCTTTCGGATGCCCGGTCATTTTTGACGTTGCAAGCGTATCGCTGACGGGCGATACCCGATCCTGCGGTTTCCCTTCGGGCCCGCGCCTTCCTTCAACCCCTGCCTTCCTTCAACCCACGGAGACCACGATGAAAGCCATCGTACCCACCACCCCGAATCGCCGACAGGGCGATTGGTCCGCCCATACCACCCGGCGAGCTAACGGCTCCCTTCTTCAACCCAGCGCATTGGAACGCGAATTCCGGATATCGAGAGGAAGCCATGTGTGTCTTTTTGGGGTTTTGCGGTCGTTCGGTCTTCGTTGAGCACGCCCACTGGGCCTCTCCGGATCGTTTTTTCGACGCCCGGCGGGATAACGGGGAATTCGTGATATGGCTTGGACGCCTGAACATCATCTACACACCGGCCCGATGGGGTCCTCGCTCGGGGAGGGTCGCTGATGCCGGCCCATATTCGCCCTGACGTGGTTCGCCCTGACGAGGTGACCACCGTCGTCCATGTGCTCGAGGCGTTTCGCAAGCTCGATCCCGACCTGCCGATCCAGTACGCGCTGTCCTTCATGACGATCGCGCAGAACGAAGGGATGTCCATCGGCGAGCTTGCGGAACGCCTGGGCATCGCCCAATCCTCCGCGTCGCGCAACGTCGCGGCCCTCAGCCGCTGGCACAGCTTCGGGAAGGCCGGGCTCGACCTCGTCCAGGCCCAGGAAGACCCGCGCGAACGCCGCCGCAAGATCGTCACGCTCACCGACTCCGGCCGCGCCTTCCTCGAGGAGTTGCGCGCCATCGTGAAGCCGACCGTCCACAGCCCGTCCGAACCGCGCCGCGCCCGTTCGGCCTGAGTCCACCTGTCCGTCCGTTGAGTTTGGTCCGCAGCGCTTGACCGGGGTGGCCCATCCTGCCACACCAGCCCCGGACCCACCGACGGACCCGCGCGCCATGACCTCCTCCGCCTGCCCCTGCTGTTCGGGCCTTTCCTTCGAGACCTGCTGCGGCCCGATCCTGGCCGGCGCGCCCGCCGCGACGGCCGAGGCGCTGATGCGGTCGCGCTACACCGCCTTCGTGCGCCACGACCTCGACCATGTGGAGCGCACCCACGCGCCGGAGATCCGCGAGGACTTCAACCGCGCCGAGGCGGAGCGGGTGGCCGAGGAGTGCGACTGGCAGCGGCTCGACGTGCTGCGCGCGACGGAGGAGGGCGACGAGGGCACCGTCGAGTTCCTGATCCAGTTCCGCCGCGACGGCCAGGACATGCGCCACCACGAGCGCGCGTCCTTCCGCCGTATGGACGGCCAGTGGCTCTACAGCGCCGGCGAGGTGAACCCGAAGGGCGAGCCGCGCCGGGTCGTCAAGGTGGGCCGCAACGAGCCCTGCCCCTGCGGGTCGGGGAAGAAGTTCAAGGCCTGCTGCGGCCGCTGAGGGCGGACCCGGACCATGGAACCGCGCTTCGCCTGCACCGCCTGCGGAAAATGCTGCCACGGGCTGCTGCCGCTGACGCTCACGGACGCGGTGGCCCACGCCGTCCGCTTCCCGCTGGCCCTGGTCTGGACGGTGGTGCGGTCGAACGCCAAATCCTACGACCTCGCCACCCGGCTGGGCACCACCGTGCGCCTGCCCAACCGCAAGACCGTGGCGGTGCTGATCCAGCCCACCGCCTACCTGCCGAACCACTTTCCCTGCCCGGCGCTCCAGCCCGACAACCTCTGCGGCATCCACGCCGACAAGCCGTCGCGCTGCCGGACCATGCCCTTCTACCCCTACCGCGAGGAGAAGGATCAGGCCGACCTGCTGGTCCCGCGCAAGGGCTGGGAGTGCGACGTCTCGGCGGAGGCGCCGGTCGTCTACCGCAACCACGCCATCCTCGACCGCAAGGACTTCGACCGCGAGCGCGCCGACCTGCTGGAGCAGGCGCCGGTCATGCGAACCTACGCCGACTATGTGCTGAAATACATGCCCTGGATCGTCAACGATCTGGCGAAGATGGCGGCGGCCCCGGCGGGGGGAAAGCTGGTCACCAGCCTGTCCTCCTTCCTGACGGCGACGCGGCGGACCGACGCGCGGGAACTGGCGGCGGCCCAGGCGCCGCTGATGCGGGCGATGGCCGAGCGCACCCGGACCGATCCGGCGCTGGCCGATTTCCACAAGAACTACGCGGGCTGGGCGAAGGAGATGGAGCGGCTGGCGCAGCGGGGGTGATGGGGTGTGCGCTCCGTCGGCAGACAACAGGGTCTTCACGGATTTCGCGGATTTGAACACGGATTTCACAAAATCCCTTTATCCGGCCCATCCGTGCCTGAATCCGCGAAATCCGTGAAAAATCAGTACCTTTTCAATCAGGCGGCGATCCCCAGCCCCTGGCGCAGCAGCCCGACCAGCACGCGCACCGCCCGTTCCTGCTGGTCCAGCGTCAGGCCGGAGCGGCCCGGCTGGTCGGCGACCTGCTCCGGCAGCGGCGGCAGGTGGACGAAGCCCATGGGAATGTCGAGGTCCGCCGTCTCGATCGCGTGGCGGGCGCGGTAGAACAGGTGGTTGCAGACGAAGCCGCCAGCATGGTCGCTGAAGGTCACCGGCAGGCCGGCGATGGCCAACTCGCGGACCAGAGTGGGGACGGGCAGGGTGGAGCCGTAGGCGGTCGGCCCGTCCGGCTCGATGGCGTCGTCGGTGCGCACCACCCCGGCGTTGTCGGCCTGCTCGCTCTCGTCGCGGTTCCAGGCCAGCCGCTCGATCTTGATGTATTCGGACCCGGCGGCCAGCCCGAAGCACAGGGCGGCGGCGGGCCGGTGCTCCTCCAGCAGCGCGGCGAAGGCCGCGCCGCAGGCGTCGTATTCGACGGGAAGGACCGCGGTGACGATCCCCGGCTCGCCGGCCAGCCGCTCCATGAGGAGCGCCGTCGGGTTGACGGCGTGATCCCCGAAGGGCTGGAACCCGGTGAGCAGGATGGGAGCCGTCACGGCGGACGCCTTTCGGTCGGGATGGTCAGGGACGCAGAAGGCCGATGATGTCCTTCACGCCGTTCAGGTTCGCCTCGGCGATGGCCGCCGCGCGCTCGCCGCCCCGGCGCAGCAGGCGGTCGATCTCCGCCTTGTCGTCCAGAAGCTCCTTCATGCGGGTGGTCATCGGGGCCAGCTTGGCGACCGACAGATCGACCAGCGCCGCCTTGAAGCCGGAGAACTGGGCGCCGGCGAACTGCTGCACCGTCTGCTCGCGCGTCTGGCTGGACAGGGCGGCGTAGATGGTCACGAGGTTGTCGGCCTCCGGACGCTTCTCCAGGTCGGCCACATTGTCCGGCAGCGGCTCCGGGTCGGTCTTGGCCTTGCGGATCTTCGTCGCGATGGTGTCGGCGTCGTCGGTCATGTTGATGCGCGAATATTCGGACTCGTCCGACTTGCTCATCTTCTTGGTGCCGTCGCGCAGGGACATCACGCGCGTCGCCTCGCCCAGGATCTGCGGCTCGGGCAGCGGGAAATACTCGGTGTCGTAGCGGCGGTTGAAGGCGCCGGCGATGTCGCGGGCCAGCTCAAGATGCTGCTTCTGGTCCTCGCCCACCGGGACGTGGGTTGCCTTGTAGAGCAGGATGTCGGCGGCCATCAGCACCGGGTAGGAGTAGAGGCCGAGGTTCGCCATGTCCTTCTGCTTGCCGGCCTTCTCCTTGAACTGCGTCATGCGGTTCAGCCAGCCGAGCGGCGTGTGGCAGGAGAGGATCCAGGCCAGCTCCGAATGGGCCGGGACGAAGGACTGGTTGAAGAGGATGTTCTTCTCCGGGTCGATGCCGGCGGCGATGTAGGCCGCGGTGACCTCGCGGATGTTGTTGCGCAGGACTTCCGCGTCCTGGTCGATGGTCAGCGCGTGCAGGTCGACGACGCAGAAGACGCACTCGTAGCTGTTCTGCAGTTCGACCCAGTTGCGCAGCGCCCCCAGATAGTTGCCGAGGTGAAGCTGCCGGGTCGGCTGCATGCCGGAGAAGATGCGGTTCACGGGAGGACTCTCGCTCGAAACTTCTGGAAGGCGGCTGTTATCGCGCCGGAACCGGGCGGGGTCAAGACACGGGCGGCTCCAATTCCGGAGTGCTCTTGCGCAGGAAGCCCTTCAGGTCGGCCAGATCGGTGGCCCCGGTCAGCTGCGCCAGCGTCCCGAAGACCGCAACGCCGCCGCCGACCAGCAGGGCCAGCGCGCCGAAGCGGACCAGGGTTGACGCCGCCTCCAGCCAGGGCGCCAACAGCGACGCGCCGGCCAGCAGCGCCGCCCCCATGCCCAGCGCCGCCGCGGCGATGCGCGGCGCGCGGCCGAGGAAGCGCTCGTCCAGGTGCAGGAATCCCCGGCGGCGCAGCGCGCCGGCCAGCAGGGCGAGGTTCAGCCAGGCGGTCAGCCCGGTCGCCAGCGCGATCCCGACATGCTCCAGCACCGGCATCAGCGCGACGCCCAGCGCCAGATTGGCGGCGGTTACCACCACGGCGACGCGCACCGGCGTCGCCGTGTCCTGACGGGCGAAGAAGGCGGCGTTCAGCGCCTTGACGATGACATGGGCGGGGATGCCGATGGCGTAGGCGGCCAGCGCCCAGGCCGTCGCCTGCGCCTCCGCCGGGCCGAAGGCGCCGCGCTCGAACAGCACCGAGACGATGGGCGCCCCGGCCACCCCCAGCGCCACCGCCGCCGGCAGGCCGAGCAGCAGGCTGAACTCCAGGGCGCGGCTGAGATAGTGGCGGACCATCCGCTCGTCCCCCGCCGCGGCGTAACGGGCCAGCACGGGCAGCAGCGCGGTGCCGATGGCGATGCCGATGACGCCCAGCGGCATCTGGTTCAGCCGGTCGGCGTAATAGAGGAAGGACACCGCGCCCGACGGCAGCAGCGAGGCCAGGACGACGTTCAGGAACAGGTTGATCTGCATGACCCCGGCGCCGATGGCCCCCGGCCCGACCAGCCGGAACAGGCGCCGCATCCCCTCGGTCATCCGCGGCAGGCTCAGGCGCAGCGTCACCCCCGCCACCCGGCAGGCCCAGCCCATCCAGACCAGCTGCACCACGCCCGACAGGGTCACCGCCGCGGCCATCGCCCGGCCCGGCTCCAGCCCCAGCCGCGGCGCGGTCAGCAAGGCGGCGATCAGCGTCAGGTTGAAGGCGATGGGGGCGGCGGCGAAGGGGCCGAAACGGTCCAGCGCGTTCAGAATCCCGCCCAGCAGCGCCACCAGCGAAATCAGCGTCAGGTAAGGGAAGGTCAGCCGAGCCATGTCCACGGCCAGCGCGAACTTCGCCGGCTCGTCCACGAAGCCCGGCGCCAGGACGTGCATCAGCGCGGGCATCCCCAGGATGGCGAGCGCGGTGAAGGGCAGCAGAACCGTCAGCAGGATCGCCAGCGCCTGCTCGGCGAAGGTGACCGCGGCGGCGCGGCCGTTGCGCTGCAATTCCGCCGCGAACAGCGGGACGAAGGCGACGCTGAAAGCCCCCTCCGCGAACAGGCGGCGGAAGAAGTTCGGCAGCTTCAGCGCCACGAAGAAGGCGTCGGCCACCGGCCCGGCGCCGAGCACCGCCGCGGTCAGAATGTCGCGGGCGAAGCCGGCCAGCCGGCTCAGCAGGGTCAGGCTGCCGACGGTGGCGATGGCGCGGGCGAAGCTCATCCGCCGACCGTCCCGTTGGGCGCCGATCCCCGCGGCAGCGGCGCCAAGGATCCCGCAAAGGAACCCGCAAAAGTTTGATTATTCTCTACTTTTTGTATCATTGGTCGCCGGTTTGTCCATTGAAGGGGGAAGTCGGCTGGCGCATAATGCCCATCAGGCAGTGTTTGAGGTCGGCAGTGCAACGATGGATCGCTTTTCCGCGGGGGATGGAGGCGCGTCTCGTTCTTCCCGCCGTTGCGGTCGCCGTCGCCATCGCGGCGCTGTGGGGAACGCTGCTGACCCGCATCGACCGCGAGGAACGCTTCCTCGACCAGACGACCCGCCAGCACACGGCGGCGATGGCGCAGCTGGTCGAGGAACAGGCCATCGCCACCTTCCGTCGGCTGGACGATCTGCTGATCGACGTCGCCTCCCATGTCGAAAAGGACATTCCGCTCCTGATTCCCACCCGGCGGTCGTTCGAGGAAGGCCTGGCCGCCTCCATCCGGATTTACGACGCGAACAGCTGGCTGTCCATGGGCTTGGGGCGGACCACCACCCGCGACCCGGTGCTGGAGTGGGAGGAGTTCGCCCGGCACAAGTCCGGCGCCCACCGGAAAGGAAACCAGAAGGGCTTCGTCATCGGCCTGCCCTTCGTCAGCCCCGGCACGACGGACGTGTTCATCCCGGTGTCGCGCCGGCTGGAGGGGACGGACGGGACGTTCCGCGGCGTTGCCGTGATCGACGTCCCGGCGGAGGTTTTCTCGCGCTTCTACGGGCGGTTGGACCTGCCGCAGGGCAGCTCGGTCGCCATCGCCCGCGCGGACGGCCCCCTGCTGGCCCGCCAGGCCTTGCAGGACCAAGTGTTCGGGCGCAGCTTCCGCGGCTCCGGCCTGTGGCCGGAGGCCGGCAGCGGCACCGTCCAGCACCATCGCGTCGTCAGCCCGGTCGACGGGGTGGAGCGCATCTACGCCTTCCGCGCCTCCGCCGACTACCCGCTGATGACGGTGGTCGGGGAGTCGGTGGAGACGGTGTTCGGCGCGTGGCGGCAGAACCGCTTCGTCTCGATCGCCTGGGCCGCCGCCACCACCGCGGTGATCCTGCTGTTCACCACCGCTTTCCTGGTCGAGCTTCAGCGGCGCCGCCATGGCGACCGGGCGCTGCGCATCCGCAACCGGGCCATGGAATGGAGCGGCGACGGCATCCTGATCGCCGACGCCACCCGGCCCGGCGTGCCGGTGGTCTACACCAACCCCGCCTTCTCCCGGCTGATGGGGATCGGCCCGGGCGCCGCCGACGGGCGCGCCGCGCGCGAGGTGCTGGCCGGCCTGATGGAGGACGAGACGGGGCTGTGCCCGCTGTGCGACGGGGCCGAGAACGCCGGCGACATCAGCGTGGAGTTCCGGCGCCCTGGGATCGGCTTGGGCGCCGGTTCGGGCGCCGGTTCGGGCGCCGGTGCGGAGGGCGATGCGCCGGAGGTCTGGCTGGAGCTGCGCGCCTCGCCGGTGCGCGGTCCCGGCGGGAGGCTGGTCAGCGTGATCGCCACCGTCCGCGACATCACCGAGCACAAGACCGCCCAGGCCGCTCTGGCCGAGGCGCGGCGGGAGGCCGACCGCGCCAACATCGGCAAGTCGAAGTTCCTGGCGGCGGCCAGCCACGATCTGCGCCAGCCCGTGCAGTCGCTGATGCTGCTGATGGAGGCGCTGTCCGCCCGCGCCACCGATCCCGCCATGCGCAAGATCCTGACCACCATGGACCGCGCGCTGGGCGCGCTGAAGATGCTGCTCGACGGGCTGCTGGACGTGTCGCGGCTGGAGGCCGGGGCGGTGGAGCCGAAGCGCACGGTCTTCCCGGTGGCCGAGCTGCTCGACCGCGTCGCCGCCAACAGCCGTCCGGTGGCGGTGCGCAAGGGTCTGCTGCTGCACATTATGCCCTGCAGCGCCCATGTGGACAGCGACCCGATGCTGCTCGGCCGCATCCTGCAGAACTTCGTGGAGAACGCGCTGCGCTACACCAACCGCGGGCGCATCCTGGTCGGCTGCCGGCGGCGTGGCGCGGCGCTGCGGATCGAGGTGTGGGACACCGGCATCGGCATCCCCACCGACCGGCAGGAGGACATCTTCCACGAGTTCGTCCAGGTCGGGAACGCCAGCCGCGACCGCGACCAGGGGCTCGGGCTCGGCCTCGCCGTGGTGCGCCGGCTGGCCGGCATGCTGGACCATCCGGTCAGCCTGCGCTCCGAACCGGGGCGGGGGTCGGTCTTCCGGGTGGAGGTGCCGCTCGCCGATCCCCCCGCCCCGGCCGGGACGCTGCGGGGGGACGTTCCCGTGACCGCCCGCATGCGGGCCGGCGCCCGCGTGCTGGTGGTCGAGGACGACCCCATCGTGCGCGAGGGGCTGTGCGCGATGATCCGGCAATGGGGCCACGAGGCGTTTCCCGCCGCCAGCTTCGGCGAGGCGGTGGAGGCGCTGCGCCGCCATCCCGATCCGGACGTGATCGTCGCCGATTACCGGCTGGGCGAGGGGCACACCGGAACCGAGACCATCCGCGAGGTGCGCCGGCGGTCGAAGCGCCTGATCCCCGGCATCCTGGTGACCGGCGACACCGCCCCCCAACGTCTGGCCGAGGCCGAGTCCGGCAAGTTCAGCATCCTGCACAAGCCCGTCCTGGCCGGCGATCTGCGCCGGGCCATCGCCCTGGCGCTGGCCCCGGCACCCGCCGGATCGACCCCACCGGCGCCGCGCGAACTGGTCGACTGAACCGGCCTTTTCCGCCTCGACGCCGTGTCATGCGCCGGGCGTGCGGCTGCCCGTGCCTGTTTGCCCATTGCGCCGGACCCGCCGCTTTGCTTGTTTGCCTGTTTCGGAGGCAGCGTCCGCGGTCTCCGACCCGAAAGCGTTCGATAAAAAGAACCTGTTCCCGGAGAGAGGAATCCACCCATGATCCGTGCGAAGCTGGCTGTGACCGCCGCCGTCGTCGCCCTGGGGGCCGGCCTGTGGGCCGGGGCCGCCCAGGCCGACATCACCATCGCGCTGGCCGGCCCGATGACCGGCGCCGCCGCCGCCTATGGCGAGCAGACCCGCGCCGGCGTCGAGGCCGCCGTGGCCGACATCAACGCCAAGGGCGGGCTGCTCGGCCAGAAGCTGGTCCTGACCATCGCCGACGACGCCTGCGACGCCAAGCAGGCGGTGGCCGCCGCCAACAAGCTGGTGAGCCAGAACGTCGCCGCGGTGATCGGCCATGTCTGCTCCGGCGCCTCCATCGCCGCCTCCAACGTCTACGGCGAGGAGGGGATCGTGATGATCTCCCCCACCGCGACCAGCCCGCAGCTCACCGACCGCGGCCTGAAGAACGTCTTCCGCGTCTGCGGCCGCGACGACCAGCAGGGCGAAGTGGCGGCCAAGCTGATCGCCGACCGCTACAAGGGCAAGAAGGTCGCCATCGTCCACGACAAGCAGGCCTACGGCCAGGGCCTCGCCGACGACGTGAAGCGCCGCCTGAACGCCGCCGGCATCACCGAGGCCGCCTTCACCAGCATCACCGCCGGCGAGAAGGACTATTCCGCGCTCATCACCCGGCTGAAGTCGGACGGCGTGGACGTGCTCTATTACGGCGGCTACGACCAGGAGCTAGGCCTGATCGCCCGTCAGGCGGCGGACCAGCAGTTCCGCCCGCAGATCATCGGCGCCGACGGCATCCAGCCGCAGTCCTACTGGAACATCGCCGGCGACACGGCGGAAGGCACGCTGTTCACCTTCTCGCCCGACCCGCAGCGCAACCCCGCCGCCAAGCCGGTGGTCGAGGCTCTGCAGGCCAAGAACATCCGCACCGACGGCTTCACCCTGTTCGCCTACGCCGCGGTGCAGACCTACGCCGAGGCCGTGCAGAAGGCCAACAGCGCCAAGCCCGACGCGGTGGCGAAGGCCCTGCGCGCCGGTCCGTCCTTCGACACGGTGGTCGGCTCGCTGTCCTTCGACGACAAGGGCGACCTGAAGCAGCCGGGCTACGTGTTCTGGGCCTGGAAGAACGGCGAGAAGGTCCAGATGGACTGAGTCCATCCGGCCTGCTCGCGGCAGAAAGGAAGGCGGGGCCGTCGCGCCCCGCCTTTTTTCTGCCCGCCTTCTTTCCCGCCTCCTGATTCCGCGTCCGCCCGATTCCCGGAAGGTCGGCGATTGCCAAGGGGCGGTGCGAACCTTTTCCCTGTTGCCGTGTTTGCGCAGTGGTAACCACACACCGCCAACCAACACCGCCATTGGGCAGGGAGGCCGCGATGCATCGCCACGCCGGACGCCGTTCGCGCACTCGCAGGACCGCCGGGATCATCCTGGGCGCCGGCCTTCTCGGGCTCGGCGCCTGCGCCTCGCTGGGGCCGCCGCGCACCGCGGAGCCCGCGCCCGGAGCGGTGGAGGCGCTGAACGCCATGGTGACCGGGCCGTGCAACCGCCCCGCCGCCTCGGTCCTGGCCGGTGAAGGGATTCCGGTGGGGCAGTTCCGGTCCGCCATCTACAGCGAGGCCCGCACCGGGCCGAGCGCGCGGGTGTCGCAGTACGAATTGTGGCTCTACCCGCGCGACAAGGCCGGCGTCTTCATCGTCAAGATGGACGAGAGCTGCCGCCCCATGCAGATCTACACGCGGGAAGGCGGCAACGTGCAGGCTTTCAAGGCGGGATAGGCAAGGCGGGGCAGACAGGGCGGGGCAGGCAGGGCGGGGTTGGGCGGCGCTTCGGCCGTTGGGATTCTGGCAATCGCCGACTCCGATTCCGGAGCCGGGTGGGTTGGCAATCGCCGACGTGCCCGCCGCCGACGTGCCCGCCGCCGATCTACCCGCGCGCGGCGGGGAGGATCTTGCGCTCCGGAATCGGCGGGGGCGACGGGTAGAGCAGCACCCCGGTGTCGGAGAACTCCACCCGCGCCGCCTCGTAGACGGCCAGCGCCAGATCCAGCGCCACGCGGAACTCCGGCTTGAAGTGCTTCAGCTCCTTGTAGCCGCCGCCGAACTGGGTGAAGAGCGCCTTCCAGGTCACCGGAATCGGGTCGCGCAGGACGTGCAGCCGGTAGGCCAGCCAGACATAGACGTCGATCGCCATCGAGCAGCCGCCGATGTGGCGGATCGCCGGCTCCCAGATCGGCACGGGGGAGCGCTTCAGCGCGGCGAAGAAGGTTTCCGACAGCTGCACCGTCTCGCGCCACAGCGTGCCCTGGCCGTCGTCGTCGCGCAGGCGGATGCCGCCGTTGACGATGTTCTCCTTGGCGAAGCCCTCGGCCCCGTCCTTGTCCCAGAAGAAGGTCAGGCGGCACAGGTTGATGCGGGTCGCCTGCTCCTGCACCGCCTTGTAGGTGGAGCCGCCCGCCGAGACGCCCATGCGGTCGAGCCAGTCGTTCATCGAGCGGCCAAGTTCGATCTCGCGGCTGTTGTCCTGGATGGCGCGGGTCTGGAGATAGAGCAGGATCAGCCGCGCCTTGGCGCCGTAGGGGACGCCGACCGGCATCAGGCTGCCGTCGCGCTTGCGCTCCTTGCCCGGCTCGACCAGCAGGGTGACGCGGCCCTGGTCGCGGCGCCATTCGGCGTCCGGCGCCAGCTTCCGGTGGGGCAGGCTGGTCAGGCAGAAACCGGAATAGGTGATGCCCAGCGCGTTGGACTCGTCCTCCAGCACCGCCGCCGCAACATCGACGACGCTGGCCCGCTTCGGGTCCACGAGGTTCCGCGCCTCGCGCCGGCCATGCGTCATGATGAGTTGGTGCACGTCGCCCATAGGTCCCCCCGTCCATTCTGCCTGCAGTCGAACATGCACCGCCGGGAGAGTCCATTTGGCGATCGCCGACGAGGCTAATTGAGACCTAATTGCTGGAGTCTATTTGCTAGGTCGGCGATTGCCTGGGGACGACTCGGGGGTGCGTCGGCGATTGCCAGAAGACTCGTCGGCGTTCGCCAAGGGACCTTGTGGGAATCGTCGGAGACTCGGCCCAGACTTAAGGCGACTCGGGCATTGGTCGGCGATTGCCAGGCGGGGTGGGGCGGGCGAGTCGCGACTCGGGATTTCATGGGGTGGTCTTGCCGATGTCTGGCCGATCCCTGGGCCGGTGGTCGGCGATTGCCAAGGCGCGGCGGCGAACTGGTTTGGCAATCGCCGACTCCTCCCTCTCCCGCCCCGGAGAGGGAGGTTGGAACGGTCGGCGATTGCCAAGGCGACTCCCCTCAGGCCGGGCACCCCTGCCTTGCGGCACCCTGGGGGCACGAAACGCCAGCGCGGCTGTTTACGCTTGGCCCCTGCAGCGATGGGGGCGTGCTTTGGGAGATCCGCGAGATGAGCGACGAGGATTTCACGGACCGCGTGCTGGACGGCGTGAACGGGCTGGACGGAACCGCCCGCCGCAAGGCCGTCGCCCTGGGCGCGGAGGTGCCGGCCTTGCGCGACGGGCTCCAGGTGCCCAGCTCGCGCATGGTGCTGATGCCGGCTCTGGGGGCGTTGTGGGCCGCCGGGATGGGCATGGAGAGGCCGGGATGGTCGCGCCTTGCCCGGCAAGGGCTGCTCGCCATCGCGCTGGGGACGGTGGCCGGCAAGGGGATCAAGCGCGTCGTCTGCCGCGCCCGTCCCAACGAGGGCCGCGACCCCAGCCGCTGGGGCAAGGCGGACGGCAAGCACGCCTCCTTCCCCTCCGGCCACGCCATCAACGTGTCGGCGCTGACCATGGCGGTCGGGCTGAACCGCGGGCTCTCCCCGGAAACCATGGTCGCACTGGGCTTCGCCGCGGCGGTGGGCTGGTCGAGCCTCGCCACCGAACGGCACTGGGCGTCCGACTACGCCGCCGGCATGGCGACCGGCGTCCTGGCCGGTCTGGCCGCCAAGGCGCTCGACGGCTGGGCGGAGGACAAGCTGCCCTGAGGCCCGGCTTTTATGCGGACGGATCGGCGAGCGCGTGCAGCAGCCGCTCGCGGATCTGGGCCAGCTTGCTCTCGTGGGTGACCTTCAGGCCGAAGACGTCCTTCACATAGAAGACGTCGATGGCCTTCTCGCCATAGGTCGAGATCTTCGCCGACGAAATCTGCAGCGTCAGGTTGGTCAGCGCGCGGGTCAGGTCGTAGAGCAGGCCGGGGCGGTCGCGCCCGTTGACCTCGATCACCGTGTGGGTGGTCGAGGCGTTGTTGTCGATCAGCACCCGCGGCGGCACGTGGAAGACGCGCGTGCGGCTGGCGTGCGGGGCCTTGCGCTTGGTCAGGTCGTGCAGCGGCTTCAACTGGCCGGACAGCACCTTCTCGATCATCACCGACAGCTTGGCGAGCTTGTCGCCGCTCTCGAAGGCGCCGCCGCCCGCCGCGTCCTGCACGGTGAAGACGTCCAGCGCCATGCCGTTGGTCATGGTGAAGATGCGGGCGTCGACGATGTCAGCCCCCGCCGCCGCCAGGGCCCCGGCGAGACGGGAGAACAGGCCGTGGTGGTCGGTAGCGAAGATCGTCACCTCGGTGATCGCCCGGCCGCGGTCGATGCGCGTGTTGACGGTCAGCGGCCGCTCGTCGCGCAGCGCCTCGCGGACCAGCCGCGCCTG
Source organism: Azospirillum formosense (assembly GCF_040500525.1). Taxonomy (NCBI): domain Bacteria; kingdom Pseudomonadati; phylum Pseudomonadota; class Alphaproteobacteria; order Rhodospirillales; family Azospirillaceae; genus Azospirillum; species Azospirillum formosense. Next base: position 2,589,143 of record NZ_CP159402.1, on the reverse strand, counting down.
CCGGCCCAGCGTCTCGGCGTCGAAGGCCAGCCAGTAGGCGGGGTAGCCGAGCGCGAGGTGCCGGTCGAAATCGGCGTCGTCGAAGTCGGACAGCTCGGCCCGCAGCGCCGCCTGGGCGGCCTGGATGCGGCGCCCGCGCCCTTCGACCGACAGGCCGCCGGACATCACCTCCTCCGAGCGGTTGTACAGCTCGCGCAGCAGCGTGGCCTTCCAGTTGTTCCAGCGCTGCGGCCCGACCGCCCGGATGTCCGCCACCGTCAGCACCAGCAGCAGGCGCAGCCGCTCCGGCGACTGGACGAGCGAGACGAAGTCGCGCACCGTCTTGTCGTCCTCCAGGTCGCGCTTGAAGGCGGTGTAGGACATGGCGAGGTGCCAGCGCACCAGCCAGGCGACCGTCTCCGTCTCCTCCGCCGTCAGGCCGAGCCGCGGGCACAGCTTCTCCGCCACCCGCGCGCCGAGGATGGAATGGTCGCCGCCGCGGCCCTTGGCGATGTCGTGCAGCAGCACGGCGACGTAGAGCGCGCGCCGCGACACCACCTTGTGGATCACCTCCGACGACAGCGGCAGCTCGTCGGTCAGTTCGCCCGTCTCGATCTTGTGCAGGATGCCGAGAGCGAACAGCGTGTGCTCGTCCACCGTGTAGACATGGTACATGTCGTACTGCATCTGCGCGACCACCCGGCCGAAGTCGGGGATGAAGCGGGCCAGCACCCCGGCCTCGTTCATGCGGCGCAGCGTGATCTCAGGGTCCTTGCGGCCGGTCAGGATCTCCAGGAACAGCCGGTTGGCCTCCGGGTCGGCGCGCAGCTTCGGCCCGACCACCGACAGCGAGCGCGTGATGGCGCGCAGCGCGTTGGGGTGGATGTCGATGTCGTTCTGCTGGGCGGTGTGGAACAGCCGGATCATGTCCAGCGGCTCGTCCTTGAACTGGCGGTCGTTGCGCACGTTCAGCCGTTCGCCGTCCACCACGAAGCCGTCCACGTCCTTGCGGCGGGCCAGCGCCGCCAGCCGCAGGATGTTGAACTTGGGCGGGCGCTTCGATTCCGCCTCCAGCGCCGCGCAGAAGATGCGGGTCAGGTCGCCCACGTCCTTGGCGACCAGGAAGTAATGCTTCATGAAGCGTTCCACGCCCTTGGTCCCGGCGTGGTCGGTGTAGCCCATGCGGTTGCCGATCGACGTCTGCACGTCGAAGGTCAGCCGGTCCTCCATGCGCCCGGTCAGGTAGTGCAGGTGGCAGCGCGCGGTCCACAGGAAGTTCTGCGCCTTGGCGAAGCGCTGCGCCTCCTCCGGCAGAAGCACCTTCTTGCCGACCAAATCGTCGACGTCCTCCACGCGGTACAGGTACTTGGCGATCCAGAAGAGGGTCTGCAGGTCGCGCAGGCCGCCCTTGCCGTCCTTCAGGTTGGGTTCCAGCACGTAGCGGCTGTCGCCCAGCTTCTGGTGGCGGTTGTCGCGCTCGGCCAGCTTGGCCTCGACGAATTCCGGCCCGGTACCGGCCACCACCTCGCGGTCGTAGCGGCGGCGGAGTTCGGTGAAGAGCTTGCGCGGACCCCAGAGGTAGCGGGCCTCCAGGATGGCCGTGCGGATGGTGACGTCGGCCTTGGACTGGCGGATGCAGTCGTCGACGCTGCGCACCGCGTGGCCGACCTTCAGCCCGAGGTCCCACAGGATGTAGAGCATGTACTCCACCACCTGCTCCACCCGCGGGGTGCGCTTGTAGGGCAGCAGGAACAGCAGGTCGATGTCGGAGAAGGGCGCCAGCTCGCCCCGGCCGTAGCCGCCGGTGGCGACGATGTCGAACACCTCGCCGGAGGTCGGGTTGGGCGAGGGGAAGATGTGGGTGACCGTGAGGTCGGCCAGCGAGCGCACCACCCCGTCGGCGAGGTAGCAGTTCTGCCGCACGCAGTCCTCGCCCGATCCCTTGGCCTCGAAGCGGGCGCGCACCTCCGCCCGCCCGTCGTTCAGCGCGCCGCGCAGCCGGGCGATCAGGGCGGGGCGCAGCTTGTCGCCGGTCCCATGCTGCGCCACCAGCGTCTCCAGGTCCTCCGCCAGCTTGCGCCGGGACAGGATCGCGCGCTTGTTGGGAATGTTGGCGGTGCCGGCGTCCTTGGCGTCGGACGCGTCGGCTGAGGCGGCGCGGGTGGAGAGCATCGGCAAAACGTGAGCCTTCCCAGGGATGCGAGGGGTGCGACGGACCGTGCGGCGTACCGACTATAACGGGAAAGACGATAATTCGCACGCGGCACACCAAAAGAGGCTGCCGTCTGTTTCCTGCATGATCCCATTCGGAGCGCCGCAGGGACGGCAGTGCCATGGCGGCTGTGCTGTGACGGTTGTGCTGTGACGGCCGTCACTGACGCGCTCCAGTCCAAAGAGGTAAGGAGTCGTTCCGTGAGACACGCGCGAGGGAGACCCTTGATGATCCCGAACCCCGGAACGGCACGGCGGGAGCTGGCGAACCTCGGCAACGCCCTGACCCTGGCGGAGCGCGGCCTGCCGCGCCACACCCCGGCCGAGCTGATGGCCTGGCTGGTGCACGCCCTGGCGCTGTGCCCCGGCTCCATCGGCGACGCGCTCCTGTTCGAGATCTGCGGCACCACCACCGACGCCAAGGCGTCCGACGCCGTCAAGATCGCCCAGATCCGCAAGGGCTGGGCCGCGGTGGTGCGGGCGCAGTTCCGCCTGCGCGGGCTGACCGTGGTCGGCGGCGGAGGCGACTGGCGCGCCTGCGCCGCCTGACGGCCGGCCGGTCCTTCCCCGCCTACTCCTCGCGCACCGACAGGTGGATGTTGGCGCCGCCGTTTCCTTCGAGAATCTCGGCGGCCTCCACCTCGTCCTCCACCTCGGCGGTGCGCACCCACAGGATGACGCCGCCGGCCTCCAGCGCGCGGCCGAATTCGTCGGTGTCGGGGTGGCTGGTCAGCTCGTCCAGGTAATCCTTGATGGCGACGCCGCCCAGGCCGGCGGCGACGAGGGCGGCCAGCGGCGCGGCGATGGGGCCGCCGACGATGGCGAGAAGCCCGGCGGTGGTCAGGGGGAAGGCGTATTTCAGCTCGCCCACCAGCCCGGTCAGCGCCTCGTCCGACGGGGCCTGCGGGCGCTGGTCGGCGGCCTCCAGCGAGGTGTGGCTGGCCAGCACCGACAGGTCGTCGCGGTCGAAGCCGGCGTCGAGAAGGGCGGCCACGGCCTTGTCGAACGCCGCGCGGGTCTTGAACAGGGCGACGACCTCGCGCACCTCCCGGACGGTGTCCTGGCCGGCCGTGGTCCGGCCATCAGTGTTGTCGGGCGCTTGCGTCACAGCGGTCTCCTTCGGCTTCGGCTTGCTCGTTCTACGGGCATGGAACAGTCTAACGAAGCGGTCATCGCGGCACCAGCGCGGGCGTGCTAGGGTGCGGTCCCGACCTTGCCCGTCACAACGCAACCGGTTGAAGACCCGTGTCCGACGCGCCCGCCGCCATTTCGCCCGCCGCCATCCCCCCCGATGCCACCCCGATGATGGCGCAGTATCTGGAGATCAAGCAGGCCCATCCCGACTGCCTCCTGTTCTACCGGATGGGCGATTTCTACGAGATGTTCTTCGAGGACGCCGTAAACGCCGCCCGGACGCTGGACATCGCGCTGACCAAGCGCGGCCAGCATCTGGGCGAGGACATCCCGATGTGCGGCGTCCCGGTCCACAGCCATGAATCCTACCTGCAGCGCCTGATCCGCCAGGGCTTCCGCGTCGCCATCTGCGAGCAGATGGAGGACCCGGCGGAGGCCAAGAAGCGCGGCAGCAAGTCGGTGGTGAAGCGCGGCGTCATCCGCATCGTCACCCCCGGCACGCTGACCGAGGACAGCCTGCTCGACTCCCGCGCCTCCAACTGGCTGGCCGCGGTGGCGGAAGCGGCGGGCGGCCTTGGGCTGGCCTGGCTGGAGCTGTCCACCGGCGAGCTGGTCGTGCAGCCGGTGGAGCGCGCCGGCCTTGGCGCCGCGCTCGGCCGCCTCGACCCGCAGGAGGTGCTGGTCTCCGAGAAGCTGTGCCAGAGCCCCGACCTCTACGAGCTGTGGGGCGAGTGGAAGTCGCGCCTGACCGTGCAGCCGACCCCGCGCTTCGACAGCGAGAACGGGCGGCAGCGGCTGCTCACCCTCTACGGCGTCGGCACGCTGGACGCCTACGGCCAGTTCTCCCGCGCCGAGGTGGCGGCGGCCGGTGCGCTGGTCGCCTATGTGGAGCTGACGCAGAAGGGCCGCGTGCCGCGCCTGTCGCCGCCGCGCCGGCTCGGCCCCGGCGCCGTCATGGAGATCGACGCGGCGACCCGCCGCAACCTGGAGCTGACCCGCACCCTGACCGGCGACCGGCGCGGCAGCCTGCTCGCCACCATCGACCGCACGGTGACCGGGGCGGGGGCGCGCCTGCTCGCCGCCCAGCTCTCGGCGCCGCTGACCAACCCCGCGGCCATCGCCAAGCGGCTGGACATGGTCGAGTTCGCGCTGAACGAGGAGCGGCTGCGCGGCGACCTGCGCGAGGCGCTGCGCCGCTGCCCGGACCTGGAGCGCGCGCTGTCCCGCCTGACGCTGGGGCGCGGCGGCCCGCGCGACCTCGCGGCCGTGCGCGACGGTCTGGCCCAGGCCTCGGCCATCCGCCTGCTGCTGAACGGCCATCCCGGCGGCCCGCTGCCCGACGGGTTGGGCGCCGTGGCCAAGGGGCTGGGCGAGCACAGCGAGCTGGTCCAGCAATTGACCCAGGCGCTGGCGCCGGAGCTGCCGCTGCTCGCCCGCGACGGCGGCTTCATCGCGCGCGACTACTCCTACGCGCTGGACGAGCTGGTGACGCTGCGCGACGAGAGCCGGCGGCTGATCGCCGGGCTTCAGGTCAAATACGCCGGCATCGCCGGGGTGCCGGCGTTGAAGATCAAGCACAACAACGTGCTCGGCTATCACATCGAGGTGACGGCGACCCACGCGGACAAGCTGATGTCCGAGAAGGGGCGCGAGGTCTTCATGCACCGCCAGACCATGGCGAACGCCGTGCGCTTCGGCACGGTCGAGCTGTCGGACCTGGAGCGCCGCATCTCCGAGGCCGCCGACAAGGCGCTGGCCGTGGAGCTGGAGCTGTTCAACGACCTCGTGGAGGAGGTGACCAGCCGCGCCGAGGCCATCGCCCAGGCGGCCCACGCGCTGGCCGCTCTGGATGTCGCCGCCTCGCTGGCCGAGCTGGCGGCGGAGCGGCGCTACCGCCGGCCGGTGGTGGACGGCAGCCTCGCCTTTTCGATCAAGGGCGGGCGGCACCCGGTGGTGGAGGCGGTGCTCGACGCCGCCAACGCCGGGCCGTTCGTGGCCAACGACTGCGACCTCGCCCCGGACAACCGGCTGTGGCTGCTGACCGGCCCGAACATGGCCGGTAAATCGACCTTCCTGCGCCAGAACGCGCTGATCGCCGTGCTGGCGCAGATGGGCAGCTTCGTGCCGGCGGAGAGCGCCCACATCGGCGTGGTGGACCGGCTCTACAGCCGCGTGGGCGCGGCCGACGATCTGGCGCGCGGCCGCTCCACCTTCATGGTGGAGATGGTGGAGACCGCGGCCATCCTGAACCAGTCCGGCGACCGCGCCCTGGTCATCCTGGACGAGATCGGGCGCGGCACCGCGACCTTCGACGGCCTGTCCATCGCCTGGGCCTGCGTGGAGCACCTGCACGACGTCAACCGCTGCCGCGCGCTGTTCGCCACCCACTACCACGAGCTGACCATGCTGGCCGGCAAGCTGCCGGGCCTGTCCTGCCACACCATGCGCATCAAGGAATGGCAGGGCGACGTCGTCTTCCTGCACGAGGTGACGGCGGGAGCGGCGGACCGCAGCTACGGCATCCATGTGGCGAAGCTGGCCGGGCTGCCCGGCGCCGTGGTCGGCCGCGCCGAGGAGGTGCTGACCATCCTGGAATCGGGCGACCAGAACGCGGCCATCCACCGCTTGGCCGAGGACCTGCCGCTGTTCAGCGCCGCCCTGAAGCGCCCGCCGCCGGCCCCCGCGGTGTCGGCGCCCGCCGCCCCGCCGGAACCGTCGCGGGTGGAGGAGGCGCTGGCGTCCATCGACCCGGACAGCCTGACGCCGCGTCAGGCGCTCGACGAGTTGTACCGGTTGCGGGGTCTGCTCTCATAAACGGGAATATTTGCGAAGATATACACGCCGTTGTATGAAAGCCCGCCGCCGCAGCGTTCCGTCCCATGGGGAAGGGGCGTTGTCATCCAAGCGGCGGGAAGGGGGTGTGTTTATTGACCCCTGGTAAGGTGCTGGTGATCTGCACGGTCATTCAGACGGTCGTCGCGATCCTCGCGCTGCTCGTCGCCGTGCTGTGACTCCAGACGACGGAGGGGCGGCGCTGCAACGCCGCCCCTCTTTTCGTGTGCACGCCGTTCCGGCCATCGGCCTTTCCGAACGCGCGGTACCGGAGGTGTCGTCTATTGACCACTGGTGCGAGAATTATAGCGCCGAACCACAGCCGCCGCAATCCCATCCCATGGGCGCTACGCCCGCTCTACGGCATCCTCGTCCAGCGGGGCGCCGCGGTCGTGGATGGGGGTGACATGACGTTGGGCGATAGGGCGTTGGTCGATGGGGCGGTGCGCGTGGCGCAGCTTCTCCTCCACCGCCTCGTTCACGAACTGGTCGAGCGAGCGGCCCTCCCGTTCGGCGGCCTTCGACGCTTCGGATTCCAGCGACTTGTGCAGATGAACCATTCGGTGCCTCCCCCCAACGCGGAACGGGATCTGTCGAAAGCTACAGATGGGAAGCCCGCACCAGCCCTGCGAGCGACCTATCCGGAAGCGCCGTCCCCCTTGGCCCTGTCCGGCGGCACGGTCGCGGGCGGCAGGAGCGGCTTGGCGTGCAGCGCGCGGGCGGCGACGGCCATCGGGTCCTCGCCCGGTGCGCAGGGGTGGGTGGCGGCCAGCAGGGCCTCGGGCACGCTGGCGGCGATGTAGTCGGCCACCGTCTCGTGCACCGGGATGATCATGGCGATGCGGGTCAGGTCCACCACCTTGCGCACCTGCCCGGAGGCGCAGAGCAGGGACAGGGCCTTGCCCGCCGACAGGGCCTCGCCGTTCATCACCAGCAGCAGGCCGATGCCGGCGCTGTCGATGAACTCCAGCCCGGTCAGGTCGAGGAGGTAACGGCGCTCCGTCCCGTTCTTCACGTCGGCGATGGCCTGCCGCACCGGGCCGGCGTCCTGGCTGGTGAAGCGCCCGGTGAGCACCAGACGGGCGAAGTGCCGCTCCTGTTCCTTGCGATACTGCACGGCCCGCATCCCTTTCCGACGTCCGGCGGCCATGATCCGGTCCGGGCCTTCGCCGGGCAAGCGGGCGGCGGCATCGGGTCCTGCGCGATGTTGACGCAGGGCGGCCCCGTTTTATCACAGCTCCTTGTCCCTTGACGGCGCACCGCTGCGGTCCTACAAGCGGGGGTACGTGGTGATTTGGTCGACCGGCTTGCGGGCCACGTAAAACAACCCGCTAAAAAGGTCCGAGCCGCGTCCGCGCCTCGACCCGATCGGTCGGGGCGTTTTTTGTTTTGCCGGTCTGCCCCGCCGGCGGACAGAGGAGACAAAGCGGCCATGGCGCGCACCGATCATCGCAATCCGAACGTCGCGGGGCTTCGCCCGCGCTCCCGTCTGGTCCATGGCGGCGTCCGCCGCTCGTCCTTCGACGAGACCTGCGAGGCGCTCTATCAGACCTCCGGCTTCGTCTACGGCTCGGCGGAGGAGGCGGAGAGCGCCTTCGTCAACGATGGCTCCCGCCACGTCTATTCGCGCTTCCGCAACCCGACCACGGCGATGTTCGAGGACCGGCTGTGCGAGTATGAGGGGGCGGCCTGGGCCTACGCCACGACCAGCGGCATGGCCGCGGTTCATGGCGCCCTGTGGTCGAACCTGCGCACCGGCGACCGCATCGTGGCGCCGCGCTCGCTGTTCATCTCCTGCTACTGGGTGATCAAGGAGCTGTCGGCCCGCTTCGGGGTCGAGGCGGTCTTCGTCGACGGCACCGACCTGTCCCAGTGGGAAGAGGCGCTGGCCAAGCCGACCAAGGTCGTCTTCCTGGAGACGCCCAGCAACCCGGGGCTGGAGGTCGTCGACCTGCGCGCCGTCAGCGCCCTCGCCCACAAGGCCGGGGCCAAGGTGGTGGTCGACAACGCCTTCGCCACGCCGGTGCTGCAGCGCCCGTTCGAGATGGGGGCCGACGTTGTCGTCTATTCGGCGACCAAGCACATCGACGGCCAAGGCCGCTGTCTGGGCGGCATCATCCTGACCAGCGACAAGCAGTACGGGTCGGAGGTGATCCACCCCTATCTGCGCCACACCGGCCCGACCATCTCGCCCTTCAACGCCTGGCTTCTGCTGAAGGGGCTGGAGACGCTGGAGCTGCGCGTGTCGGCGCAGAGCGCGTCGGCCCTGACGGTGGCGGAGTTCCTGGAAGGCCACGCGAAGGTGGAGCGGGTGCTCTATCCGGGCCTGGCCAGCCACCCGCAGCACGATCTCTGCCGCAGCCAGATGACCGGCGGCGGCACCATGCTGTCGATCTTCCTGAAGGGCGGCAAGGAGGAGGCCTTCCGCGCCCTGAACGACCTGCGGATGGTGATGATCTCCAACAACCTGGGCGATTCCAAGAGCCTGATCACCCACCCCGACACCACCACCCACTCCAAGCTGACGGTCGAGGAGAAGGCGGCGGCGAACATCCGTCCCAACCTGCTCCGCCTGTCCGTCGGGCTGGAGGACGCCCAGGACATCGTTGAAGATCTCGACCGGGCGCTCGCTTCCCTGTAAAGACTGGACCCGGAACCAAATGCTGCAGTGCAGCGTTGGCGTCCGGGTCACAGTTTTTTCGGCTTGGCCGGGGCTTCCGCTCCGGTCGGGTCCTTTGGTGAGGTGGAGCGAATGGCGAGACGCAAGGCCGGCAACGGCGAACCGACGCAACGCCTTCTGACGGTGGCGGGCGATCTGACCCGGACCGGCGTCAAGACGGGCGAGATGGGGGTGGCGGCGGCCCAGACGATCGGCTACCGCACCGCGATGATGGCGGCGGCCATGAACAATCCCATAGACCTCGCCAACCCGGAGTTCGTCCGCATGGGCTCCGAAAAGGTGGAGGCGATGGTCGAGGCCACCCACGCCGTCGCCAAGGGCATCGGCGAGATGCAGCAGGCCTGGATGACCCTCATGCAGGGCCAGCTCCAGGCCGCCATGGTGATGGTGACCGGCCTCGGCCAGTGCCGCAACCCCGCCGACCTGATGGAACTGCAGCGCCGCACCGTCACCGAGACGGTCGAGGCCGGCATCCACGCCGCGCTCTACATGGTCGAGTCGGCCACCGCCCTGACCCAGGCCGGCATGACCCCCGCCTACCGCACCGTCCGCGCCAACGCCCGCCGTCTGGCGAAGCTGCACGGATAAGTCCGCGGTTCACCGCAAGGACACGAAGGCGCGAAGGCCGTCACACGGCCTTCGCGCCTTCGTTGTCAGAACTCACAGCCCTGAACCCACACTGACCTCACTGGCCCAGCACGTCGAAGCTGGACGGGGCGGGATCGATCACGCGGGGTCCGCCGGGGGTGACCTCCAGGACGGCCAGACCGCGCTCCACGACGCCGTCCGCGCGCAGGCGGAAGATGCCGTCCATGCCTTCGAAGCCGTTGGGGTTGTTCAGCGCCGCGCGGTCGAAGCGGCCCGCCGCGTCGGGCATCTTGGCCAGCACCGCGGCGATGGCCGTGGCGTCGTAGGACAGGGTGGCGATGCGCGGCGGCTTGCGCCCATAGGTCCTCTCGAAGCGCGCCTCGAAGTCGGCGCGGCTCTGCGGGGCCGGGGCGGCGAACCAGGCGCCGGCCAGGGCGGGTTCCTGGCCCAGGCCGGGCTCGTCCCACAGGCCGGTGCCGAGCAGCTTGACCTGCTGGGTGTTCAGCCCGTTGGCGGACAGCGCCGACGCCAGACCCTGGGCGCGCGGCCCGCCTTCGGCCAGCATGACCGCCTGTGGCTGCACGCCGGCCTGGGTCACCTGCCGCGCCGGCTGGGCGAGGTCGGTCACCGCCGGGTCGTAGCGCTCGACCTGCGCCACCTGCCCGCCGAACTGGCGCGAGGCCGTCTGCACGGCGTTGACCACGGCGTCGCCGTAGGCGGTGCGCGGGACCAGCGCGACGTAGCGCGTCGCACCGCGCGAGCGGGCGAAGCCGATCACCCGGGTCACCTGATCGGCGGGCACGAAGCCCAGCACATAGGTGCCGTTGCCGGCCTGCGTCCAGTCGTTGGTGAAGGCCAGCACGTCCACGCCCGCGGACTGGGCGACCGGCTTCACCGCCGCCACATCGGCGGCGAACAGCGGGCCGAGGATCAGGCTCGCCCCCTCGGCGATCGCCTGCCGCGCCGCGTCAGCGGCGCCGGAGGGCGTGCCCTTGGTGTCGCGGGGCAGCAGCTCGAAGCGGTCGCCGGCCAGATCGAACAGCGCCATCTGCGCCGACTCCAGCATGGCCTGCCCGATGGCGGCGCTGGACCCGGACAGCGGCAGCAGGATCGCCACCTTCAAGCTCTGCGGGGCGGCCGGAACGGCGGCGACGGGCGCTTGCGGCGCTTGAGTCGGCGGCGCCGGGGCCTTTACAGTCGAGCAGGCCGAAAGCGCGCCGGCAACCAACAGGGCGGCGGCAGCCCGCTGCCCCCAAGCGCGCGAGAAAGGTGTCGTCAAGCGTGCCACCAACGATCTCCACATCCGGTCCGGCGCCCGAGCCCGTTTCCGGGCCCGGCGTCTCTGGTGACGCTGAAGGTAGCGAGCCGAGGGCCGCAAGTAAACTCGGCGCCGGCCTTTATGTGGTCGCCACCCCCATCGGCAACGCCGCCGACATCACGCTGCGCGCGCTCGACACGCTGCGCCGCGCCGACGCCATCGCCTGCGAGGACACGCGGGTGACGGCGAAGCTGATGGGCATCCATGGCATCCACACGCCCTTCGTCTCCTATCATGAACACAACGCGGCGAAGATGCGTCCGGTCCTGATCGGCCGCATGAAAGCGGGCGAGTCCATCGCGCTGGTCACCGACGCCGGCACGCCGCTGGTCTCCGACCCCGGCTACAAGCTGGTGCGCGAGTGCGTGGCGGAGGGGGTGGCGGTCACCACGCTGCCCGGCGCCTCCGCCCCGCTGGCGGCGCTGGTGCTGTCCGGCCTGCCCACCGACCGCTTCCTGTTCGCCGGCTTCCTGCCGAACAAGAGCAGCGCCCGGCGCGCCGCCGCGGGTGAGCTGAAGGGCGTTCCGGCCACGCTGGTCTTCTTCGAATCGCCGCAGCGCCTGCCCGAGTCGCTGGCCGATCTCGCCGACATCCTCGGCGCGCGGGAGGCCGCCGTGGCGCGGGAACTGACCAAGCTCTACGAGGAGGTGCGGCGCGGCACCCTGCCGGAGCTGGCCGCCCACTACGCCGAGGCCGGCCCGCCGAAGGGCGAGGTCGTGCTGGTCATCGGCCCGCCCGGCGCGGAGGACACCCCGACCGAGGCCGACGTGGACGCCCTGCTGCGCGAGGCGCTGACCCGCCTGTCGGTCCGCGACGCCGCCGCCGACGTGGCCGCCCGCACCGGCCAGAACAAGCGGACCGTCTACGCCCGCGCGCTGGAACTGGCGCGGGAGGGGAAACCATGAGCGCGCCGGGCGCGCTGCGCCGCCGGGCCGAGAATTACGGCCGCTACGCCGAACAGCTCTGCCGGCTGGCGCTCCGGCTGAAAGGTTACCGCATCCTGGAAAGCCGCCTGCGCACACCCATGGGAGAGATCGACATCGTGGCCCGGCGGGGCGACACTCTGGCGATCGTCGAGGTCAAGGCCCGCGGCGACTGGGACACCGCGAACGAGGCGGTCAACGCCCGCCAGCGGGGGCGCCTCGCCCGCGCCGCCCACGCCTATCTGGGGGCCAACCCGCGGTATGCCGGCTATGTCTTGCGCTTCGACGTCATGCTCGTTACCCCTTGGTCCTGGCCGCGCCACGTCCCGGACGCGTGGCGGGCCTGACGCGAAGGCTGAAGAAGAAGGAAGGACGCCGCCCGTGACCAGCCGCGCCGAGGCCCGTGACATCCTGCGCCGCGTGGGGCAGCAGCCGGACGAGCAGATCGATCTGGCCGAAGCCGCCCTGGCGCTGGGCGCGCTGGAGGTGCCGGGCGCCGCGCTGGCCGACTACCGCCGTCACCTCGCCGACATCGCCCACGATCTGGCGGAGCGCGTCTCGCCCACCCTCGACGGGCTGGAGGCCCGCATCTCCTGGCTGCACGAGGTGATCGTGGAGCGGCACGGCTACGCCGGCGATCACGAGACCTACGACGATTTGCAGAACGCCAACCTGCTCCGCGTCATCGACCGCCGCCGCGGCCTGCCGGTGGCGCTGGGCATCCTGTACCTGCACGCGGCCCGCTCGCAGGGCTGGACGATGCTGGGGCTGAACTTCCCCGGCCATTTCCTGGTGCGGCTGGAGGCCGACGGCGCCCGCGCCATCCTCGACCCCTTCAACGAGGGGCAGGTGCGCACCGCCGTGGACCTGCGCGACCTGCTGAAGGCCACCGCCGGCAGCGCCGCGGAGCTGGAGCCCGGCCATTACCAGACGGTGTCCAACCGCGAGATCCTGCTGCGGCTCCAGAACAACATCAAGCTGCGCCACCTGACCGCCCGCGACGTGCCGCGCGCGCTGGAGGTGCTGGAGGCGATGCGGCTGTTCGCCCCGGCCGAGGCGTCGCTGTGGCGGGAGACCGGCCTTCTGGAGGCCCACAACGGCAACCTCGCCGCCGCCATCGCCGCGCTGGAGAGCTTCCTGGAGTTGACCGCCAGCGAACGGCACCGCCATCAGGTCGCAGCGCTGATCCAGCAGCTCAAGAACCAACTGAACTGACCCCATTTCAAAAGCCCGTTTCGGAGACCCGCAGGATGAGCCTCGCCGTCGCCTTCCAGATGGACCCCATCGAGTCCATCAACATCGACACCGACTCGAGCTTCATGATGGCGCTTGAGGCGCAGAAGCGCGGGCACACGCTCTACCACTACCACCCGCGCGACCTCAGCCTGACCGGCAACGTCCTGACCGCCCGCGTCCGCGAGATGACCGTGGTCCGCCAGAAGGGCGCACACTACACGCTGGGCGAGCCGCGGATCGTCGACCTGTCGACCATGGACGTGGTGCTGATGCGCCAGGACCCGCCCTTCGACATGGCTTACATCACCGCCACCCACATGCTGGAGCACATCCAGCCCAAGGTGCTGGTGCTCAACGACCCGGCGGAGGTGCGCAACGCGCCGGAAAAGCTGTTCGTCACCCATTTCCCCGACCTGATGCCGCCGACGCTGATCACCAGCGACAAGCAGGCCGTCCTCGACTTCCGGGCGCAGCACAAGGACATCATCGTCAAGCCGCTGTTCGGCAACGGCGGGGCCGGCGTCTTCCACCTGAAGCCGGACGACGAAAACCTGGGCTCGCTGCTGGAGCTGTTCACCCAGCTCTACCGCGAGCCGGTGATCGTGCAGAAGTACCTGCCGGAGATCCGCCAGGGCGACAAGCGCATCATCCTGATCGACGGCGAGCCCGCCGGCGCGGTCAGCCGCATGCCCCAGGAGGGCGAGGCCCGGGCCAACTTCCACGCCGGCGGCAGCGCCAAGAAGACGGAGCTGACCCCGCGCGAGCAGGAGATCTGCAAGGCCATCGGCCCGGTGCTGCGCGCGAAGGGTCTGGTCTTCGTCGGGATCGACGTGATCGGCGACTACATGACCGAGATCAACGTGACCTCGCCCACCGGCATCCAGGAGATCAACCGGCTCGACGGGTCGGCGCTGGAGGCCACCCTGTGGGACGCCATCGAGCGCCGCCACCGGGAAAACAAGGGCGAGAACAAGGGGGCCTGAGGGCCGAAGCCCCCACCACCCTTCCGCCGGCCGGTCAGTCCGTGAAGTAGCCGGGCTGTCCAAGGTCGGCGAGGAGGCCGGCCTCGCGCGGCTCCCACCCCAGCAGGGCGCGGGTGTGGGCGCTGGAGGTCGGGCAATCGATGCCGGCGAAGAAGGCGAACCACCCGAAATGGGCGGCCTCCTCCTCGGGCGTCTTCGACACCACGGGCAGGCCCAGCCGCGCGCCGATGGCCTCGGCAATGTGGCGCAGCGGCACGCCCTCCTCGGCGATGGCGTGGAACGGGCCGCCCAGGGCGCCGGCCTCCAGGGCCAGCCGGTACAGCCGCGCCGCATCGCGGCGGTGCACCGCCGGCCAACGGTTCCCGCCGTCGCCGACATAGGCCGAGACTCCGGTCCGGCGGGCGATGTCGTGCAGGATGCGCGCGAAGCCGTGGTCACCGACGCCGTGGGTCGAGGGCGGCAGACGCACGACGCCGACCCGGACGCCGCGGGCGGCCAGCTCCTCGGCAGCGAGTTCGGTGCGGCGGGGCAGGGCGTCGGACGGCGGCCGGTGCGGATCGCTCTCCACCGCCACCGGCCCGCGCGCGGCCACGACCGCGCCGGCCGTCACCAGCAGGGGGCGGTCGCTGCCCTCCAGCGCCTCGCCCATCGCCAGGATCGCCCGATGGTCCTCCCGGCAGTTGTCGGCGAAGCGCGAAAAGTCATGGTTGAAGGCGGTGTGGATCACGCCGTCGGCCGTGGAGGCGCCGGCGCGCAGGCTTTCAGGATTGTCGAGGGAGCCGCGGTGGACCTCCGCGCCAGCCCTGGCAAGGGCCGCCGCCGCCGCGTCGGAGCGGGCAAGGCCGAGAACCCGGTGTCCATTGGCGAGCAGGTCCTGGACGATGGCCGAGCCGACGAAGCCGGTGGCGCCGGTGACGAAGACACGCATGGGGAAACCTCTTCCGGTGATGGTGGAGGCCACTGTCCGGCGGGAGCTTATCCTGGTAAAGTCGTGACGTTATCGGGGTATAATGACCAACAGGACGGGCCGGCGCGCCATGACGGAGAACGGTTCCGCGCGACACCGCTCCGGCGAGAGCCGGCTGGGCGCCTACCTGAAGGACCGCCGGGCGAAGCTCGATCCCGCGGCCTTCGGCTTTTCGGCGGAGCGTCGGCGCACCCGTGGCCTGCGCCGCGAGGAGGTCGCCCAGCGCGCGAACATCAGCACCACCTGGTACACCTGGCTGGAGCAGGGGCGCGGCGGAGCGCCGTCCGCCGACGTGCTGGAGCGCATCGCCCGCGCCCTGATGCTCACCGACGCCGAGCGCGAGCATCTTTTCATCCTCGGCCTCAACCGCTTGCCGACGCTGCGCCATCCGGTGGGGGAGGCGGTCACGCCGCGCCTGCAGCGCGTGCTGGACGCGCTGAACCCCAGCCCCGCCCTGGTCAAGACGCCGACCTGGGACGTCGTCGCCTGGAACCGCGCCGCAGCGGCGGTGCTGACCGATTACGGCGCCCTGCCGGCGGCCCGGCGCAACATTCTGCGGCTCATCTTCTGCGACCCGCGCGTGCGGGCCGCCCAGTTCGATTGGGAGGGCGTGGCGCGCTTCGTCGTCGGCGCCTTCCGCGCCGACGCGGCGCGCGCCGGTGCCGACGACGCGGTGAAAGCCCTGGTCGAGGATCTGTCGCGCCAGAGTCCGGAATTCGCCGCCCTGTGGACCGCGAACGACGTGAGCCATTTCGGGGAGGGAATCAAGCGCCTGCGCCATCCCACGCTGGGAACCCTGGAGCTGGAATATTCGGCCTTCGCCGTGGACGGGCGCCCGGACCTGACGATGCTCGTCTACAACCCGGCGTCTCCGGAGGACGCCGAGCGGGTGCGGGCGCTGCTGGGCTGACCCGTCACGGGCCAGCGCCGACGGGGCGCCGCACGAGGTCCAGATACCGGTACTCCAGCCCGTTCTCGCTCAACAACGGGCCGCGCTCCGTCTCCACCCACTCCGGCCCCAGCGGCGGCATGACGGTGTCGCCCTCCACATCCCGCTCGACGCGGGTCAGGTGGACGATGTCGGCGAGCGGCAGGGTTTCGCGGAACAGCTCGGCGCCGCCGATCACGCTGACCTCCGGCACAGCGCTGGCGCGGCACCAGTCCAGCGCCGCGTCGAGGCCGCCGAACCAGCGCGCCCCGTCCCGCTCGCCCGGCGGGGCGCTGCGGCTGACGACCAGGTTGTCGCGGCCGGGCAGGGGCTTGCGGGGCAGCGACTCCCAGGTGCGCCGGCCCATCAGGACCGGCTTGCCCATCGTCAGCTCCCGGAAGCGCTTGAGGTCACCGGGCAGGGTCCAGGGCAGGGTGCCGTTGCGGCCGATCACGCCGTTGCGCGCCGCGGCCACCACCAGACTGATGCGCATCCCAACCCCTTTTCCCGTCCCGTTTACCCCACCTTACGCCGCGCGGAGCTGCTGAAGGAAGCCCCCGACCTCGCGGTGCAGCGTGTCGAGCTGGTGGCCGAGCTGGCGCGACATCTCCAGCACGTCGCGGGCGGTGGCGCCGCTCCGGGTCGCCGCACCGGTGACGCCGGTGATGTTGGCCGACACCTCCTGCGTGCCGCCCGCCGCCTCCTGGACGTTGCGGCTGATCTCGCGGGTGGCCGCCCCCTGCTCCTCGACCGCGGAGGCGATGGAGGTGGCGATCTCGTTCACCCGCAGGATCACTTGGGTCACGCCCTGGATCTCGCCGACCGCATCGCCGGTCACCGTCTGGATGTTGGCGACCTGGGCGGCGATCTCCTCGGTGGCCTTGGCGGTCTGGTTGGCCAGCGCCTTGACCTCCGACGCCACCACGGCGAAGCCCTTGCCGGCCTCGCCGGCGCGGGCCGCCTCGATGGTGGCGTTGAGCGCCAGGAGGTTGGTCTGGCTGGCGATGTCGTTGATGAGCTGGACCACCGCGCCGATCTTCTGCACCGCCTCGGCCAGCCCGCCGACCTTGTCGTTGGCCCGGCCGCTGAGGGTCACCGCCTCACCCGCGATGCGCGACGACTCGGCGACCTGACGGCTGATCTCCTGGATCGAGCCGGCCAGTTCCTCCGACGCGGCGGCCACGGTCTGCACGTTGGCGGAGGTCTGCTCGGTCGCCGCGGCGACGGAGGTCGCCAGCTCGTCGGTCTGGGCGGCGGCGCGGTTCATCTCCGCCGCGCGCTCCTCCATGGTCGCCGCCGCGTCGGAGACGGTGCGGACGACGGCGCCGATGCTCTGCTCGAAGCTGGCGGCCAGGGCCAGCATGGCGCGGCGCTTCTCCTCTTCGGCGCGCTGGGCCGACGCGGCCTGCTCGGCCTCCAGACGCTGCTTGTCGCGGGCGTTGGTCTGGAAGACCAGCACGGCCTTGGCCATGGCGCCGATCTCGTCGCCGCGCTCCGCCTCGGGGAAGCGGGTGGACAGGTCGCCGTCGGCCAGCGAGCGCATCTTGGCGCCCAGCCCGCGCAGCACCCGGCTGATGTCGGTGCCGACCCAGGCGATCAGCCCGATGGCCGGCACCGCCAACACCAGGATGACTGCGGCCAGCGTCCACAGCTGCTCCAGGAAGGCGGCCCGGATGTCGTCGATGAAGATGCCGCTGCCGATAAAGATGTTCCACGGCTCGAAGCCGCGGACATAGCCCAGCTTCACCGCCAGATCGTTGCCGCCGACCGTGCGCGGCCAGTCGTATTCCAGCAGCCCGTCGCCGGTGGCGCGGACCATGCGGATGAACTCCGTGATCATGTGGACGCCGTTGGCGGACTTCAGCGGCTTGACGTCGGCGCCGATCAGCTTGGCGTTGACGTGGGCGAAGCCGTAGCCGTCCATGGTGTGGGCGAAGAGATACTCCTTGCCGCCGGCGTAGCGGATGCCGGCCACCGCGGCCTTGAAGCGGGCCTGCGCTTCCTCGCGGGTGATCTTGCCGGCGGCCGCCTCCGCCTCCAGCGTGGTGGCCAGGGTGACCCCGGTTTCCACGATGCTGTGCAGAGTCTCCAGCCGGTCGGCGTGCATGCGGCTGTAGTTGAGGTAAAGGCCGGCACCGGCGATGGCGAAGGACGCGACCGAAGCCGCGACGACGAGCGCCCACAGCTTGGCCCGAATGGAAAGCCTCGTGAGGATCATGGAATGTCTGCCTGCAACTGTCTGCCCTGCCCCGCGTCCCGGCAAGCGGCGTTTGCTTGCCCTTGTCTTTGCCGGGACTCCAAGGATGGCTGACAGTCACAGGAAACGTATAAACGGATGTATAAAAACGCAGGGCGCGCCGGGCACTGGGCGCCTTTGTCACACCACGTTTCCGGGTATTGCCGCGGTCAGGCGAGAAGAGATCCCAGGACGGCGTTCAACCGCTGACGCCCTTCGTGCGTGGCGCGCAACGTTTCCTTGCCGACCTCCAGGAAGCCGCCGGCCACCAGACGCTCCAGCGCGGCGGGATCGACCAGCCCGTCGAGGTCGCGGCCGGTCTCCTCGACCAGCCGGGCGCGGGCCACCCCCTCGCGCAGGCGCAGTCCCATCATCAGCAACTCCGACCCGCGCGACTCGCGGGCGACCGGTTCGGGCGCGGCGGCGCCGTGGCCGTCGCGCTCCACCCGCTCCAGCCAGATTTCCGGGGCGCGGTGGGCGCGGGTGGCGAATTTCTCGCCGTCCAGCGTCAGCCGGCCGTGGGCGCCGGGACCGACGCCGACGTAATCGCCGTAGCGCCAGTAGGTCAGGTTGTGGCGGCTCTCCTCGCCGGGGCGGGCGTGGTTGGAAATCTCGTAGGCGGGCAGCCCGGCGCGGTCGAGCAGGCTCTGCGTCGCCTCGTAGAGGTCGCCGGCCAGATCCTCGTCGGGCAGCACCAGATCGCCCCGCGCGTGCAGGGGGAAGAAGGCCGTGCCCTCCTCGATGGTCAGCTGGTAGACCGACAGGTGGCCGACCGCGTGGTCGAGCGCTTGGGTCAGCTCCGCCTCCCACGCCGCGACGGACTGGCCGGGGCGGGCGTAGATCAGGTCGAAGCTGAAGCGGGGGAAGGTGCGGGCGGCCAGAGCGATGGCCCCGGTCGCCTCGGCCGCGCTGTGCTGGCGGCCGAGGAACGTCAGCGCGGCGTCGTCCAGCGCCTGGATGCCCATCGACAGGCGGTTGACACCGGCGGCGCGGAAGGCGCGGAACTTGTCGGCCTCGACGGAGGTCGGGTTGGCCTCCAGCGACACTTCCAGGTCGTCGCCCACCGTCCAGCGGGCGGCGATGCGCTCCAGCACCGCGCCGACCGTCGCCGGCTCCATCAGCGACGGCGTGCCGCCCCCGAAGAAGACCGAGGTCACCCGGCGTCCGGGCGTTGCGTCCGCGTAATGATCCAGCTCCCGCACCAGCGCGGCGCGCCAGCGGTCATGCTCGACCCGGTCGCGGACGTGGCTGTTGAAGTCGCAGTACGGGCACTTCGCCTTGCAGAAGGGCCAGTGGATGTAGATCCCGAAGCCAGGATCAGGAGTCACTTGAAGCATCGCTCCACAAGCTGGCGGAAGGCGTCGGCCCGGTGGCTCATCTCATGCTTCCTGGCCGGGTCCATCTCGCCGAAGGTGATGTCGTAACCGTCCGGCATGAACATCGGATCGTAACCGAAACCATGCGCGCCGCGCGGCGGCCAGACCAGCGTGCCGGGGCAGCGGCCCTCGACCGTCTCGACATGGCCGTCCGGCCAGGCCAGCGACAGGGCGCAGACGAACCAGGCGCGGCGGTCGGTCTGGCCCTTGAGCCCGTCCTCGACCTTGCCCATGGCCATCTGGAAGTCCTTTTCCGGACCGGCCCAGCGGGCGGAGTAGATGCCGGGATCGCCGTTCAGCGCCGGCACCACCATCCCGCTGTCGTCGGCCAGCGCGACGTGCCCCGCCTTGGCGGCGGCCAGGGCTTTCAGCTCGGCGTTCGCAATGAAGGTGGTCCCCGTCTCCTCCGGCTCGGGCAGGCCAAGCTCGCCCGCGGACACGAAGGAGGCGGCGTAGGGGCCGAGCAGCGCCGCGATCTCGCGGACCTTGCCCTTGTTGTGGCTGGCGATCACCAGCGTGCCGCCCGTGAAGCGGCGGGGAGGCGTGGTCATGGGGAGTTCCTTCTGTCACAGCGGGTTGCCCCCACCCCGACCCTCCCCCGCTTTGCGGGAGAGGAGGCCTGTTCCCCTCCACCGCCGGCGGCGGGGGAGGGTGCCCGCGCAGCGGGTGGGAGGGGGCGACGCTTTACTTCACCGCGATCGCCGCCTTCTGCAAGGCCACCAGCTCATTGATGCCCTTGCGGGCGAGCGCCAGCAGCTCCATGAACTGCGGCTCGCTGAAGGGACGCTCCTCGGCGGTGCCCTGGACCTCGACGATGCCGCCGTTGCCGGTCAGCACGAAGTTGGCGTCGGCCTGCGCGGTCGAATCCTCAGCGTAGTCGAGGTCCAGCACGCTGGCGTCCTTGTAGATGCCGCAGGAGACGGCGGCCACATGGTCGGTCAGCGGCATGGTCTTGAGCGCGCCGATCTGCATCAGATGCTGGAAGGCGAGATGCAGGGCGACGAAGCTGCCGGTGATGGCGGCGGTGCGGGTGCCGCCGTCGGCCTGGATGACATCGCAGTCGATCTTGATCTGCTTCTCGCCCATGGCGGCGCGGTCGGTGACGGCGCGCAGCGCGCGGCCGATCAGGCGCTGGATCTCCTGGGTGCGGCCCGACTGCTTGCCCTTGGCGGCCTCGCGGTCGGTGCGGCTGTGGGTGGAGCGCGGCAGCATGCCGTACTCGGCGGTGACCCAGCCGAGGCCGGTGTTCTTCAGGAAGCGGGGAACGCCCTCGTCCACGCTGGCGGTGCACAGGACGTGCGTGTCGCCGAAACGCACCAGGCAGGACCCCTCGGCGTGCTTGCTGAAATGGGGCTCAAGGGAAATGGTGCGCAACTGGTCGTGGGCGCGGCCGGAGGGACGCATCGGGCATGATCCGCGAATCTGTTGAAATCGGCGGCAAGCTAGCGTCCGCCGCCCCCGCCGTCCAGCGCGCAACCGGGGCGCACGTTGATTCGGCGCGGACACCTGCCTAAATTCGGGACGCCCCTTTCGCGCCTCAACAGCATCGTCCGGTTCCCGCCCCGCCATGATCACCGAGCTGAACCAACGGTCCCGCGAGATCTTCCGGCTGATCGTCGACGCCTATGTGGCGACCGGCGAGCCGGTGGGCTCGCGCACGATCTCGCGGAGGCTCGGCATGGCCCTGTCGCCCGCGACCATCCGCAACGTCATGGCCGACCTGGAGGAGCAGGGGCTGCTCTACGCCCCCCACACCTCCGCCGGCCGCATCCCGACCGAGGCCGGGCTGCGCCTGTTCGTCAACGGCCTGCTGGAGATCGGCAGCCTGAGCGAGGACGAGCGCGGCTCCATCGAGGCCAAATGCGCCTCCTCCGGACGGTCGCTGCAGGACGTGCTGGGTGAGGCCTCCACCCTGCTGTCCGGCCTGTCGCACTGCGCCGGGCTGGTGGTGGCGCCGAAGACCGACCGGCCGCTGAAGCACATCGAGTTCGTCTCGCTGGCCCCCGGCCGGGCGCTGGTCGTGCTGGTCAACGAGGACGGGCTGGTCGAGAACCGCGTCATCGAGGTGCCGGTCGGCGTGCCCGCCGCGACGCTGCAGATGGTGTCGAACTTCCTCAGCGCGAAGCTGGTCGGCCGCACGCTGGACGAGGCGCGGCAGGCCGTGCTGCGCGAGATCGAGGACCAGAAGACCGAACTGGACGAATTGTCGCAGCGCGTGGTCTCCGCCGGTCTCGCCACCTGGGCGGGCAGCGGCGGTCAGAACAGCGGCCAGCTCATCGTGCGCGGCCAGGCGAAGCTGCTGGAGGACGTCACCGCCCTGTCGGACCTGGAGCGCGTGCGCGCCCTGTTCGAGGCGCTGGAGACCAAGGAGACCATGCTGCGCCTGCTCGACGCCACCGGGAAGGGCGACGGGGTGCAGATCTTCATCGGCGCGGAGAATGTGCTGTTCGGCCATTCCGGCTGTTCGCTCATCATCTCGCCGTTCCAGAACAGCCGCGAGCAGGTGATCGGGGCCATCGGCGTGATCGGACCGACCCGCATCAATTATGCCCGGATCATCCCGCTTGTGGATTATACAGCCAAGGTCATCAGCCGCCTTGTCGGGTGACGCCCTTGGCAACGCTTCACCCATCCCCCACCAGACGACGACCCAAGACGACAACGAGAGAGCCATGAGCGAAGAGCAGAACAAGCCCGCCGAAGCTGAGGTGGAGCAGACCGAAGCCGTCCAGGACAAGGCCGCCCAGGACAAGGCTGCGGACGCCGGTGCCGGGGATCGCGTGGCCCAGCTTGAGGCCGAGGTCGCCAGCCTGAAGGACCAGCTGCTGCGCCAGATGGCCGAGGTGGAGAACACCCGCCGCCGCGCCCAGCGCGACCGCGAGGACGCCAGCAAGTTCGCCGTGTCCAGCTTCGCCAAGGAGCTGGTCACCGTGGCCGACAACCTGCGCCGCGCGCTGGAGGCCGTCCCCGCCGAGGGCCGCGAGAACGACGACGTGCTGAAGGGCCTCGCCGTGGGCGTTGAGGCGACGGAGCGCCAGCTCTTCTCCGCCTTCGAGCGCGCGGGCATCAAAAAGATCGACCCGACCGGCGAGCTGTTCGACCCGAACTTCCATCAGGTGATGTTCGAGATCGAGAACACCGGCAAGCCCGCCGGCACCGTCGTGCAGGTCCTCCAGCCCGGCTACACCATCCACGGCCGCCTGCTGCGCGAGGCCATGGTGGGCGTCGCCAAGGCCGGTCCTCACGACATGGGCGGCCAGCACGTCGATACCAAAGCCTGACCATCCTCACGGACGGCAGGAGGCACGTCTCTTGCGGCGGCGCGGCGGCATGGTCCGGCGCGCCGCTTTTTTTTCCGTCCCGCCGTCTTCCCGGGGGCGTCCGCCCGCGGTCCCTTGCGCACCGAAGGGCTTGCGCCGGGCGGTTCCTTCGCCTATTCGCATCGCAACCCCGATCCGCGTCGGGGAGTCTCGCGGCGCCCCGTGAATTGTCCGTTCGGGGCCGCCGCCCATTCAGGGAACCGGACCCGTGGCCAAGACCATTCTGACCGTCGACGACTCCAAGACCATCCGCGACATGGTCGCCTTCACGCTGCGCAACGCCGGCTACGGCGTCACCGAGGCGGCGGACGGCACCGCCGGTCTGGCGGAGGTCAACCGGCAGAAGTTCGACTGCATCATCACCGACCTGAACATGCCGGGCATGGACGGTTTGGCCCTGACCCGGGCCATCCGCGGCAGCGCGCTCAACCGTGCCACCCCCGTCCTGCTGCTGACCACCGAGGCCGACCCCGCCAAGAAGACGGCCGGTCGCGAGGCCGGGGCCACCGGCTGGCTGGTCAAGCCCTTCAACCCGGACAAGCTGGTCGAGACCGTGAAGAAGGTCTGCCCTTAACCCATTGCCCATAATTCGGCGCCCTTGGCCCGGCGCCGGTCACCGCACCAGCACGACGGCGGCGCTGCGCGTCCGCTCGACCGCCTGGGCCATCTGCGACACCGCGCCGGAGATGCCGGCGATGTTGGCGGAGGCCGTCTGCACGGAGGTCGCGGCGCTCTGCATGTTGCCGGACACGCTCTGGGTCACGCTGTTCTGCTCCTCGACGGCGGAGGCGGTGGCGGTGACGAAGGAGCGCACGGTCTCGATGCCGGTGCGGATGCCGTCCAGCGCCCCGGCCACTTCGGAGGAGGTCGCCTGGATCAGGTCGATCTCGCGGGTGATCTGCTCGGTGGCCTTGGCCGCCTGGTTGGCGAGGTTCTTGACCTCCGACGCGACCACCGCGAAACCCTTGCCCGCCTCGCCGGCGCGCGCCGCCTCGATCGTGGCGTTCAGCGCCAGGAGGTTGATCTGGCTGGCGATGTTCTGGATCAGCCCGACGATGCCGTTCATCGACTGGGCGGCGTCGGTCAGACGCGCCGCGTTGGCGCCGACCGCGTTCGCCTTGTCGTAGACGGTGTCGGCGGCGGTCCGCGAATTGGCCATGCTCTGCGCGATTTCGCCGATGGAGGCGGCCAACTCCTCGGCGCTGGCGGCGACCGTCTGCACGTTGGCCGAGGTCTGCTCGGCGGCGAGCGCCGCGGACCGCACCTCGGAGGACGACTGCGCCATGGCCAGATCGATCTCGCCGAAATTCCGGTCGAGAAGCGTCTTGAGATCGCTCAGCAGGGTGATCTGCGCGCTGACGTCCGAGGCGATCTTCATGATCTTCACGACCTTGCCGCCCGCGTCGATAATCGGGTTGTAGGACCCCTCGATCCAAAGCTGCCTGCCGCCCTTGGCGATGCGGCGGTGCTGGCCGGACAGATACTGCCCGCGCCGCAGGGATTCCCAGAATTCGCGGTATTCCCGGCTCGTCCGCTGTTCAGGCTCGACGAACTGGCTGTGATGACGGCCCTGAACCTCGGCCATCTCGTAGCCGAACAGGGTCAGGAAATTCTCGTTGGCGGTCCTTACGGTGCCGTCCGTGTCGAACTCGATAACCGCCTGGGAACGCTGGATCGCCGCGATCTGGGACGCATAGTCCAGGTTCAGCAGGCGCTCCTTGGCGTCGGCCCATTCCACGACATAGCCGATGCGCCGCCCGTCCTTCATCAGCGGGGAGACCAGCAGGTCGAACTGGTGGCTGCCGACCCGGATGGTGGCGCTGTGCGGGCGCGTCATGGCGCCCAGCATGCGCTGCTGATGCACCGGATTCTTGTGGAACACGTCGATCTTGCTGCCGACCAGAGTGTCGACGTTGAAGTTCGGCAGTTCCTTGCGCAGGTCCGCTTCGGCTTGGCGAAGGAACGAAGCGACGGATGGATTGATGTAAGTGATCTTCAGATCATTGTCGGCGATCATGATGTTGGCGCGAACGGTGTCCAGCGCCGTGATCTTATGCGTTGTCTTTTGGTCTTTCCGAAGAATGCCGAGCATGGCCGAAACCCCCTGGTTTCCATGGACGGGGCATAGTGCCACATTAAAAATCAAAATCTACGGGGTGGAAAAAATAACATTAAAATTATTGCAGGATTTTGCGAAATTTCACTGTCAGGGAAATCATTTGCGGCCATAGGACGCGATGTATGAGAAATAATTACTGTCATAAACGGTCCGGATGCGCCTATTCACTTCGAGATGCGCGGATATGACGAAGCTGCTGTTTCGGGTTAGGCGACAAGGGGGGCGGGCAACGCGAGTCCGCAGGATTCCGTCATAGGCGGCGGGTGCCCTTGGTCCTGCCCTTCCGGTCAGGCCGGCGCCCTCGGGAACAGGAACTCGCCCGCCGGGTCATGGGCGGCGAAGCGCCGCTGGGCGGTGGCGCGGTTGGCGACGGCGTAGCAGTAGACGCAGCCGTGCGGGCAGGTGTCGTACTCCCCGATGTCGCGGCTCTCCGCGCACAGGCAGCCCGGCCGGTTGCCCTTCGTCCGGGCGCCGATGGGCCGACCGGCCACGTCGGACAGCCGTTGCGCGTCGACGCAGCGGGCCGGCGCCGTGCCGGGAACGCCGGCCAGCTCCGGCTGGGTGCACAGAGTCAGCGCCATGCCGTGCTCCGCGGCGATTCCGGCCAGATCGGCCAGCAGGGCGCGCTTCTCCTCCGGGTCCGGGTCGCGCCAGGGCACACCGGCGGCGTCGAGGTTGCGCGCGGTCTTGCGGTAGGGCTGGAGGAAGGACACCACCGCCTCGTCGGTCAGGCCGCGCATCCGGCCGGCCAGCCGGGCGAAGGTCTCCCGGTGCCAGGATGGCGGCGTGGCGTCTGCCGTCACAATGGGGTCGTAGCGCCAGACGGCGGTCCGCGGCCCCCAGCGGTCGCGCAGCCGGGCCATGTGCTCCACCGTGCGCTCCGCGTCGGGGACGGAGCGCTCCAGCGCGCCCGGCAGGCCGGTGACGCTGTACTGGACGACGAAGGGGAAGCCGCGCCCCGACACCTCCTCCAGCGCCGGCAGGAAGGGGCCGAGGTTCTTGGTCCAGAAGACGAAGCCGTCGACTTCCGCGCGGGTCAGGCCGATGCGGTGGGTCTGGCCGCCGTAGGGATTGACCATGCGGCAGTGCCCGGCCTCCAGCCGGTTCAGGAACCAGCGCCCGTAGAAGGCGGGAATGTCGGTCTTGTAACTGGCGGAAACGATCATCGCCGGACCATGGTGGCTCGGCGGGCTGCGATCAAGGCTGGATTCGCCGGCGCTTCGGCCTAAAGTGCCGGCACAGGATCAGGGGAGGATGCCGTGACGGGCGCACAGGACGGCCACGCAGCGGGCCACGGGACGGGGCACAGCGTGGAATGGGAAGGGGTCGTGAGGTTCCGGCTGCCGGACGGCTGGCGCCCGGAGGTGGAGGACCATGAGGGCCACGCCGTGGCCGCCTTCCACCCGCCGGCCCCGGCGGGGGGCGTGCTGCGGCTGGTCACCGACCGGGTGGCGCCCAAGGACGGGCCGGACGGCGCCGTGGCGGTGCTGCGCGAGATGGCACTGCGCTTCGTGCGCCCCGACGACCCGCGCGCCAGCGACCGGATCGTCGAGCCCTGGGGAGACGACGGCGTGCTCGCCCAGGCGGTGATGATGACGGAGGAGGACGGCGGCACCGACGCCCATTACCTGTGGCTGGTCGGGGCGGAGCGCGACGGCAAGGCCGCGGCGGCCATGTTCAGCTACCGCCTGCCCATGGTGATGGACGGCGACGAGTCCTGCGCCGACACGCTGGCGCTGCTCGACGGGGCGATCCGCGCGGCGGACATCCTGTAGAACGATCCGGGACAGGCTCCGCACACAGGAAAGCCGCCCCGTCGAGGGCGGCTTTTTTCTTTTCCGGGTCTTTCCCGGCTCTTTTCCGGTCTGGCTGTCCGAGCCCGACGTCTCCGGCGTTCCCGCACCGGTCCGGGCGCTCAGGCGGTCAGGAGCCCGGTGGTCAGCAGTGGCCGGCGCCGCCGGACATCAGGGCCTTCAACTGCGCCGCCTTCGGATCGAAGGCCATGGCCGCCTCCTCCGCCGCCAGGGCGGCCAGGCTGATGAAGCGCGCCAGATCGTCCAGGTCGCACTTCGTCGCGTCGTCCATAAGGCTGTCGAGGCAGGACTTGATGGCCAGAGCCATGTCGCGCCGTTCATCCATCATCTTGATCCCCCTATGGAATGCTGCACACGGTCCCGCTTCGGAAAGCCATGCCTGCGAGCAAGAGCGGCCCCCTGACCAGGAGGGATATATCATATTTCCTTCGATTCTCCACGATTAGAATCTTCGGACAACAAAGAAACAGGGCAACCGGCAATTGATTGTGCATTGAAATGCACACCATTACTTGTTAATGAAAAGTTAACATGGCTGGGTTGCGGGGGTTTTGCTTGTGTTAAAGCCCTGTAACAGAGCGCTTTCGGCACGGTAAGGGGGCAAAGAGGGGCGGTTGCACGCCTTATGCTTCTGAGTACCCCGGTATTCACTTGCGACGCGAAGCCGCAGGCGCGACGATATGTCCCGGTGTGCACGTCACCTTTTGGTCTTTTGACGGTTGGCGGATGGAGCAGGACGTTGCAGCCCGAAACGCACCTGCCTATATCTCCGGCGACAGACGTGAATCCACCCAACCGTTCCACCGACCCCAAGGGGATCGCGGCGGTGCCGGACCAAACGGGCCGCCACGCATCTGCCGAACAACAGAGGCTGAACATGAGCAAAGTCATTGGCATCGACCTCGGCACCACGAACTCCTGCGTGGCCGTCATGGAAGGCTCCAGCGCCAAGGTGATCGAGAACGCCGAAGGCACGCGCACCACGCCGTCCATGGTCGCCTTCGCGCAGAACGCGGAGCGTCTGGTCGGCCAGCCGGCCAAGCGTCAGGCGGTGACGAACCCCGAGAACACCCTCTTCGCGATCAAGCGTCTGATCGGCCGCCGCTACGACGATCCGCTGACCAAGAAGGACCAGGGCCTCGTCCCCTACAAGATCATCCCCGGCGACAACGGCGATGCCTGGGTGGAGGCCGTCGGCAAGAAGTACAGCCCGTCGCAGATCAGCGCCTTCATCCTGCAGAAGATGAAGGAGACGGCGGAGAACTATCTGGGCGAGAAGGTGACCCAGGCGGTCATCACCGTCCCGGCCTACTTCAACGACAGCCAGCGGCAGGCGACCAAGGACGCCGGCAAGATCGCCGGCCTGGAAGTGCTGCGCATCATCAACGAGCCGACGGCGGCCGCTCTGGCCTACGGCATGGAGAAGAAGGGCGCCGGCACCATCGCGGTCTACGACCTGGGCGGCGGCACCTTCGACGTCTCCGTGCTGGAGATCGGCGACGGCGTGTTCGAGGTGAAGTCGACCAACGGCGACACCTTCCTCGGCGGTGAGGACTTCGACGCCCGCATCATCGACTACCTCGCCGACGAGTTCCAGAAGGAGCAGGGCATCGACCTGCGCAAGGACCGTCTGGCCCTGCAGCGCCTGAAGGAAGCCGCCGAGAAGGCGAAGATCGAGCTGTCCTCGGCCATGCAGACCGAGGTCAACCTGCCCTTCATCACCGCCGACCAGTCCGGCCCGAAGCACCTGAACGTCAAGCTGACCCGCGCCAAGCTGGAAGCCCTGGTGGACGAGCTGGTCCAGCGCACGATCGAGCCCTGCAAGGCCGCTCTGCGCGACGCCGGCCTGAAGGCCAACGAGATCGACGAGGTGATCCTGGTCGGCGGCATGACCCGCATGCCCAAGGTCATCGAGGCGGTGAAGCAGTTCTTCGGCCGTGAGCCGCACCGCGGCGTGAACCCGGACGAGGTGGTCGCCATCGGCGCCGCCATCCAGGGCGGCGTGCTGAAGGGCGAGGTCAAGGACGTCCTGCTGCTCGACGTGACCCCGCTCAGCCTGGGCATCGAGACGCTGGGCGGCGTGTTCACCCGCCTGATCGACCGCAACACGACGATCCCGACCAAGAAGTCGCAGACCTTCTCGACCGCCGAGGACAACCAGAACGCGGTAACCATCCGCGTCTTCCAGGGCGAGCGCGAGATGGCGGCGGACAACAAGCTGCTCGGCCAGTTCGACCTCGTCGGCATCCCGCCGGCCCCGCGCGGCGTGCCGCAGGTCGAGGTGACCTTCGACATCGACGCCAACGGCATCGTCAGCGTCACGGCGAAGGACAAGGCCACCGGCAAGGAGCAGCAGATCCGCATCCAGGCCTCGGGCGGCCTGTCGGACGCCGACATCAACAAGATGGTCAAGGACGCCGAAGCCCACGCCGCCGACGACAAGAAGCGGCGCGAGCTGGTGGACGCCCGCAACCACGCCGACGCGCTGATCCACACGACCGAGCGGACGATCAAGGAGAACGGCGACAAGATCCCGGCCGCCGACAAGACCGCCGCCGAGGCCGCCGTGGCCGAGCTGAAGTCGGTCATGGACGGCGAGGACCTGGAGGCCGTGAAGGCGAAGACCGAGGCTCTGGCCCAGGTGTCGATGAAGCTGGGCGAGGCCATGTACAAGGCCGGCCAGGGCGAGGCCCCGGGCGCCGGTGCCGCCGGCGCGGCGGGCGCCGCCCCGAACGAGCCGGGCGTGGTCGACGCCGACTTCGAGGAAGTGGACGACGACAAGAAGAAGTCGGCGTAAGCGTTCGGAACCGGGGGCAATCGTCGGGCAACCGCCCGTTGCCTCCGGTGTCACAGCCGGGAGAACCCGGCGCCATGCAGTATCGTCCGGCCCGTCATCCGTCCTGCGGTGGCGGGCCGGAGATATGATTGGTCTGTTGAATGTGAAGGCGGTCGGGGCCCATGGCGAAACAGGACTATTACGAACTGCTCGGGGTGGCGAAGGGCGCCAGCGCGGACGAGATCAAAAAAGCGTACCGCAAGATGGCGATGCAGTATCACCCGGACCGCAACCAGGGTGACAAGGACGCCGAGCACAAGTTCAAGGAAATCAACGAAGCCTACGACGTCCTGAAGGACGAGCAGAAGCGCGCGGCCTACGACCGCTTCGGCCACGGCGCTTTCGAGAACGGGCGCGGTGGCGGCGGCGGCTTCGGCGGCTTCGATTTCGGCGGCGGCGGCGGCGGCTTCGCCGACATCTTCGACGAGATGTTCGGCGAGTTCATGGGCGGGCGCCGCGGCGGCGGTGCCGCGTCGGGCCGCGGCCAGGACCTGCGCTACAATTTGGAGATCGGGCTGGAGGAGGCCTTCAAGGGCACCACGGCCAACGTCCGCGTTCCCTCCACGGTCGCCTGCGACTCCTGCAGCGGCTCGGGTGCCGCGGCGGGGACCCAGCCGGTCACCTGCCCGACCTGCCAGGGCCATGGCAAGGTGCGCGCCCAGCAGGGCTTCTTCACCATCGAGCGCACCTGCCCGGCCTGCCACGGCCAGGGCCGCGTCATCAAGGACCCCTGCAAGAACTGCGGCGGCGCCGGGCGCCTGCGCAAGGAGAAGACCCTCCAGGTTAACATCCCCGCGGGCGTGGAGGACGGCACGCGCATCCGCCTGGCCGGGGAGGGCGAGGCGGGCCTGCGCGGCGCGCCGCCGGGCGACCTCTACATCTTCCTGGCCATCGCGCCGCACCCGATCTTCCAGCGCGACGGCGCCAACATCCATTGCCGGGTGCCGATCCCGATGACCACCGCGGCGCTGGGCGGCACGGTGGAGGTGCCGACCATCGAGGGCAGCCGCACCAAGGTGACGGTCCCGCCGGGCACCCAGTCCGGCCACCAGTTCCGCATCAAGGGCAAGGGCATGTCGGTGCTGCGCAGCCAGCAGCGCGGCGACATGTACATCCAGGCCGTCGTCGAGACTCCGGTCAACCTGACCAAGAAGCAGCAGGAGCTTCTGCGCGAGTTCGACACCGCCGGCAAGGAAGGCTCCCACCCGCAGTCCGAGGGCTTCTTCGCCAAGGTGAAGGAGCTGTGGGAAGACCTGAAGGACTGACCGCCGTCCCGCCGTTCCGACCCGTGAAAAAGGCCCGGCCCGCAGCCGGGCCTTTTTCATGCCGGGCTTTTTCCCCATGCGCCGGGCCTGTTCATGGGCGCCGCGTGCTTTTGTCCCAGTGGTATGACCACTTCGGCGTTGACAGCGGTGGGACCGGGGGAAGAGTGTCCCCGAAAATCGCGTACATATGCGTCGATGCCACAGGCGGCACGACATACGCACGTATCCCTGGAAATCACAGCAATTGCCGTTGCCGATGGGGGGCATCGCGTGTATCAACAAGCGCTTAATCTCCTCAGACGGTTCGCGGAGAGGGCATTCCAGGCGGTGAGCGGCGATCTCTCCTTCGAGCAGTTGCGCGACCTGATGCATCCGGGCGGACACACCCCGATCATCCAGCGTCGCCGGGCCGTGCTGATCCATTCCCGCGTCCGCATGGTCGCGGCGGTGTTCGCCGTGCTGACGCCGCTGTGGATCGTCATCGACGTCTTCATCTTCCCCTGGCCGTTGTGGGGCTATCTCGCCGGTCTGCGGCTGGTGTCCAGCTTCGCCTTCGGCGCGCTGGCGCTCGGCTACCGGATCTGCGACGACATGGGCAGCGCGTGGCGGGGGCTTGCCCTGCTGCTGTCGGTGCCGACGATCTTCTTCCTCGCCTCGCACCCCATGCTGAACGAGGACATGATCGCGGGAAGCGCGCTGGCGGTGGCCGCCGGCTATGCCTTCCTGCCCTTCGTGATGGTGGCGGGGCTCAGCGTCTTCCCGCTGACCGCCCTGGAGGGGCTGGCCTTCGCGACGCCGATGCTGGCGGCCCACATGCTGGCCGGTGTCTACGGCTCGCTGGTCTTCCCCTTCCCCTCCTACCTGGGCGCCCTGTGGCTGCTGGTGCTCATCATGGTGGTGGCGACGCTGGCGGCGATGAGCCAGCTGCACTTCATGATGGCCCTGGTCGATCAGGCGTCGCACGACGGGCTGACCGGCGCCTTCTCCCGCCGCATCGGCGAGGAGCTGCTGCGGCTGCAGTTCGCCCACGCCCAGCGCTCGGACCACCCGCTGTCGGTGATCTTCTTCGACCTGGACAATTTCAAGTCGATCAACGACCGCTTCGGCCACGACCAAGGCGACAAGCAGCTCGGGCGGTCGGCGGAGGCCATCCGTGGCATGCTGCGCCAGTCCGACGTGCTGGTGCGCTGGGGCGGGGAGGAGTTCGTGGTCATCATGCCCAACACGTCCCGCGAGGGCGCCCTGACCGCGGTGGAACGGCTGCACGCGCGGGGGCTGGGCAAGCGCCCGGACGGAACCCCCCAGACCGCCAGCATCGGCCTCGCCGAATACCTCCACGACCGCCCGGTGGATTGGGAAAAGCTGGTCGATCTGGCCGACCAGCGGATGTACGCGGCCAAGCAGTCCGGCAAGAACCGGATCGTCGCCGGCGACCGGGTCCCCGAACCGGCCTGACCCGCCGAACCGGAGCGCGCCCTAGCCGGGATGGCCGCTACGCCTCCGGCCCGCCGCGCTCCAGGACCGCGACGAAGGCGTCGACGACGCACGGGTCGAAGTGGCGGCCCGACTCGGCACGGATCAGATCGATCACCGCTTCCAGTTCCCACGCCTCCTTGTAGGGGCGGCGGTGCAGCAGGGCGTCGTAGACGTCGGCGACCGCCACGATGCGGCCCGACAGCGGGATGGCGTCGCCCGCCAGCCCATGGGGATAGCCGGTGCCGTCGAACCTCTCGTGGTGGCTCTCGGCGATCTCCGCCCCCATCGTCAGGTAGTTGCGTCCGCCGACCGGGCCGGAGGCGTCGCGCAGGATGCGCCCGCCGATGGTGGCGTGCTCGCGCATCTGGATGATTTCCTCGGGGTCGAGCTTGCCGGGCTTGCGCAGGATCCGGTCGGGGATGGCGACCTTGCCGACGTCGTGCAGCATGCTGGCCAACCCGATCAGCTCGCAGAACAGGTCGTCGGCGTCGCCGCCGCAGGCACCCCGCGCCTGGAGTTCCCTTGCGATGGCGGTGGCCCAGCGGCCGATGCGCCGGACATGCTCGCCGGTCACCTCGTCCTTGTATTCGGCCAGCTTGCCCAGGGCGTGCACCGTGGCGACCTGGGCGAGGCGGAGCTGCTCGTACAGGGACACGTTGTCGAACCCGACCGACATCCGGGAGCAGAAGATCTCCACCAGCCGCCGCTCGACCTCGGGCAGGCCGCCGTGCCCGCCGATGAACAGCGCGCCGGGGCCTGGGCTCTGGGTCTGGAACAGCGCGACGCTGTGGTCGTCGCGGTGCAGGCTGCGGCCGCAGGCGAGGGCGGCGGCGATGTCGGCGCAGGCCGCGCCGGGCAGCACGGCGCTGACCGGTTGGCCGACGGCGTTGGCGAAGACGCCGGTTCCGCACAGCACGTCCGCCTCCCGGGGGCGGCCATCCGGATTCAGGCCGGACGGAACCGCGCACAGAAAGGCGCCCGCCGCCCGCGGCAGCAAGGCGGCGACCCGCTCCACCACGCCGAGGGCGAAGCGATCCATGCGGCGCTGCTCGAACAGGGCGCCGGCGGCGTCGACGATCGTTTCCAGCCCCTGCCGGTTGCGCTCGATCGCGTCGATGTGCTGGTAGGAGCGCAGGGCGGCCACCGTGGTGGTGAACAGCTTCTGGGCGGTCAGCTCGCTCTTGGCCTTGTAGTCGTTGATGTCGTAGCTGACGATCACCTGCCGTTCCGGCGCCTGGCCGGGCTGGCCGGTGCGCAGGATGATGCGGACCCGCCGGTTGCCCAACACCTCCCGAATGTGGTGGACCAGCCGCAGGCCGGCGTCCTCCGTCTCCATCACCACGTCCAGCAGGACGGCGGCGATGTCGGGATGATCGTTCAGGATCGCCCGCGCCTCGCCCCCCGAATGGGCGGACAGGAAATGCAGCCGCCGACCGTCGAAGGTCACGTCGTTCAGCACGACTCGGGTGATCGCGTGCACCTCCGGATCGTCGTCGACGATCAGCAGTTTCCAGGGCGCGGCGGCGCGCGACGGGGCGGACGGCGGGGTCGGGGCATCCTCGTCGGCGAAAAGCAGCTCATCGTCCTCGTCCTGGCCCCGGCCCTGGATGTCCGACATCGCCGCTCTCCGCCCCGCTTCGCCAAAGCTGTATGGCTACAATTCGATTCTCTTTTTCAACGTTTGTCGCGGTTCGTGTCAACCGCCCTGGTGAGCCGTTGCACACGACGGCAGGCGGCAGGGGGCTGCGGCGCGTTGTCTTCCCCCGTTCCGGCTACCGCAAAAGCGCCCGTCCCGGCGCGTGTGGAGGGGTTGCGGCCCGCCCCGAACGGGGGATCATCGGGAGAAGGGCGCGAGGCCGACAACAACGCAAAGACGATGGGGGCAGGCCATGATACCGGACGCTTGGGACATCGAGCTGCGCGAGGGGGCCATCGGCGTGGCCCGCCATCTGATCGAGACCGGCTGCGTCCGGTATGACCCGGACCATCTGTGCCGCCACGGCTCGGGGCTGGTCAGCCCGGTCCATCTGGAAGGGCGGCGGCTGCTCTCCTACCCCGCGGTGCGCGACGAGGTGCTCGACTTCGCCCTGCGGATGATCGGGCAGGAGATCGGCGACGGCGAATTGGACGCCATCGCCGCCGCCGAGGGGGCCGGCGTGCCCTGGGCCGCGCTGATCGCCGACCGGATGGGCCTTCCCCTCGTCTTCGTGCGCAAGGAGGCGCCGGAGGGCGGGCAGGATTACAAGCACCGGATCGAAGGGCGGGTGGAGCCGGGCTGGCGCGTGCTGCTGGTCGAGCAGATCGCCGCCGACGGTCACCGCAAGGCCCGCTTCGCCCAGCCGCTGAAGGAGGCGGGCTGCGACGTGCGCGACCTGTTCGTGCTGTTCCAGTACGGGATCTTCGACGAGATCCAGGAGCATCTGGCGCCGCTGGGCATCACCATGCACGCTCTGGCGACCTGGTGGGACGTGCTGGAGGTGGCGAACCGCGGCCATTACTTGGACGCCCAGGCCCAGGGCGAAATCCACGCCTTCCTCCACGACCCCAAACGCTGGACCACGGAGCATCTGGGCCGTCGGAAGAGCGGGAAGGCGGCCTGAGGCGGGGCGTGCCCCCTCCCCCACACCGAGCGGGAGAGGGGGGAGCCGGTCATTGCCCGGCGATGCGGACCCAGTGATGGCCGGCGCGGGCGGCCTCGCCGCGGCGGGCGGCCAGGACGGCGGCGGCGTAGGGCACCGCCAGCAGAAGCTGGAGCCCGGCCCAGGACAGCGCTTCCCAGTTCGGGCTGGTCCACACGACCTCGTGCAGGGCCTCCATGAAAGGAAGCTGCCCGTAGATCAGCGACTCCATCGGCACCACGCCTTCCGCCAGGACGGTCAGCAGCGCGCCGAGCAGCAGCAGGGCGGCCAGCGCCGACTCCAGCGGCAGGCGGCGGACGGCGCCGCACAGGCCGCCCGCCGGGGCATCGGCCGCCGGGACGGCGGGGCGGAACAGCCCGCCGATGCCCCAGGCGGCCAGCGCCCCCGTGCCCTCCGGGCGCCGCGCGGCGCGCATGGCGCCGAGCGCCAGCAGGCCGAGCGCCGGCAGGGCGAAGTACCAGTTGGGGAAATCGCGGTAGCGCCCGTCGAAGACGATCAGGACGCTCCAGACGATCCCCAGCAGGGCGAGAACCACGGCGGCGGCCTTACCCACCGTCTCCAGCCGCGACAGCGCCGGACGGCCGCGCAGCGGCGCCAGCGGCTCCAGCGCCAGACCGCCGCTGCCCAGCGCCCGCCGGGCGGCCAGCAGGACGGCCATCGACAGGACGGCGGTCGCCGCCAGCATGACGACCGACAGCGCCACGTCCTGCGGGTAGTGCTTGCCGTGCAGCGCGCCCCAGACGGCGTGGACGAACAGGGTGGACAGCGCCTGCGCCAGGAAGGCCAGGGCGGCGAAGGCCCCGGCGGTCAGCGGCCGGCCGCGCAGGGTCAGTCCGATGACGAGCGCCAGGGCGAGGCCGGAGGAGACGCCAAACAGCAGCCGCCATTGCCGGTTCTCCACCACCGGCCCGGCCAGGGCGAACTTCGCCTGACGGTCGGCGGTGTAGAGGCCCCAGTGGCCGCCCACCGTGCCCTCCAGCTTGGCCTTCCAGCCCTGGTCGAAGGCCTCGATCACGTTGTAGTCGAAGCCTTCCTGCTCGGCGAGGCGGACGAAGCCGTTGACGAACTTGGCCTTGTTGACCAGCCCGGTGACCGCGGCGCCGCGCGACCGGCCCTCGGTCGGCCAGCCGGTCTCGCCGACCAGGATCGGCTTGCCGGGGAAGCGCTGGGCGATGGTGCGGTAGCTGCCGCGGATGCGCTCCATGGCGCCGGCCACGTCGGTCGGCACGTCCTCCCAATAGGGCAGCAGGTGGATGGTCAGGTAATCGACGTGGTCCGCAATCTGCGGGTACTTCAGCCACCATTCCCAGACGTCGGCGTAGGACACCGGCTGCTTCACCGCCGCCTTCACGCGGTCGATGTAGCCGGCCACCTGCTCGGGCGTCAGCTCGCGGCGCAGCAGCACCTCGTTGCCGACGATCACGCGGGTGATGACGTCCGGGTAGCGGTTGGCGAGGTCGATGAGGGAGGCGACCTCCTTCTCGTTCTTGTCCAGCCGCGACGACAGCCACGCTCCCATGGTGACCTGGATGCCGTGGCGGCGGGCCAGTTCCGGCACCACCTCCAGCCCCTCCAGCGAGGTGTAGGTGCGCACCCCCGCCACCTGGGGAGCGAGCGCGGCCAGATCCTCGTCGATCTGTTCGGTGCTGGGGAATTTTTGCGTCAGCGGGCTCTGGCCGTCGCGGAAGGGCGCGAAGGACACGCTTTTCAGCTTGCCGCCGGGCGGCGGGTCGAGCGGCACCGGCTGGTTCGGCAGCGACCAGACGGCAAAATTCGCGAGGCCGGCCACGAGCAGCACGGCGAGGATCGTGATGAGGCGCATGGAGGGGATGTCTACACCAAATGCGGGATCGGCAAAACGGTCTGGCGAACCGGGTCAGTTCCGGAAGGAAAACGGGCGCGCCCCCGCGAGGGAGGCGCGCCCGTCAAGGACCAACCCGGCCCAGGCGGGCCGGCTGGAGTTGATGACGTGCCATCGTCACGTCCCATCAACGAACCGCGGCCCGCTTTATTCCGGCAAATCCTCTCAGCGTTCCACAAAAGCCTTTTCGATCACGTAATGACCGGGTTCGCCGTTGTGGCCCATGGAGAAGCCCAGCTCGTCCATGATGCCGCTGGTCTCGTCGAGCATGGCGGGGCTGCCGCAGATCATCACGCGGTCGACCTCGCGGTCGAAGGGAGCCAGCCCGACGTCCGCGAACAGCTTGCCGTTGCGGATCAGGTCGGTGATGCGGCCCTGGTTGCGGAAGGGCTCGCGCGTCACGGTCGGGTAATAGATCAGCTTCTGCTTCACGTCCTCGCCGAAGAACTCGTTCTCCGGCAGGACGGTGTTGATGATGTCGCCGTACGCCAGCTCGCCCACCGTACGCGTCGTGTGGGTCAGGATCACCTTGTCGAACCGGGCGTACATCTCCGGGTCCTTGATGATGCTGAGGAACGGGGCGAGGCCCGTGCCGGTGCTGAGCAGGTACAGGTTGCGGCCCGGCAGCAGGTTGTCGGTGACCAGCGTGCCCGTCGCCTTGCGGTTGACCAGCAGCGTGTCGCCTTCCTTGAGGTGCTGCAAGCGCGAGGTCAGCGGGCCGTCCTGCACCTTGATCGAGAAGAACTCCAGCGTCTCCTCGTAGCTGGCGCTGACCAGGCTGTACGCGCGCAGCAGCGGCCGGCCGTTCACCTCCAGGCCGATCATGGTGAACTGTCCGGGGTCGAAACGGAACGAGGGATCGCGCGTGGTGGTGAAGCTGAACAGCGTGTCCGTCCAGTGGTGAACGCGCAGGACGCGCTCATGAATCAGATTGCTCATGGAATCCGCAGGTCCGTTTCGGTGACCGGCATGCCGTGGCCGGTGTCGTTTCAGAAGCCAAGCCGTGCCGCATTGCAGCACATCTCTTTAACAACAAATTCGTCAACAGACCACTAATTTATACCAACAATTTTGTTGTGGCCTTTCGGTTACCACAAGACGATATCGCAAAATAAATCGCCTTACTCTCCCGCCGGCGGAGCGAAGAGATAGGGCGACAGACCGCGCAGATTCTCATCGACAATCAGGCGATGGTTCAGCGGCGGGAAGGCGCGCTGCGAGCAATCCAGCCGCGGACAAAGCCGGCAATTCACACCGATGGGCGTTGCCGCCTCGGTGTTTTCCAGATCCACACCGTCCGCATAGGTGATCTGCGCCGCGTGCTGGAGATCGCAACCCAGCGCGATGGCGAACTGCTGCGGCGGGCTGCGGAAGCCGCCGCCGGCCTTCACCACCGTGCGGGCGATGGAGAAGTAGGTGGTGCCGTCGGGCATCTGGGCCAGCTGGCTGTGTATTTTTCCCGGCGTGCGGAAGGCTTCGTAGACGATCCAGCGGGCGCAGCCGCCGCCGAAGCGCGCCAGATGGAAACCGGCGCCGGAAAAGCGCTTGGACACGTTGCCGGCGCTGTCGACCCGCATCAGGAAGAAGGGAACCCCCTTCGCCCCCGGCCGCTGCAGCGTGGTCAGGCGCTGGCAGACCTGCTCGAACGAGGCATCGAACCGCCGCCGCAATATTTCGATGTCGTATCGAACCTGATTGGCCGCCTCCCAGAAGCGGGCGTAGGGCATCAGCACGGCCGCCGCGAAATAGTTGGCCAGCCCGATGCGGGCCAGGCGCCGCGCCTCGTCCCCCGTCAGGCCCGACGAGTCGACAATGTGGTTCAGCAGGTCGCGGTGGCGCAGCAGGGCGATCTGGCAGGCGAGCTGGAAGTTGCGCCCGGACGGCGCCAGCATCTCCGAGAGCAGGATGCGCCGCCCGTGCCGGTCGAACCGGCGCACCGCGTAGCCCATGATGTCGGAGGGCAGCAGCCGGACGCGGACGCTGTGGTTGTTCAGCAGGTAGTCGGTCAGGCCCCGGTAGAGGTCGCCCTTCTCCAGCCGGCCTTCCTGCCACAGCTCCTCGGCCGCCGCCTCCAGCTCGGCGAAGTGGTTGGAATGGGCCTGGAAGAGGTCGCGCACCTCGTCCTGCGGGAAGGAGGAGGTCTGGACCAGATGCAGCTTCTCGCGGTCGGCCACCCGCTCCGACAGGGTCTGCAGGTCGTCCCGGCTGGTGCGGAAGGCGCGGTAGAGCGCCACCACCGCCTGCCCCAGCGTCGGGGCGACCGCCGCCAGTTCGCGGAAGTCCTGGTTCTTGATGTCGGAGCCGTCGAACAGCGGGTCGGCGAAGACCTCGCGCAGGCCGGCGACGAGGCGGCTTTCCTCGTCCTCCGCGAAGCTCTGCAGGTCCACCCCGAACTGCTGGCCCAGCTTCAGCAGCAGCGGCACGGTGACCGGGCGCTGGTTGTGCTCGATCAGGTTCAGGTAGCTGGGGGAGATGCCCAGCTGCTCGGCCATCTGGGCCTGGGTCAGCCCATGGTCGCGGCGCAGCCGACGCACCTTCGGACCCAGCATCGCCTTCTTGTCCATGACCGCCCGAACTCCAGCTGAGCTGATTTACAATATTTACCGATTTACAGAACTTTTCTGACGGCAGTTTACAAACAGACCCTTTTACAAACAAGGGCATGTTGCAAGGCAGCGAAGGTCGTTTTAGTTGTTTTGTCAGGGCAAGCGCTCAAAAGCAGCGCAACGGTGACGAAAAGAAGGAAAACGACCATGTCGCTCGATGAAAAGACCAAGGCCGCTCTCCGCGCCGCGCGCTTCGAAGGAATCAAGCGCGATTACACCCAGGACGACGTGAAGCGCCTCAGCGGCTCGGTCAAGATCGAGTACACGCTGGCGGAGCTGGGCGCGCAGCGCCTGTGGGAACTGCTGAACACCGAGCCGTACATCAACACGCTGGGCGCCCTGACCGGCAACCAGGCGATGCAGGCGGTGAAGGCCGGTCTGAAGGCCATCTACCTGTCGGGCTGGCAGGTCGCCGGCGACGCCAACCTGGCCGGCCAGATGTATCCGGACCAGAGCCTGTACCCGGCCAACTCGGTGCCGGCGGTGGTCGAGCGCATCAACAACACCTTCAAGCGCGCCGACGAGATCCAGACCGCCGAGGGCAAGGGCGACACCTACTGGTTCGCGCCGATCATCGCCGACGCCGAGGCCGGCTTCGGCGGCCCGCTGAACGTCTTCGAGCTGATGAAGGCGATGATCAAGGCCGGCGCCGCGGGCGTCCACTTCGAGGACCAGCTCGCGTCCGAGAAGAAGTGCGGCCATCTCGGCGGCAAGGTGCTGATCCCGACGCAGCAGCACATCCGCACGCTGAACGCCGCCCGTCTGGCCGCCGACACCATGGGCACCTCGACCATCGTGCTCTGCCGCACCGACGCGGAGTCGGCGCAGCTCATCACCTCGGACGTCGACGAGCGCGACCACCCCTTCATCGACTTCGACGCCGGCCGCACCTCGGAGGGCTTCTTCCGCCTGAAGAAAGGCACGGGTGTCGAGCA
Organism: Azospirillum formosense; assembly: GCF_040500525.1. Taxonomy (NCBI): domain Bacteria; kingdom Pseudomonadati; phylum Pseudomonadota; class Alphaproteobacteria; order Rhodospirillales; family Azospirillaceae; genus Azospirillum; species Azospirillum formosense. The sequence continues at coordinate 2,548,881 of NZ_CP159402.1, read as the reverse complement.
CTGCATCGCCCGCGGCCTGTCCTACGCCCCCTACTCCGACCTGCTGTGGTGGGAGACCTCGCGTCCGAACCTGGAGGAGGCCAAGCGCTTCGCCGAGGCGATCCGCAAGGAGTTCCCGAACAAGCTGCTGGCCTACAACTGCTCGCCGAGCTTCAACTGGAAGGCCAACCTGGACGAGGCGGACATCGCCAAGTTCCAGCGCGAGATCGGCGCCATGGGCTACAAGTTCCAGTTCGTCACTCTGGCCGGCTTCCACAGCCTGAACTACTCGGCCTTCAAGCTGGCCAAGGGCTACGCGGCGCGCGGCATGGCCGCCTACTCGGAGCTGCAGGAGGCGGAGTTCGCCGCCGAGGCCGAGGGCTACACCGCGACCAAGCACCAGCGCGAGGTCGGCACCGGCTACTTCGACGCGGTCGCCACGGCGATCTCGGGCGGCCAGTCCTCCACCACCGCCTACAAGGACTCCACCGAGGCCGATCAGTTCCATTGATCCAACCGCGGGGCGCGCCCGGTTCCATCCGCCGGACGCGCCCGCCTCGGACGAGACAGCACTTTGCCCCCGGCAGAGTGTGAAAGGGTCATACGGCCGCCCATCGCGGCAGCCTCCCCGGCTCGGGCCGTATGACCGGTTTGCGCCGATCCTCCGGACGGTTGGCCTCGGCCCGCCGTCCCGGTGACCGGTGGTTCCCGATCCGGTGTGCGAGCCGGATCTCTTCGAACGGCTGACGCTATTGACTTCAAACGGCCGGAGGTTCGCCTCCGGCCGCTTCTTTTTGTCCGCCCGCCGTTTCCACGGCCGTTCGTTGTCACAGCCGCGCCGTGACGGCATGGCTGACCTGCGCCATCCCAACCGTCATAATCGGGAAATCGTGATTAAGTCTTGAGCGCGACCGCGAAATTGCCGCGTCGGTTGCCCTGCCCGAGGGTGGGGAAGCTGCGTTGCAGTGCGGAATAAGCCATTGACTTGGGACCTCGTTGCCGCCACTTGTGTTCCATGCTCACCACAAACCGATCAGGGGCGTAACTGCCCCCCCGCCGGACCTCACCTGACGAGGGCCGGCTGCGGGTCCCATCGCCGCGCAAGGCCTTGCGCGGCGTGCGCCGTTTCTTTTCCCCGACGGCGCATTCTCGGCGATGGCCCGCGCATTCTGGTTGAACGATGAAAGGACAAGACAGTATGGATCAACCCCTCGCAGGAAAGAGCATTGCCATTCTCGTCGCCAACGGCTTTGAGGAACTGGAGATGACGGAGCCGCAACGGGCTCTCCTCAAGACCGGCGCTACTCTTCGTACGATTTCCCCCGAGCAGGGGCTGGTGAACGGCTGGCACGGCAAGTCCTGGGGCCATTACTTCCCGGTGGACAAGCAGGTCGGTGAGGTTCTGGGCGCCGACTATGACATGCTGCTGCTGCCGGGTGGCGAGCGCAGCGTCACCAAGCTGCAGCAGAGCGCCCACACCCGCCGCATCGTCGGTCACTTCCTGGACGCCGGCAAGCCGATCGCCGCGATCGACCAGGGCATCCAGCTCCTGGCCATCCCGGGCAAGCTGAAGGGCCGCACGCTGGCCGCTCCGGAGGCCGTCCGCGCCGAGCTGGAAGCCGCCGGCGGCAAGATCAGCGACGAGGCCCTGGTGGTGGACAACGTGACCATCACGGCGCTGGGCCATGACGAGCTGGCCGCCTTCGTCGAGCAGGTCGTCAAGGTCTTCTCCGAGGCCGCCGCCGTGCGCAAGGCCGCCTAAGGCCCAGCCAGCGCGCCTCGACAGGCCGCCCGTCTTTCCTGCGGGTACCGTCTTGTGGGTCCACGGCCGCCGCGCTTCCCGCGCGCGCGGCCGTTGCGCGTTTCGGGGACTTGTATCCGGCCTTCAGTTGTATCCGGCCTTCAGGACGTCAGGACGGCCGCGCGCGCCCGCCGACCCGGCAGGGCGGGAAGGTCAGGCGCACGGTCGTCCCGGCCCCGACCCGGCTGTCGATGTGGAAGCTGCCGCCGTGCAGCGCGATCAGCGCGCGGGTCAGCGGCAGCCCCAGGCCGGAGCCGCGCTCCGCCGTCCGGTCACGGCCCTGGTTGTGGCCCCGGTTTCGGCCATGCACCTGCCCGAAGGCGTCCAGCGCCACCGGGATTTGTTCGGGACGCATGCCGATGCCGTTGTCGGCGACGGTCAGCGCGATGCCGCCGTCCTCCGTCCGCTCCGCCCGCACCCGCACGTACCCGTCCTTGGGCGGCGAGAATTTGATGGCGTTGCCGATCAGGTTGGTCAGCATCTGCCGGATCTGCGACGCGTCGCCGTGCAGGCTCGGCAGATCGTCCGGGATCTCCATGCACAGCGCCACCGCCGCCTCGCACGCCCGCGGCTGCATCATGCCGAAGGTCAGGTCGACCAGCAGGGACAGGTTGCAGGCCTCCTCATGGAGGTCCATCCGCCCCGCCTCGATCCGCGCGAGGTCGAGCAGGTTGTTGATGAGGTCCAGCATGTAGACGCCGGCCGCCGCGATCTGCCCGGCATATTCGCGGTAGCGCGGGTTGTTCGGCCCCATCATCTCGTCATGGATGATCTGGGCGAAGCCGAGCACGGCGTTCAGCGGCGTGCGCAGCTCGTGGCTCAGATGGTGGACATAGTCGGACTTGCGCTGGTTGGCCTGTTCGGCCTCGTCGCGGGCGGCGCTCAGCTCGGCCTCGCGGACCTTCAGGTCGGTGATGTCGGCGCGGATGCCGACGGTCCCGCCCTCGTGGGTCCGCCACTCCTCGATGCGGAGCCAGCGCCCGTCGTGAAGCTGCACCTCCATGGGCGGGCCGGCGCCGCGGTGCTGCGCGATCCGCCGTTCGATCCAGCCCGCCAGGTCGCCGTCCGGCACCCGGTAAACGCCCCGCTCGACCCCGCTGCGCAGCACCTCCTCGAAGCGTGCCCCCGGCGTGATGAGGTCGGTGTTGGTGGAGAACAGCTCGCGATAGCGCCCGTTGCACATCACCAGCCGGTCCTGGGCGTCGTACAGCACGAAGCCTTCGGTGATGCATTCGATGGCGTCGGACAGCAGATGGTGGGCGCGCCGAGCGGCGCTTTCCGCCTGCACCCGCTCGGTGACGTTGCGGATGCTGCACATCACGCGGTCGCTGTCGGGCAGGGCGACCAGCCGCGCCTCGAAGAATTTGACGGCTCCCACCGGTCCGGTCCCCGTCTGGCCGGTCCCCGTCTGGCCGACCCCCGTCTGGCCGGGCGGCGGCAGGGAAAAGTCGAGGCCGATGACCGTCTGCCCTTCGTTCAGCCGGCCGAGCGCCGTGGCGAGCATCGCGGCGGCGGGTTCGGGCAGCACCTCCTGCACCCGGTGCGCCAGGAAGCGCTCGGCGGGGACGTTGAGGTCGCCGGGGCTGGCGGCGGCGAAGTCGAGGATGGTGCCGTCGCGCAGCAGTTCGAAGCGGATGTCGGGATAGGCGTAGGACAGCGCGATGAGCTGTTCGTTCAGCCGCATCATCTCCTGCCGGGCGCCGCTGTCGGCGGGGGCTTCGGCCAGGATCAGCCCGTTCCGGCAGGGCGCCGGAACCAGCCGCAGGTCCACCTCCAGCGGCAGGACCAGGGGGGCGTGGATGACCGCCCGCACCTCCACCGTCCGCCCCGCGGCGGCCTGCTCCAGCGCGGCGGGGAAACGGCTGGACAGGCTGATACGGACGGCGGCGGCGGGCGCGTCGCGCTCCAGGCCGATCAGCGCGCGGGCGGCGCCGTTCAGCCATACGGTCAGGCCATCGGGGTGGAGCAGCCACAGCGGCGTGGCGAGCGCGTCCAGCCATTGCAGTCCCGCGGCTTCTTCCGGGCCCATGTCCAGCTTGTCCTTCTCCAGCCGGGCCCGTCCCAGCCCAAGTGGCGCCGCATCGGCGTGCGGGGCGACGGGCAGGGCGGTGGTCATGGGTGGCAACATGGCAAGTCATGCATGGCGGACATGCTATCAGAGCAAGGCGGGCCGTGAACAGGGGCAGGGGGGCCGTCCTAACCGTCTATTTCCAGCCCAACCGCGGGAAAATGAAGCGGAAAGGGTGCGGATCAGACGTTCGCACCGCCGGAAACCACGGCATCGGCGCTGACACCGGCCCCCATCCATGCATAAATCCATATTGCTCACCAGAGACATCGCTGCCGCTCCACCCCGTCGGAGGACCACCATGGCGGACGACATCGCAGGAAACGGGCCACAGGACGGGCCCGAGGACGGCCGGATCCGCGACAAGCTGGTCGCCACCAAGGAGCAATGGGCGCGGGAAGGGCGCGGGCTGACCGGAAAGACCGCCGACCCGGCACGCGACCGTCTGCCGCCCGGCCAGCGCCTGGTGGAGACCTGGCCGGTGCTCGATCTCGGCATCCTGCCGCGGGTGACCGAGGCGACCTGGACCCTGGCGGTGGACGGGCTGGTCGCCAACCCCGTCACCTGGAGCTGGGCGGACCTGCAGGCCCAGCCGCGGGAGCGCGTCGTCTCCGACATCCACTGCGTCACCACCTGGTCGCGCTACGACAACCACTGGGAGGGCGTGTCCACCCGCCACCTGCTGTCGGTCGTCCAGCCGCGGCCGGAGGCGCGCTTCGTGCTCTGCCATTCCGCGGACGGCTACACCACCAACCTGCCGCTGGAGGCCTTCGCGGCGGAGGACGCTCTGCTCGCCACCGGCTGGGAGGACCAGCCGATCAGCCGCGACCATGGCGGTCCCGTCCGAGTCGTCGTGCCGAAGCTCTATTTCTGGAAGAGCGCCAAGTGGGTGAAGCGAATCGAATTCCTGGCGGAGGATCGCCGCGGCTACTGGGAGGTCCGCGGCTATCACAATGACGCCGATCCCTGGCGGGAAGAACGCTACAGCGAGTGAGCTGCAAGGCGCCCGCCATTCCGGTCCGGCAACAATCCCGGAAGCAATCGGCGCCAAGGGATGGCCGGTCGCCAAACAAGATCTGGCCGGACCATTCCAGGACACGACTTGACGGAATCGTGGCGTCTTTCGTCCGGTTTGCGCCAGATCATTCCCTTGTTCCGCAATGCTGACGTAGCCGTACGGGCGTCGGGCGACTCACATTCGGACGCAAGGGATTAACCAATGACAGTGGACTCGGTCACGATTGCCCTGGTGGGCAGCGGTGGCGCCGGCGCGATGACCGCCGGACAGATGCTGCTGGATGCCGCCGCCAACGTGGGATGGTACGGATTGATGTCGCGGTCGACCGGCCCGCAGATCCGTGGCGGCGAGGCCGCCGCCCTCGTTCGCCTGTCGCCGACACCCGTTTACGGTCCGGGGGACCGTTTCGACCTGATCGTCGCCTTCGACTGGCAGAATGTGGAGCGCTTCGCGGCCGAGCTTCCGCTGTCGGACAAGAGCGTCATCATCACCGACCCCAGCCAGGGCGAGGTGCCCGCGGTCCTGGCCGCCAGCGGCGCCAGGCAGGTCGAACTGCCGATCAAGGAACTGGCCGGGCGCATTCCCGGCGGGCGCGTCAACATGGTGGGGCTGGGCGCCGTCGCGGCGATCGTCGGCCTGCCGCGCGCCGGCATCGACGCGGTGATCCAAAAGGCGCTGGGCAAGAAGGGCGACGCCGCCATCCAGGCGTCCAACGCCGGCATCGACGCCGGGTCCAGGGAGGCCGCCGGCTGGAACCTCGGCCTGGAGCTGGCCGCCCCCAACAAGGAGGGCGCCACCCGCTGGAACATCTCCGGCAACGAGGCCGCCGGGCTGGGCGCGCTGAAGGGCGGGGTGAAGTTCTGCGCCGCCTACCCGATCACCCCGGCGACCGAGATCCTGGAATGGCTGGCCCTCAACCTCGCCAAGACCGGCGGCAAGCTGGTCCAGGCGGAGGATGAGCTGGCCTCCATCGCCATGTGCCTGGGCGCCTCCTTCAGCGGCGTGCCCTCGATCACCGCGACCGCCGGCCCCGGCCTGTCGCTGATGACCGAATGCATCGGCCTGGGCGTCGCCTCGGAGACCCCGGTGGTGATCGTCGACGTGCAGCGCGGCGGCCCGTCCACCGGCATCCCGACCAAGTCCGAACAGTCCGACCTGAACATCGCCGTCTACGGCCTGCACGGCGACGCTCCGCATCTGGTGGTCGGCCCGACCTCCATCGCCGACTGCCTGTTCACCACCCAATGGGCGGTGCATCTGGCCGAGGCGCTGCAGACCCCGGCGATCGTTCTGTCCGATCAGGCGATGGGCCAGTCCCGCGCCATCGTCGACAAGCCGGCCGACGCCCCCCACAAGGCCAACCGCCTGCTGGCGACCGACCTCGGCGGCGAGGGCAAGTACCTGCGCTACGCCGACACCGAGTCGGGCGTCTCCCCCGCCGCCATCCCCGGCATGCCGGGCGGCGAGCACACCGCCGACGGCCTGGAGCATGCGGAGAGCGCCCTGCCGTCCTCGCAGGCGTCCGATCACCAGAAGCAGCTCGACAAACGGCTGCGCAAGCTGACCTCCCACGACTACGGCGACGCCTGGGCCGACGTCGAGGGCGAGGGCGAGATCGCCGTCGTCACCTGGGGCTCCGCCACCGGCCCGTCGCGCGAGGCGGTGCGCCGGCTGGAGGCCGCCGGCACCAAGGCCCGGCTGGTCGCCATCCGCCTGATCTCCCCGGTGCAGCCGGCCAAGCTGGCCGCGGCGCTGGAGGGCGTCTCGAAGGTGCTGGTCGTCGAGCAGACGCACGGCGCCCAGTTCCACAAGTTCCTCCGCGGGCATTACGACCTGCCGGGCGCGGTGTCGGTGTTCAGCCGCCCCGGCCCGCTGCCGATCCGCGCCCGCGAGGTGCACGAGACGCTTCTTTCCCTGATCTGACCGGCCGGAGCACGAAATCCATGGATACCCATCTGACCGACGATGTCGTGGGCCCGCTGCCCGGCGACTACAAGTCCGACGTGAAGCCCATCTGGTGCCCCGGCTGCGGCGACTATTCCGTGCTGGCCGGCATCACCCGCGCCATGGCGACCATGGGGCTGGAGCGCCACAACACCGTCGTTGTGTCGGGCATCGGCTGCTCGTCGCGCATCCCCGCCTACACCAGCGTCTACGGCTACCACACGGTGCACGGCCGCTCGCTGGCCGTGGCGTCCGGCGTGAAGCTGGCCCGGCCGGAGCTGAACGTGCTGATCTTCGGCGGCGACGGCGACGGCTTCTCGATCGGCGGCAACCACTTCCTGCACGCCTGCCGCCGCAACGTGGACATGACCTACATCGTCATGGACAACCAGGTCTACGGCATGACCAAGGGCCAGGCCTCGCCGACCACCGAGGCCGACTGGTGCGAGTCGAAGCTGACCCCGGAAGGGCCGGGCGTCAACCCGATCCAGCCGGTCGCGCTGGCGCTGGCCTGCGGCGCGAACTTCGTCGCCCGCGGCTTCTCCAACAACCCGAACGAGGTCGCGCGCCTGATCGTGGAAGGCGTGCGGCACCCAGGCTTCTCGGTCATCCACATCCTGTCCCCCTGCGTCACCTTCCGCCCCGAGCAGCGCGGCTGGAAGAGCACGGTCCATCCCTACGGCCGCGAGCCGACGGACGACCCGAACGAGGCGATGCGCGCCGTCCTTGAGGACGACGGGTTCGGCCTCGGCATCTTCCTCGCCGGCAACCGCCGCCCGTTCCAGCCGGAATCGGCGGCCACCCGCAGCATCGCGCAGATCGAAGAGGGGTTCGCGGTATGAAGACGAAAGTGCTGAACGGGGCCGCCAACGTCGGCCTGTTCCTCGCCCACGCGCTGGCCCTGGAGATCGAGGCGGCGGAGCGCTACACCGAGCTGGCCGACAGCATGGAGGCCCACAACAACCTGGAGGTCGCCAAGCTGTTCCGCGATCTGTCCACCTATTCGGGCAAGCACGCCGAGGAGGTGAAGCAGATCGCCCGGGAATTCGGCCCGCTTCCCAAGGTCGCCCCCTGGGAGTTCCAGTGGGACGCCACCACCGAGTCCCCGGAGGCCGCGGCCTTCGAGAACGCTCATTACCTGATGAAGCCGCACCACGCGCTGAAGATGGCGCTGTTGAGCGAGCATCAGGGCAACAACTACTACGCCTCGGTCGCCGCCGAGACCAAGGACCCGGAGGTCGCCCGCCTCGCCCGCGAGTTCGCGGAGGAGGAGGCCGGCCACGTCGCCTTGGTCCGCAAATGGCTGGAGCGCTACCCGGCCCCGAAGGACGACTGGTCGGACGATCCCGACCCGCCCAACATCTCCGACTGAAACGATCGGACAAAAGACCTTTAGGAAGGCCTTTGGGATTGAGACCGGACGCGACCGGATGGTAAGGACGGGACGGCCCAGCGCCGTCCCGTTTCCTTTTTGGCTCCTGGAATGACCGACGGAACTCCCGATACCGCCGCCCCCGACATCGCCATCGTCCAATCCCCCTGCATCAGCGTGTGCAAGCTGACCGCCGACCGTGCCTATTGCGTCGGCTGCCTGCGCACGCTGGAGGAAATCCGCGGCTGGAAGCACATGAACGCCGACCAGAAGCGCGCCCTGCTGGCTGATCTGGAAAAACGGCAGGCCGCCGCCGCGGAGTGACCGTCCCTTGATCGGTTCCCTTCGTCAGGCCGCGGCGCCGCGCAGCAGGGTCATGCGGTCGCGGTCGGCGCGGATGCGGTCGAGATGCTGGACCGCCACCGCGGTGATCGGCAGGGGCAGCTCCTTGGCCAGGGCCTCCTCGTAAGCGCGGACGCATTCCCCCTCGCCGCGCTGGACCTCGGCGAGGATCGCCTCGCGGTCGTGCCCCAGCACGTTGGTCTTCAGTTCCAGGAAGAAGCGGTGCGCGCCGCCCATCACGGTGCCGCCCATGTCCGGCGCCCCGCCCTGTTCGGCGACGAGGCGCTGCACCTCGCGCACGATGGCGCCGCGCTGGGCGGCCAGATCGTTGAACAGGGCCTTCAGATCCTCGTCCTCCAAGGCTTCCGCGGCCTGACGATAGGCTTCGTGGCTGTCCTCGACGATGCGGATCAGATCGTTGAGGGTATCGACGATCTGGTCTTTTCCCATCACGGCCGGTTCATTTGCCGACATGGCCGGTTCCTCCCCTGGCAGGCTGCCCAACCACTTGAAAACCTGCCGCTCCGGTGAAGGTTCCTCGATGCATCCGAAGGGTGCCCCGCTTGGTCAGTCCGCATCGCCCGATGGTGACGAACCGCCGCCCCGCCTGTTGTCGGTCCATCCCCAATGGACTGTCCGATAACGCAACGAGGGAGAGGACCTGTGGCCAACACCACCAAGGAAACCCTGATCGACTGGCTCCGCGACGCCCACGCCATGGAAAGCCAGGCCGTCGAGATGCTGGAGCGGCAGGCGGAGCGCATCAAGAACTACCCGGACGTCCTCGCCAAGGTGCAGGAGCACATCGAGGTGTCGAACCGGCAGGCCGACCGGCTGAAGCAGTGCCTGCAGCGTCTGGGCACCGACACCTCGGCCATCAAGACCGGCGTCGCCATGCTGATCGGCAACGCCCAGTCGCTGTCCGGTGTCGTGGCGTCGGACGAGATCGTGAAGGCGTCGATCTTCGACTATTCCTTCGAGCATTTCGAGATCGCCAACTACCGCGCCCTGATCTCCGCCGCCGAGCAGGCCGGGGAACCGGAGATCGCCCGCATGCTGCAGCCGAGCCTGGACGAGGAGCTGGAAATGGCCGCGTGGCTGGAACAGCGCCTGCCGCAGCTCACCAAGACCTACCTGGAGCGCCGGGAAACCGCCGGCACCGCCGAAGCGAAGCGCTGATCCCAACGCTTCGCAGAGACCGCGCCGGGGGCACCGTCCCCGGCGCGGTTTCCCTTCGTCAATGCAGCGCCAGCGCCGACCGACGGCGAACCGCCGGGCGGGCGCGCCACAGGCTGAGCAGATGGCCGGACAGGGTCATCGCGTCCGACGCCAGCCCGAAGGCCGAGCCGGCCAGCGCGTTGTGGCCGGCCCCGACCACCGTCGAGGACAGGAAGAACACCCGCATCCGCCCGACCGTGGCCTGCCAGCGCCCGATGGTCCCCAGGATGAAGCCCGCCGCCGACAAGGCGGACATCGGCCCCTGCCACGTCGCCGCCGCGACGGCCAGCGCGGCGGGCACGGTCAGGGCGAACAGGACACGCAGCCAGCGCGGGCGCCGCTCCGGATAGGCGGCGGCCATCTGCACGAGGCCGAGCGCGCACATCAGCGTGCCCGTATGGGCCCCCAGGGCGAAGAAATGGACGACGAACAGCCCGCCCGCCCCGGCCTGCGCGGTCAGGATCGCCCGCCGGTCCTGCAGCAGCGTGGACAGGACGCCCAACGCCAGACCGGCGAGCCCGCTCACCGCGACCAGCGACAGGGACGGCAGGTAGTGCAACAGGAAAACCATGGATAACGCCTTCACCCTTCGGAAAATGCTGCGCCGCAGCAAAAGGCCGCGGCGAAGGGGGCGGACGCTAGGCGCGGATGGTTAACCGGCTGTGAATCGGGGTGTGATCAAGAGTGGGCGCGGCATGCCCCGGCGCCGTTTTGCGATGGAGGCAAAAAGCGTTTAATGCCAACGATCTCGCGACCTATGGCCTGACCATGGGCATACCCCTGTGGTCGGGGGCACCCCATGGGCATTTCACTTTTGCGACGTTTCCCCGGGACAGCGGGGCGGTCATTCTTCGCACCGCAAGATGACACGCCCAAAAACACACGCTCTCGACGCCGTGCCTTCCCGAAACGCCGTGCCTGAGACGCCTCCTGGAATAAGACGCTCTGGATGAGATGCCCTATGACCCAGCTGACGAAACGGGACGCCGCACGTCTTCCCGCGCCACCCATCTGTTGCCATTGCGGGAAACCTTTGCGGGCCGGGGAACCGCATTGGGCCGGCGATTCCGAGAACCGCCCCTGGCACTATGGCTGCGCCGAGCGGGTCGGCCTGACCATGTCCTGGACGCGGGTCCGCCATCGCCGCGCGATCGTCGCGGGAGTCTGACCGCGCCGCGCTGTTACCTCCCTGGCCGAAAACGATCGGCAGGGCTTTCAAAAAGGGGGAAGCATGAAGGGGACACCGCAAAGCCTCTGGCTGTCCATGGCCAACCGGTCCGCCAGCCAGGCGATCGGCTTCTGGAGCGGCCTGTTCAACGCCGCCGCCCGGCGCAACCAGACCGCCCTGTTCAACGCCATGACCAAACCGCCCAAGGCGAAGCGCGCGGCGCAAAAGAAGAAAAGGCGCTGAGATAGACCTCGGCGACGCAAACGCCGGAAAGCAGAAAAGCCGCCCAAGGGCGGCTTTCTTGTGCAGACTGGAAGGAATGGCGCGCCCGAAGAGATTCGAACTCCTGACCCCCAGATTCGTAGTCTGGTGCTCTATCCAGCTGAGCTACGGGCGCATTCCTGTTTGTCTTCCCGGCGGCGGCGGTAACCGTCCGTCGTCGAGGCGCGCAACTTACTCAAAAGGGTTTCGGGGCGCAAGACCTTTTTTCGCCTTTTCACGCGGTCGATTGCCCGGCCGTGGGGCTTGCGGTATAAGCGGCGCACGTTTCTTTCGGAGTCCATAGCCGTGCCAGAAGCCGTTCCGTTCAACAAGCACTTCCCGGTGTCGTGGGAGGAGCTTCACCGCAACGCCAAGGCGTTGGCCTGGCGCCTGATCGACAAGGGCCCTTGGAAGGGCATCATCGCCATCACCCGCGGCGGTCTCGTCCCGGCGGCGATCATCGCGCGCGAGCTGGAACTGCGCATGATCGACACCGTCTGCGTCTCCAGCTACGACCACCAGAACCAGCGCGAGGCGATGGTGCTGAAGGGCGTGGAGGGCGCCAACGCCGGGGACGGCGAAGGCTGGCTGATCATCGACGATCTGGTCGACACCGGCAAGACCGCGGTCGTCGTGCGCAAGATGCTGCCCAAGGCGCATTTCGCCACCGTCTACGCTAAGCCGCTGGGCCGCCCGCTGGTCGACACCTTCATCACCGAGGTGAGCCAGGACACCTGGATCCACTTCCCGTGGGACATCGAGCTGCAATTCTCCCAGCCGATCGCCAAGCAGCACCGCGGCACCTGACCGGCCGTCCGGTTGACACTTGACACAAGGCTGCGCGCCTTGTGTCAAGTGCGGGCCGTCACGTCTACAGCAGCCCCGCCGAGCGGTGGCGCGGGTCCAGCGCGTCGCGCAGGCCGTCGCCGAGCAGGTTCAGCCCCAGCACCGTCACCGCGATGGCCGCCCCCGGAAAGATCGCCTGGAGGGGGGCGGTGAACAGGAAGGTCTGCGCGTCGCCCAGCATCTTTCCCCAGGAGGGCGAGGGTGGCTGGATGCCCAGGCCGAGATAGCTCAGCGCCGCCTCGTTCAGCACCGCCACGGCGAACAGCACCGTCCCCTGGACGATCACCACCCCAGCGATGTTGGGCAGCACATGCACCAGCGTCACCGACAGCGGCCCGCGCCCCAGCGCCAGCGCCGCCCGCACGAAGTCCCGGCGCCAGACGGCCAGCGCCGCCCCGCGCGCCACCCGCGCGAAGACCGCGGCGTTGAACAGGCCGAGCGCCAGCACGACGTTCACCGCCCCCGCCCCCAGCGCCGCCGTCAGCAGGATCGCCGTCAGCACCGCGGGAAAGGCGAAGAGCAGGTCGCCGAGCCGGGCCACCGCCTCGTCCCCCCAGCGTCCCCAGGCGGAAGCCGCCAGCCCCAGCGGCACGCCCAGCAGCGCCCCCAGCGCCACCGCCGCCGCCCCGACGGCCAGCGAGTTGCGGGCGCCGACCAGGATCATCGAGAACACGTCGCGCCCGAAATGGTCGGTGCCCAGCCAATGGACCGGTCCCGGCGGGCGCAGCCGGGCGACCACCCGCACCTGCTCCGCCGGGAAGGGCGTCCAGACCAGCGACAGCAGCGCCGCCCCCACCACCAGCGCGGTGAGCAGCCCGCCCAGCAGCAGACTGACCGGCAGCCGGCGCACCCGCCGGACGAGCCGTCTCATGCCGTCACCCGCGGGCGCGGGTCGATGGCCGCGCAGACGATGTCGACCAGCGCGTTGACCGCCACCACCGTGACCGCCAGCAGCACGACGACGCTCTGCACCACGATCAGGTCGTGCTGGCCGATGGCCTGATAGAGCAGGCGGCCCAGCCCCGGCAGGGTGAAGACGTTCTCCACCACCACCGCCCCGGCGACGAGGAAGGAGAATTGCAGGCCCAGGATGGTGGCGACGGGGATCAGCGCGTTGGGCAGCACATGGCGCCGCAGGACCAGCCGGCGCGGCAGGCCCTTGGCGACCGCCGTGCGCACATACTCCTCGCGCAGCGTGTCGAGCGCCGCGGTGCGGGTGATGCGCGCCAGGATCGCCGCCTCCGGCAGGGCCAGCGCCACGGCGGGCAGCAGCAGCGCCTTCAGCGCCGGCCCCGCCCCGGCCTCCCACCCCGGAAAACCGCCGGCGGAGAACCAGCCCAGCCGAACGGAGAACAGCAAAATCAACAGGATGGCGAACCAGAAGCCCGGCACCGCGATCCCCATCTGCCCGAAGGCCATGACCGCCCAGTCCCCGGCCCGCCCCTGCCGCCCGGCGGCGAAGAGGCCGAGCGGGATGGCGATGCCCGCCGAGAGGACCAGCGCCAGCCCCGCCAGCGGCAGGGTGATGGCCAGCCGGTCGGCGACCAGCCCGGCGACCGGGCGCGCGTAGGTCAGGCTGGTCCCGAAATCGCCGTGCAGCATGCCGCCCACCCAGCCGGCGTAGCGGGCGGGCCAGGGCCGGTCGAGCCCCATCTGGGCGCGCAGGGCGGCCACGGCCTCCGGCTGGGCGCTGGTGCCCAGCATCACCAGGGCGGGGTCGCCGGGGATCGCCTCCAGCACGGCGAAGACCACCAGCGTGGCCAGCCACGCCGTCAGCGCCAGGGTCAGCAGACGGCGCACCAGGAAGGCGAGCACGCGGGTCAGCCCCTGCCGGGTCCGGCCCGGCCGCGCCGGATCACTTCCACCGGACGCCCGTCACGTCGTTGGCCTGGATCGGGCGGTTCACCCACATGCCCTGCACCGCCGACTTCTGCACGGTGGCGGCGGGCAGCATGAAGAGGAAGCCGTTCACCGCGTCCTCGGCCAGGATGCGTTGCTGCTCGCCGTAGAGGGCGTTGCGCTTGGCGTTGTCCTGGGTGCGGTCCAGCTCCGCCCCAACGGCGTTGAAGCGCTCGCTGCGGTAGTTGAAGTAGTAGTCGGGGCGACCGTAGATGTCGATGTCCAGCGGCTCCGTGTGGGCGATCAGGGTCAGGTCGTAATCCTTGCCCTTGAACACCTGCTCCAGCCAGGGCGCCCATTCCATCGGCTCGACCTTCACGCGGATGCCGACCTCGGCCAGCATGGCGGCGATCAGCTCGCCGGAGCGGCGGGCGTAGATCGGCGGCGGCAGGCGCAGCGTCGTCTCGAACCCGTCTGGCAGCCCGGCCTCGGCGAGCAGCGCCTTGGCCTTGTCCGGGTCGTAGGGGTAGAGGCCGGTCAGGTCGACATAGCCGGCGCGGTGCGGCGGAAAATGGCTGCCGATGGCGGCACCGTTGCCGAACAGCACGCCGTCGATCAGCGTCTTGCGGTCGATGGCGTGGGCCATGGCCCGGCGCACCCGCAGGTCGTCGAAGGGCTTGCGGGCGTTGTTGGTGCCGAGGATCGTCTCCCCCTCCGTCGTGCCGACCATGACGGTGAAGGCCCCGTCGTCGCGGAACTGGGGCAGCGCCTCGTAGGTGTCGAACTGCGGGAAGCTGTCGATGTCGCCGGCCTTCAGCGCGGCGACCTGGGCCGCCGGGTCGCTGATGAAGCGGAAGGTCACGCGCTCCAGCGCCGGCTTCGGCCCGTCATAGTCGGGGTTGCGCACCAGCACCACCCGGTCGCCGGCCACCCAGCGCTCGAACTTGAAGGGGCCGGTGCCGATCGGGGTCTGCTTGTTGGCGCCCGCCGATTCCGGAGCGACGATGGCGGCGTCGCCCGACGCCATGTGGAAGAGGAACAGCCCGTCGGGCCGCGACAGGGTGACCACCACGGTCCGCGCGTCCGGCGCCTCCACCCCGGCGATGGCGGCGAAATAGCCCTTCTGCGCGTTCACCGACTCCGCGCCCCGCGCGCGGTCGAGCGAGAACTTGACGTCCGCCGAGTCGGCGGCGGTGCCGTCGTGGAACTTCGCCCCCTTGCGCAGGTGGAAGGTGTAGGTCAGCCCGTCCGCCGACACCTCCCACTTTTCCGCGAAGCCCGGCACCACCTTGCCTTCGGCGTCGATGCGGGTCAGCGGCTCGAACAGGTTGGCGTAGGTCACCTCGTCGATGGCCGCGGCCGCCCCCGCCGTGGGGTCGAGGTGCGGCGGCTCCAGCCGCATCCCGACCACCAGATCCGTGCGGGAAGCCGTTTGCGCGAGGACCGGACCGGCGGCCAGCGCGCCGGCCAGCCCGAGGACCGCTCCCATGGTGATGGCGAGCGCGGCGCGCCTCTGGCGGTTCGGCATGACGGCTGTTTCCCCCAATCGTTGTCTCGGCGCGGGATGATGCGGTGAAGCCACGCCCGAGTTCAAGACCGCAGGCGGGCTTTTCCGCTCAGGCCTCCGCCAGGAAGGCGCCGTACTGGCGCGAGATCGCCTCGACCGCCGTCTCGAACAGCCGCTTGCCATGCTCCGGCGAGGCGAGGCCGGGGGCGGAACCGATGCGCCCGTCCGGGTGGCGCCGCCGGAAGTCGCGGGCGTCGTAGAAGCCGCCGGGCGACGCGGTTTCCGGGTCCATGGTGGCCGTCTTGATCGACTCGGGATAGGCGTACTGGGTCAGCGACACCTCGCTGGGCGTGGCGTGGGAGCCCTCCTTGCCGCCGAACAGCTCCCGCGACAGGCGGCCGATCTCCTGGTTCTCCCACCAGTTGACCAGGGTGCAGCGCAGCTCCGGCGCCTGCCGGCCGCGCAGGGCGCGGTTCTCCGCGTAGATCTCGTAGAAGGCGGCGCGGACGGACGCGACGTTGCCGCCGTGGCCGTTGACGAAGAAGAAGCGCTCGAACCCATGCTCCGCCAGCGACATCACATAGTCGCGCAGCAGGGCGATCAGGGTGGAGGGCTTCAGCGTCATCGAGCCGGCAAAGTCCATGTGGTGCACGGCCATGCCGACGGGGATGGTCGGCCCGACCATGGCCCCGGTGGCGTCGCCGACGCCGCGGGCCACGACCTCGGCGCAGATGGCGTCGGTGCCGATCAGGCCGTTCGGCCCATGCTGCTCGGTGGAGCCGATGGGCAGGATGATGCCCTTGGAGGTCTTCAGGTAAGCCTCGGCCTCGGCCCAGGTGCTGAGAAGAAGCTGCACGGTCTCTGACCCTTGTTGAGTGTTCCGATCTGGGAGGAAGTGTAGGGCAGCCCCGCCCGCCGCCCAAGGCCGCTCGGCCGCAGAGCGGCCCTGCGCCGCCCGCCGCGCTGGCATTTCCCGTCGGCCACCCATACACTCGCGTGCATTTTCCAAGGCATGGCGTCTGGCATGGTTGCGCGGATCAACACGGTGGCGTTCCAGGGCATCGAGGTTCTGGACATCGACGTTCAGGTTCAGATGTCCGGGGGCATCGTCGCCTTCACCGTCGTCGGCCTGCCCGACAAGGCGGTGGCCGAGAGCCGGGAGCGGGTGCGGGCGGCTTTGCACGCGCTTGGCCTTGCCCTGCCGGCCAAGCGGATCACCGTCAACCTCGCCCCGGCGGACGTGCTGAAGGAGGGCAGCCACTTCGACCTGCCCATCGCGCTGGCCCTGCTGACCGTCATGGGCGTGCTGCCCGACCTGGAGATGAGCCGTTACTGCGCGCTCGGCGAGTTGGCGCTGGACGGGGCGCTGACCCCGGTGGCCGGGGTGCTGCCGGCGGCGATCAACGCGCTGGCCCACGACCGCGGGCTGATCTGCCCGGAGGCCTGCGGCGGCGAGGCCGCCTGGGCGGGGGAGGGGCTGGACGTGCTGGCGCCCGCCACGCTGCTCGCCCTCATCAACCATTTCCGCGGCCAGCAGGTGCTGACCCGCCCGCGCCCGCGCATCCAGGAGAGCGCCGAGGCGCCGCTCGACCTGCGCGACGTCAAGGGCAACGAGACGGCCAAGCGCGCGCTGGAGGTCGCCGCCGCCGGATCGCACAATCTGCTGATGATCGGGCCGCCCGGCTCCGGCAAGTCGATGCTGGCGGCGCGGCTGCCCGGCCTGCTGCCGCCGCTCGACCCGGCGGAGGCGCTGGAGGTGTCGATGATCCACAGCGTCGCCGGGCTGCTGGAAGGCGGCCGGCTGCTGCGCCAGCGCCCCTACCGTTCGCCGCACCAGTCGGCCAGCCTGCCCGCCCTGGTCGGCGGCGGATCGCGCGCCAAGCCCGGCGAGATTTCCCTGGCCCACAAGGGCGTGCTGTTCCTCGACGAATTGCCCGAATTCCCGCGCGGCACGCTGGAGGCGCTGCGCCAGCCGCTGGAGACCGGAAAGGCGGTGGTCAGCCGGGCCAACCACCATGTGACCTACCCGGCGCGGGTGCAGTTGATCGCGGCGATGAACCCCTGCCGCTGCGGCCATCTCGACGACCCGTCGCTGGCCTGCGCCCGCGCTCCGAAATGCGCGGCCGACTACCAGTCGAAGATCAGCGGGCCGCTGTTCGACCGCATCGACCTGCACATCGACGTGCCCGCCGTCAGCCCCGCCGATCTCAGCCTGCCGCCGCCCGCGGAGGGCAGCGCCGACGTGGCCGCCCGCGTCGCGCTGGCCCGCGCCGTCCAGGCGGAGCGCTACGCCGGCTTCGGCCCCTTTCCCGAGGGCCGGGCGGTGCGCACCAACGCCGAGGCGGACGGCGAACTGCTGGAGAAGGCCGCCGCTCCCGACCAGCCGGGCCGCGCCCTGCTGACCGAGGCGGCGGAGCGGCTGAAGCTGTCCGCCCGTGGCTATCACCGCGTCATGCGCGTCGCCCGCACGCTGGCCGACCTGGACGGCGGGGGCGGCGTGCGCCGCCCGCACGTCGCGGAGGCGCTCGGCTACCGCCGCATCGCCCCCGGACGGTGAATGTTCACTCCGCCGCCACGGCGTTGCCGTGGTTGGAGTGATGGTTCCGGTCGTGCAGGCAGCGACGCAGGCGGAAGGCCGTGATGATGGCCAGCGCGCCATAGGCGATCAGATAGCTGCCCACGCCCAGCGCCACGGCCAGCAGGCCCAGCGACGGCAGGACCCACATGCCGAAGCCGAACAGCACCGACAGGGCGCCGGCCACGCCCCAGGCCCATTTGCCGTGGGTGCGGTGCATGCGCCACGCGGTCATGATCTTGGCGAAGCCGGTGATGACCGACCAGGCGGCGATCACGAAGATCAGCGCGAACAGGCTCGCCTCCGGCCACAGCAGGGCCACGGCGCCCGCCACCAGACTGACCACGCCGTCCAGCAGGAAGGGCAGGCTGCGCTCCTGCGCCTGCGCGGCGCGGACGCCGCCGACGATGGCGAACAGCCCGTCCATCAGCAGATAGGCCGCGAGAAGAATCGCCAGGGTGGCGACCGTCGCCCCCGGCAGAAGGAAGGCCAGCAGGCCGAGCACCACCGCCGCGGCGCCGCGCAACGCCAGCGCCCACCAGTTGCGCGCCAGCAGGTCGTTCATGCCCTGGACCCGGCGGGCCTCGTACATCGCCTCCGTCGCCATGTCGCGTCTCCCCTCATCCGTTCGAGTGCAGCGGGCGCGGGTGAACGCGCCCGATACAGCACGGCAACAGGATCAGGAGGACTTCGTTGCGGCGGCGGGTTGTCGGCGCGGCGGGATTCGCGCGAAATCCGTGCGGAATAGGTAGGGCGAATCAGTTGCTGCGGCCGTAATCGCTCTTGCTGGGTTCGATGAAGTAGAAGAGCTTCGAGTCGAACTGCATGCCCTCGCGCGGGTTCATCAGCGCCACCTCGGTCGTCAGCCCCTGGGCATCCAGCACCCGCCATTTGCGGAGCTGGAAGGGCCGGTCCTCGAAGACCAGCGTCAGGGTGCCCTTGCCGGGGTCCTTGGTCTCGGTCAGGCTGATCTCCACCAGTCCCGGCGCCTGATAGACCCCGGTCACCGTCACGTCGCCGGACAGCCGGATGTTCTTGCGCAGGATGAAGTCGGCCAGCGTGCTGCCGATGGGGGCGCTGGACTGCTGCCGCATCTCCCCGTCCCAATAGAAGATGAAGGCGCCGTCGGCGACGACGAAGTCCTTCACCGGCGGGTCATATTCCAGCCGCATCCGGCCGGGGCGCGCGAGGTAGAAGGTGCCGGTGGTCTGATGGCCGTTCGGCGCGACCTGCACGAACTTCGATTGCAGGGTGCCGATGCCGTTCAGGTAGCTTTCCGCCTGGGCCACCAGCGTCTGGTCCTGGGCGGACAGGGCGGCGGCGCGCGGCGCGGCGAGCGCGGAGTCGAGGACCGCTCCCGCCGTGGTGACGGACAGGGCGACGGCAGCGGCAGCCAGGATGCGGCGGAACGGGATCTTCATGATGCCTGCTAGGTAACCGGACGTTCCGGGCGGAAATGGGGCGCGGCGGCGGTGGTTCCAAGGAGAAAGGGCGCTTTACCCCCTCCCCAACCCTCCCCCTCTTCGAGGGAGAGGGGGCTTGTGCGAAGCGGCGCCAGTCCCCTCCACCTCGAAGAGGGGGAGGGCTAGGGAGGGGGCGACCGCCCTCTACTCCTCGATGTTGCGGGCCAGGACCTCGCGCTTGCCGGCGTGGTTGGGCTTGCTAACCACGCCTTCGCTCTCCATCCGCTCGATCAGGCGGGCGGCGGAGTTGTAGCCGATGCGGAGCTGGCGCTGGATGAAGCTGGTCGACGCCTTGCGCTCGCGGCAGACCACCGCCACCGCCTTGTCGTAGAGGTCGTCGCCCGACCCGCCGCCGGCACCCGACCCGTCGTCGAAGGAGCCGCCGTCCTCATCGTCCTCCTCGGTGATGGCGTCGACGTAGCTCGGCTCGCCCTGGGTCTTGAGGAACTTCACCACCTGCTCGACCTCGCCGTCGGCGACGAAGGGGCCGTGGACGCGGGTGATGCGGCCGCCGCCGGCCATGTAGAGCATGTCGCCCTGGCCGAGCAGCTGTTCCGCCCCCTGCTCGCCGAGGATGGTGCGGCTGTCGATCTTGGAGGTGACCTGGAAGCTGATGCGGGTCGGGAAGTTGGCCTTGATGGTGCCGGTGATGACGTCCACCGACGGGCGCTGCGTCGCCATGATCAGGTGGATGCCGGCGGCCCGCGCCATCTGGGCGAGGCGCTGGATCGCCGCTTCGATGTCCTTGCCGGCCACCAGCATCAGGTCGGCCATCTCGTCCACGATGACCACGATGTAGGGCAGCTCCTTCAGGTCGAGCGGCTGCTCTTCGAAGATCGGCTTGCCGGTGTCGGGGTCGAAGCCGGTCTGGACGCGGCGGGTCAGCAGCTCGCCGTCGGCGCGGGCCTCGCGCAGGCGGGCGTTGTAGCCCTCGATGTTGCGCACGCCCAGCTTGGACATGTTGCGGTAGCGGTCCTCCATCTCCCGCACCGTCCATTTCAGGGCGACCACCGCCTTCTTCGGGTCGGTGACGACCGGCGTCAGCAGATGCGGGATGCCCTCATAGACCGACAGCTCCAGCATCTTGGGGTCGATCATGATGAAGCGGCAGCGGTCGGGCGGCAGCCGGTAAAGCAGCGACAGGATCATCGTGTTGATGGCGACCGACTTGCCCGAGCCGGTGGTGCCGGCGACCAGCAGGTGCGGGAAGCGGGCGAGGTCGGCCACCACCGACTGGCCGCCGATGTCCTTGCCCAGCGCCAGCAGCAGCTTGCCCGCCGTCTTGTCGAAGACGTCGCCGGCCAGCAGTTCGCGCAGCAGCACGGTCTCGCGCTTGGCGTTGGGCAGCTCGATGCCGATGACGTTGCGGCCCGGCACCACGGCGACGCGGACCGACACCGCGCTCATCGAGCGGGCGATGTCGTCGGCCAGGCCGATGACGCGGGACGACTTGGTGCCGGGAGCCGGCTCCAGCTCGTAAAGGGTGACGACCGGGCCGGGATGGACCTTCTGCACCTCGCCGCGCACGCCGAAGTCGGACAGCACGCCTTCCAGCTTCACCGCGTTCTCGCGCAGCGCCGCCTCGTCCACCTTCTCGCCACGCACGCTGGTCGGGACGATCTGCAGCAGGTCGAGGGGCGGCAGCTCGTAGCCGTCCGCCTCCTCCAGATTGAGGGCGGCCTGCTTGGACGGGCGCCCCTGGTCGGCGGCCTTCTTGCCGCCGGCCGGCGGGGTGACCACCGGGACGGCGCGGGTCCTGGCCTCCACGCGCGGCTCCACGCTGATGGAGTCGGACAGGCGGCCGCGCGGCGCGGCGCGCAGGGTGATGGCGCCGTCCTCGCCGGGCGCGTCGTCGGAAGCGTCGTCCAGCGTCGGGGCGGCGGTCTTCTTTCCGGTGGTGGCGAGGCTCGGCTCGCGGCGCAGCAGGCCGCCGGTCTGGCGGGCGGCGCTGCGCGCGGCCTCCGCGCCCTTGTCGCGCATGAAGGACACGCCGGCCCGCGCGCCCCGCCCGAGGCGGGCGAGGCCGGCGGCGGTCTCGCGCAGGCTGGCCGCCCATTCGCGGATCGACAGGCCCATGGCGACGAACAGGATCAGACCGCCGGCCACGCCGGCCGCCGTGCCGACCACCGGGTTGCCGGGGCCGCCGAACAGCAGCTTGCTGACGCCATCCAGCAGAACGATGCCGAAGCTGCCGCCGGGATGGCCGTTCAGCGGGTCTCCGCCCCCGCCGCCCATCCCGGCCAGGAACATGGCGATGAGAAGCACGCCCCACACCGCCAGCACGCTGCGGAACAGCGGGTGGCGGATGCTCTTCTGCAGGCTGAGCCGCCAGCCCCACATCATCGGGACCAGCGCCAGCAGATAGGCCGCCCAGCCCAGCGACTGGATCAGGACGTCGGCCAGATGGGCGCCGAACCGGCCGAACAGGTTGTGGATGTGGGCGTCCGCCGCCGGGACCGCGTTCCAGGACGGGTCGGCCGGGTTGTAGCTGCCCAGGATGACCATCAGCACCAGACCGACCACGCCCAGCGCGAAGCCGGCCAGCTCGCGCGCCCGCGCCACCACGAAGGCGCGCGTGGCGGGCGAGAAGAAGGGCGGCTTCTCCGGCCGTGCTCCGGCGGGCCGCGCTCCGGCGCTTTTGCCGCTTCCGCTGCGGGGGCTTGCGGGTCGTGCCATGGGCAGAAGGTCCTCAAGAACGTGCTGTACCGAACCCGTCCTTCGGGGCGAAAGACCGGGGTGACTGGGAGGGCCGAAGAGGGGCGGGGGATTATCCCCCCGCCCTTATCCCAGGATGCGGGCGATGGCGGCGCAGGCGTGGGCGACCGTCTCGGCGTCGTTCACCAGCGCGATGCGGATGAAGGGGGCGCCGGGGTTGGCCTCGCCGGGGTTGCTGCGGGTCAGGTAGGCGCCGGGCAGAACGCGGATGCCGCCCTCCGCCCACAGGCGGCGCGTCGCCTCCTCGCCGTCGCCGACCTCCAGCCACAGGAAGAAGCCGCCGTCCGGCCGGTAATAGCCGTAGCGCCCCTTCAGCGCGGCCTCCGCCGCGTCGAACTTGGCGCGGTAGAGCGCGCGGTTCTCCTCGACATGCGCCTCGTCCCGCCACAGGGCGGCGCTGGCCGCCAGCACCGGCAGCGGCATCCCGGCGTTGGAATAGCTGCGCAGGCGGGTGAAGCGCGCCATCAGTTCCGGATCGCCGGCCACGAAGCCCGAGCGCAGCCCGGCGGCGCTCGACCGCTTGGACAGGGAATGGAAGACCAGGATGTTCGCCCAGGGCTTCCCGTCATGGACCAGCCTGGAGGCGACCTGGAGCGCGCCGACCGGCGGCTTGTCCAGGTAGATCTCGGCGTAGCACTCGTCCACCGCCAGGATGAAGCCGTAGCGCCGCGCCAGCCCGATCGCCCGCTCCAGATAGGCGGCGTCGGCCGCCGCCCCCTGCGGGTTGGCCGGGGTGCAGAGGTAGAACAGCGCCGTGCGTTCCAGCAGCTCCGGCGTCAGCGCGTCGAGGTCGGGCAGGAAGCCGGTCTCGCGGGTGGAGGGCAGGAACACCGGCTCCGCCCCCGCCAGCAGGGCCGCCCCCTCGTAGGGCGCGTAGAAGGGGTTGGGCATCAGCACCGCCGGCTGCCGGCCCGCCTTGGACGGCGGCACGGCCAGCAGGGCCAGCAGGAACAGCGCCTCGCGCGTGCCGGACACCGGCAGGACCGACTTTTCGGCGTCGAACAGACCGTCCGGCAGGGCGTAGCGGCGGGTCAGCCAGGCGCCAACCGCCTCGCGGAACTCCGGCGTGCCGCCGACCGGCGGGTATTTGCCCCACAAATGGGCGTTGGCGCGCAGCGTCTCGTCGATGATGGCCGGCGGCTGGTGCTGCGGCTCGCCCACCGACATCAGGATCGGCTCGGCGTTGCTGCGCGGCGTCACCCCGGACAGCAGGGCCGCCAGCCGGGTGAAGGGGTAGTCGGACAGCCGGTCGAGCCGGTCGTTGACGAGAGCGAAGGTGCCGAGGTCCGGGAGCGACATGCCGCCGAGAATCCTTTCCATGAGGACGGCCCGAGAAGGCCGGGCCGGCCCCGAGGGGCACGGCCCGTCAGGGGCCTTTTGGGGGCCTCTGCCCGATACGAAACGGAAACGATCCTACCGGCGGTGGAGTCCCGGCACAAGGGCACAAAACCGGACGAGACCCGGTCAAGGGAAAGCATACGCCGCCCGTTCCGGCGGCCTTGGCGTCACAGCGGAAAGACTGGCGCGCCCGGCCTCAAGTCTCCGGGCAGATCATCGATGCCCCGCGGCAAGAAAAAGCGGACGCGCCTTCCCCCCTCGCGGGAGGGGCCGGGCCGTGACGCCCCGCCCTGTCCGCTTGGGTCCGGTCCGCCTCAGAGCGCTTCGGTGTTGGTCTCGCCGGTGCGGATGCGCACGGCCTGGGCGATGTCCAGCACGAAGATCTTGCCGTCGCCGATGCGGCCGGTGTTGGCGGCCTTCTGGATCGCCTCGACCACCTGCTCGTACTGGTCGTCGGACACCGCGACCTCGACCTTCACCTTGGGCAGGAAGCTCACGGAATACTCGGCGCCGCGGTAGATCTCGGTCTGACCCTTCTGGCGTCCGAAGCCCTTCACCTCGCTCACCGTCAGGCCCTGAATCCCGAGCGACGTCAGCGCCTCGCGCACTTCGTCGAGCTTGAACGGCTTGATGATGGCCATAACCAGTTTCATGTGGCTTCCCCTTGGTATGCGTGTTTGCGGGCCCTCGCGGTCGCCCGGTCCCCCCTCGGCCGATCCCGCCGTGACGGCGGGTTTCCCGAACGTGACTCGAGCGTGTTCGCCTCGACCGCAAAAATCAATGTCTTCAAAAATCGTGCCGGTTGCAGAATCGACCCTTTTCAGCGGTTTCTGGCTGTTTCGCCGATCGATTGGGCAGGCTGTGCCCAATAATTACGCAAACCGGGTGCCGCGACGCCGCGCCGCTGGACATCCGGACCGAGCGGAACGATTGTTCGTACCCGTCTACACTGATCGAAGGGCAGCGCCATCATGACCGAATCGGGCACCACCGCAGCGCAGGAGATCACGACCGACGTCGTCGTGTTGGGCGGCGGACTGGCCGGGCTCAGCATGGCGGCGGCCCTGGCCACCGCGGGCGTTCCGGTGGTCTGCATCGACCGCGACAGCCCGGACCGGCAGGCCGCGGACGACTTCGACATCCGCACCACGGCGGTCGCCTACGCCTCGATGAAGGTGCTGGAGGGGGCGGGCGTGTGGAAGCACATGGAGCCCGACGCCGGCCCGATCCTCGACATCCGGGTGGCCGACCAGTTCTCGCCCTTGTTCGTGCATTACGACCACAAGGAGCTGAACTGGGACGGCCGGAACCAACCCTTCGGCTGGATTCTCGACAACAAGGACATGCGCCGCGCCCTGTTCGCCCGCGCCAGGGAGCTGCCCGGCCTGCGCCATCTGGCCCCGGCCCAGGCCGTGTCGATCGAGCGCAGCCGCGCCGGCGCCACGGTAAAGCTGGCCGACGGGCGGGTGGTCAAGGCGCGGTTGGTGGTCGGGGCCGACGGGCGCCGCTCGCTGGCGCGGGAAAGCGCCGGGATCAAGCTGCGCACCTGGGCCTACGATCAATCCGCGATCATCTGCACGATCCGCCATTCGGAGCCGCACAACGGCGTGGCGGTGGAGCATTTCCTGCCCAACGGTCCCTTCGCCGTGCTGCCGATGACCGGGAACCGCTCCTCCATCGTGTGGAGCGAGAAGCGGTCGCTGGTCGACATGTATCTGAAGCTGCCGGAGGACCAGTTCATCGACGAGCTGACCCGGCGGTCGGGCGGCTATCTGGGCGACATCGAACTGGTGACCCGGCGCGACGCCTGGCCGCTGTCGGTCCTGCTGGCCGAGCGTTTCATCGCCGAGCGCGTGGCGCTGATCGGCGAGGCGGCCCACGCCATCCACCCCATCGCCGGGCAGGGGCTGAACCTGGGCCTGCGCGACGTGGCGGCGCTCGCCGAGGTGATCGTGGACGCCCACCGGCTGGGGCTGGACGTCGGCTCGCCGGAGGTGCTGGCCCGCTTCCAGCGCTGGCGCCGCTTCGACACGGTGCTGCTGGCCGCGGTGTGCGACGGTCTGGTGCACCTGTTCTCCAACAACATCCCGCCGATCAAGCTGGCCCGCGACGTCGGCATGGCCGTCGTCAACCGCCTGCCGCCGCTGAAGCGCTTCTTCATGCGGCACGCGATGGGCGTGGTCGGCGAGCTGCCGCGGATGATCAAGGGCGTGCCGCTGTAAGGCGTGGTTGGAGTCTTGGCGGGCAACAGGACTTCACGGATTTCTCGGATTGAAGCACGGATTACACGGGTTTTTTGTATGGTCTTGCCCGGTGCCTGCTGATCGAGAAGGCACGCGCTGAAGCAAGAACAAAAGAAATCCGTGTCAAAATCCGTGCAATCCGTGAAGACCCTGTTGCCCGCCAAGAATCCCGAACCCACTCACCCCAGCCCGTATTCCGACAGCGCCTCGTACACCGCGGCCCCCTTGCCCAGGTGGCTGCGGTAGAGCGTGAAGTGCTCCACCCGGATCGGCCCGGCGCGGAACATCCCGCGCTCCTCGATGAAGCGCCCGATCCGGTCCTTCGGCGCGTCCTTCAGCCGGGCGAGCGTGACGTGGGGCGAGAACTTGCGCTCCTCCGCCGGCAGGCCGCAGCGGACCAGCGCCGACTCGACCTTGGACTGGAGGTGCGACAAGGCGTCGCTGCGCTCCACCCCGGCCCAGAGGACGCGGGCGTTGCGGCCGCTGCCGTACACGCCCACGCCGTCCAGGACCAGATCGAAGGCCGGGGCCGCGATCTGCGCCAGCGACTCGTCGATCTCCGCCGCCTGATCCTCCGGCACCTCTCCGATGAAGCGGAGCGTCAGGTGCAGGTTGTCCGCGTCGGTCCAGCGGGCGCCGGGCACGCCGCCGCCCAGCCCCGCCAGACGCCGGCGCACATCCTCCGGGAAATCGAGGGCGACGAAGAGACGGATCATCGGCGTTCCGAACCGGTTACGGGCAGGGGTCGGGATAGCGGGCGTTGACCGCCTCGATGTCCTTCATCACCTCGTCCGACAGCGTGACGTCCACCGCCGCGATGTTGGACTTCAGGTCCTCCATGGTCGTAGCGCCGATCAGCGAGGACGCCACGAAGGGCTGCTGCAGGGTGAAGGCGATGGCCATCTGCGTCGGCGACAGGCCGTGGCGCCGGGCGATGTCCAGATACTCGCGGGTCGCCGCGTCGGCGTTGACCGTGGCGTAGCGCGACTTCCGGTGATCCAGCGCGCGGCGGGTGCCGGCGGGAACGGCGCCGTCCAGATACTTGCCGGTCAGCGTGCCGGCGGCCAGCGGCGAATAGGCGAGAAGCCCGACATCCTCGCGCAGAGACATCTCGGCCAGACCCTGCTCGAAGGTCCGGTTCAGCAGGCTGTAGGCGTTCTGGATCGAGGCGATGCGCGGCAGGCCCTTGTTCTCCGCCAGCTTCAGGAACTGCATCACGCCCCAGGGCGACTCGTTCGAGACGCCGACGTGGCGGACCTTGCCGGACTTGACCAGCTCGTCGAGCGCCGACAGAGTCTCCTCGATGGGCGTGCCGTCCTTCTCGGGCCGGTGGACGTAGTTGCGCGCGCCGAAGCGGTTGGTCGCACGGTCGGGCCAGTGGAGCTGGTACAGGTCGATGTAGTCGGTCTGGAGCCGGCGCAGGCTGGCCTCCACCGCCGCGAAGATGTTGGCGCGGTCGAGCTTCGCCTCGCCGTTGCGCACCCAGGCGAAACCGCCGTCGGTCGCTCCGACGACCTTGCTCGCCAGGATCACCTGATCGCGCTTGCCGTTCGCCTTGAACCAGCTGCCGATCACCTCCTCCGTACGTCCGTACGTGTCGGCGGTCGGGGGGATGGCGTACATCTCCGCCGTGTCCCAGAAATTCACGCCCTCGCCGAGCGCGTAATCCATCTGGGCGTGGCCTTCGGCCTCGCTGTTCTGGCGGCCCCAGGTCATGGTGCCCAGGCCGATGGCGCTGACCGACAGGCCGGTGCGGCCGAGCGGACGGTATTGCATGTGGTTGTGGTCCTTAAAGGAACAGGGTGAGCACGCCCGTGTATCCGTACAGGCGGGCGTTGGAGATCTCGCCGCTGGCGAAGAATCCGGCCAGCGGGATGTCGCCGAAGGTCTCGCGGATCAGCGCCAGCTCCTGGCTGCCCTCGCCGAACAGGCTGGGGCCGCGGGCGATGCAGCTGACGTAGAGCGCGCCCTTCGGGGTGGTCTTCACGCGCTTGCGCAGGTTGGCCAGCATGCGGCGCATGTCGGCCTCGGCGCTCTGCTGGTCGCGGCGGGTGAACAGGATGGGCTGGCCGCTCTGCACATGGTGGGCGACGGCGATCCAGCCGGCGCGCGGGTCGATGGCGATCAGGTCGCGGACCAGATAATCCGCCGTGTCGCTGCCGGCGATGGGCAGGCCGGCGAAGATGTAGCCGGACACCCGCTTGAGATCGCGGGCCAGCAGCTCGCCGATGTCCTCCTTGAAGACGTCCAGCGCCGGGCGCCCGTCGATCTCCAGGACGATGTTGTCCTCCGCCGCGGTGATGGTGCGCACCGGGCCGATGGGCGTGCAGCCCTGGCTGAGGCCGGTGGCGACCGGCACCTGCGGCGCGAACAGCACGCCCGACACGCCGCCGTCGGCCACCGGCCCGCCGACCATCGTGGCGGTGTTGCCGGGAATGGTGAATTGCGGGAACTCCGACCGCGAGGCCGACAGGCCGCCGACCAGGAAGGCCCCGGTCGATTCCGCCAGCGAAACGACCAGCCCGGCCAGATCCTGGTGGCGCGGGTCGGCGTGGGCGAGAGCCAGCATGGCGCCGTGCTTGTCCAGCCAGCCGCCGGCCATGCGGCGCAGCGGCTCCATGTCGCCCGACACCACCGGGAACAGGCGGAAGCCCTCCGGCGGCAGGCGGGCCACCATCACGGCGATGCCCGGCTTGTCGAAGATCTCCTCGTCGTTGGCGCAGACGCCGATGCCGACGGTGCCCACCCAGTCGCGGATGCCGGTGACGCCGCGCAGCAGCGTGACCATGCTCGTCGCGTGCTCGGCCAGAGCGTCGGTGATGTAGAGGAAGCCGAGGTTGCAGCCCTCCACCGCCCCCAGCTCGTCCAGGCACGCCTTGACGACGGCGCCCCATTCGGTGCCGGTGGCCGATGCGGCCTTGAAGAGGGTGTCGGTGGTGGCGCTGCCGCCGGCCGGGGTCGCCATGGGTGTTAGTCTCCGCTCTTGGCGATGCCGTCCAGAAGGCGGGCGACGTGGGGCGTGATGCGCTCCACAATCACCTTCACGCCGGCCGCGTTGGGATGGATGCCGTCGGGCTGGTTCAGCGCGGCGTCCGCCGCCACGCCGTCCAGGAAGAACGGGTAGAGCTGTACGTCGTACGCCTTTGCCAGATCGGGGTAAATGGCGTTGAAGCGGTCCCCGTACGCGCGGCCCAGGCTGGGCGACGCGTACATGCCGGCCAGCAGCACGGGCAACTTCTCGCCGGTCAGCCGCTTGAGGATGGCGTCGAGGTTGGCGCGCGCCGCAGCGGGGTCGAGCCCGCGCAGCATATCGTTCGCCCCCAGTTCCACCAGCACGGCGTCCGGCTTGTCGGCCAGCGCCCAGTCGAGCCGCGACAGGCCGCCCGCCGTGGTGTCGCCCGACACGCCGGCGTTGACGACGGTCACGTCGTAGCCCTTCGCCCGCAACGCCGCCTGCAACTGCACGGTGAAGGCCTGGGCTTCGGGGAGGCCGTAGCCGGCGGTCAGGCTGTCGCCGAGCGCCAGCAGGGTGTAGGGGCCCTTCGCCGCACCGCTCTGGGCGAGCGCGGGCGCGGTCATGCCGAGTCCCCCGCCAAGCCCCGCAACGACGGCGAGAGCGGCCAGCCCCGAGCGAAGGAGGGCCGTGTTGAAATGGCGGCGCACCATGCCATATGGCGTGAGGTTTTCCCGCCCGTTCCCCCGCCCGTTCCAGAGACGCATGCCAATGTCCCGACCCGATTCCGTTGCCTCTGCCATCGTCGATCTCGACGAGGTGCATCTGAGATTGGACAGCGCGGCCGGACCCGTCAACATCCTGAGAGGCTTGAATCTCCGCATCCAGCCCGGTGAACGGGTCGGCGTGGTCGGCCCGTCGGGCTCCGGCAAATCGACCATGATGATGGTCATGGCCGGGCTGGAACGTCCCACGGGCGGGACCGTGCGCGTCGCCGGACAGGATCTGGGCCGGCTGGACGAGGACGGGCTTGCGCGCTTCCGCCGCGACCATGTGGGGATCGTCTTCCAGGCTTTCCACCTCGTGCCGACGATGACCGCGCTGGAGAATGTCGCCATCCCCCTGGAGTTCGCCGGGGCCGCCGACGCCTTCGACCGCGCGCGCTCCGGGCTGGAGGCGGTCGGGCTGGGCCACCGGCTGAGCCACTATCCGGGCCAGCTCTCCGGTGGCGAGCAGCAGCGCGTCGCCCTGGCCCGCGCCTTCGTCGCCGAGCCGTCGCTGCTCCTGGCCGACGAGCCGACCGGCAACCTCGACATCGGCACCGGCGCCACCATCGTGGAGCTGCTGTTCGACCTCGCCGAGCGGCGGGGCACGACGCTGGTGCTGATCACCCACGACCCGTCCCTGGCCGACCGCTGCGACCGCACCGTGCGCCTGACCGACGGACGCATCGTCGACGACGGCATGGCCGCCCGCGCCGAGCGCGTCCGCGTGGCGGGGGACTGAGCGCTTTTTAAGAATCCTTTCCCCTGCGAAAGCGGGGGAGGGTTGGGTGGGGGCCCGACGCGACCATTCCCCACCGCCAATCCACACCCCCACCGGACGCCGCCATGACCAACCTCGCCCTCGCCTTCCGTCTGGCCCGCCGCGAGCTGCGCGGGGGGCTGAAGGGGTTCCGCATCTTCCTGGCCTGCCTGACGCTGGGCGTCGCGGCCATCGCCGCGGTCAACTCGGTGTCCGGCGGCGTGCTGTCGGGCCTGCAGGCGGACGGGCGGGCGATCCTGGGCGGCGACGTCGCGCTGCGGCAGATCTACGCGCCGCCGACCGACGAGCAGCGCGCCTGGCTGGAACAGGCCGGGCGCCTGTCGCAATCGGTGGACATGCGCGCCATGGCCCGCTCCGCCGACGACGAGCGGTCCACGCTGGTGGAGCTGAAGGCGGTGGACGGCGTTTACCCGCTCTACGGCTCCGTCGCTCTGGCGCCGGAGGGTGACCTGCACAGGGCTTTGGCCAACCGCGACGGACGCTGGGGCGCTCTGGTCGAGGACGGGCTGCTCGACCGGCTGGGGCTGAAGACCGGCGACACGCTGCGGCTGGGCGAGGGGGAATTCGCCGTGCGGGGCGTCCTGACGCGGGAGCCGGACCGCGCCTCCAACGGCGCCTTCTCGCTGGGCCCGCGGGTGATGATCGCCCTGCCGTCGCTGGAGGGCACCGGCCTGCTCCAGCCCGGCAGCATCGTCTATTGGACCGCCAAGCTGGCCCTGCCGCCGGGCACCGACGTGGCGGCGTGGCAGACGGCGCTGACGGCGCGCTTCCCCGACGCCGGCTGGCGGGTCCGCGACTTCACCAACGCCTCCCCGCAGATCGAGCGCTTCATCGACCGCATGACGCTGTTCCTGACTCTGGTCGGGCTGACCGCCCTGCTGGTCGGCGGGGTCGGGGTGGGCAACGCGGTGCGCAGCCATCTCGATTCGCGCGCCCGCACCATCGCCACGCTGAAATGCCTGGGCGCGCCCGGCGATCTGGTCTTCCAGGTCTATCTGCTGCAGATCCTTGCCTTGTCGGGGCTGGGCATCCTGCTGGGGCTGCTGCTCGGCGCCGTGACGCCGCTGGGGCTGGGGTCGCTGCTCGATCAGGTGCTGCCGGTGCCCACGCGGATCGGCGTCTACCCCGGCGCCCTGGCGCTGGCCGCGCTCTACGGCCTGCTGACCGCGCTGACCTTCTCGCTGTGGCCGCTGGGCCGCGCGCGGGAGGTGCCGGCGGCGGCGCAGTTCCGCGACGTGGTCGCCCCCGCCGGCGGCCGTCCGCGCGCCGTCTATCTGGCGGCGATGGCGCTGACCGTTGCGGCGCTGGCCGGGCTCGCCGTTGCCACCGCCCACAACAAAATGTTCGCCGCCTGGTTCGTCGGCGGCTCCATCGCCACCTTCCTCGCCTTCCGCGTGGCGGCGTGGCTGGTGGTGCGCGGGGCCGCGGCGGCGGGGCGGCCGCGCCGTCCGGGGCTGCGGCTGGCGCTCGCCAACCTGCACCGGCCGGGCAACCCGACCGGGGCGGTGGTCCTGTCGCTCGGCCTCGGCCTGACCGTCTTGGTCGCCATCGCGCTGATCGAGGGCAACTTCTCCCGCCGGGTCAACGAGACGATCCCCAAGGACGCGCCCAGCTTCTTCTTCGTGGACATCCAGCCCGACCAGTTCGAGCCTCTGAAGCAGACGCTCGCCGCCCTGCCGGGCACCAGCGGGTTCGAGGCGGTGCCGTCCTTGCGGGGGCGGATCGAGACGGTGAACGGCCAGCCGGCGGAAAAGGCGTTGATCAACCCCGAGCAGTCCTGGGTGCTGTCCGGCGACCGCGGCGTGACCTACTCCGCCAAGCTGCCCGAGCATTCGGAGATCGTCGCCGGCTCCTGGTGGCCGGAGGACTACAAGGGCGCGCCGCTGATCTCGATCCACCAGAACGTGGCGAACGCCTTCGGCATCGGCCCCGGCGCCACGCTGGGCGTCAACATCCTGGGCCGCACCATCAAGGCGAAGGTCGCCAACGTCCGCGCCGCCGACTTCTCGACGCTCGCCATCAACTTCACGATGGTCTTCGCGCCGGGCACGCTGGAGCGCGCGCCGCAGACCTGGATCGCCACCGTCCGCAGCACGCCGCAGGCGGAGCCGGAGGTGCAGCGCTCCGTCCTGCAGCGCTTCCCCAACGTGACGCTGGTGCGGGTGAAGGACGCGCTGGACACGGTGGGCACCATGCTGGGCCACATCGGCATGGCGGTGCGCATCACCGCGGGCATCACGCTGGCCGCCGGCACGCTGGTGCTGGCCGGCGCGGTCGCCGCCGGGCACCGCCGCCGGGTCTACGACGCCGTGGTGCTGAAGGTGCTGGGCGCCACCCGGGCCGACGTGCTGAAGGCGTTCCTGCTGGAATACGGGCTGCTGGGCATCCTGACCGCGGCCATCGCCGGGGTCATCGGCACCATCACCGCCTGGGCGGTGATGACCTTCCTGATGCGCTGGGACTGGACGTTCCTGCCGTCGGCGGTGCTGACCACGGCGCTGCTCAGCACCGCGATCACGCTGGCCTTCGGCTTCCTCGGGACGTGGCGGGCGCTCGGCCAGCCCTCCGCCCCGCTGCTGCGCAACGATTGATGCCGGCGGTCACTGGATTGACCGCCGGCATCGCGCGCGTCACGAACCCTGGCTGAGCGCCTCGGCCAGGGCGCGGTCGGGGTGATTGCCCCCGACGATGAGCTGCATGGAGCCGGTCGGCACCTCCACCCCCAGCTCGTCGAAACGCTTCTTCATGCGACGGTTGAACTCGCGCGACACGCCCCACTGCTTGGTCGGGCGGGTCTTGAAGCGCGCGGTGATGAGCTGGGTCGAGTCGGGCTGGAACTTGTCCAGGCCCATCACCTCCAGCGGCCCCATGATGTCGGGCGCGAACTGGGTGTCGGATTGCAGGCTGGCGCCGATGTCCTTCAACAGCTCGATCACGCGGTCGGGGTCCTCGCGGTAGGCGACGCGCACCTCGAACAGGGCGTAGGAGAAGTCCTTCGACATGTTCTTGACGGTGCTGACCGAGTTGAAGGGCACGGTGTGGATGGCGCCCGAGCCGTCGCGCAGCCGGATCGAGCGGATGGAGATGGCCTCCACCGAGCCGGAATGGCCGCCGCCGACGTCCACCACGTCGCCGATGGAGATGCTGTCCTCGAACAGGATGAACAGGCCGGTGATGATGTCCTTGACCAGGGTCTGCGATCCGAAGCCGACGGCCAGACCGACCACACCGGCACCGGCCAGCAGCGGCGCGATGTTGACGCCCAGTTCCGACAGGGTGATCAGCGACACCATGGTGACCAGGACGATCAGGAAGGCGTTGCGCAGCAGCGGCAGCAGGGTGCGCACCCGCGCGCTGCGCTCGATCCGCGTGCCGTTGCGGTCGGTGGAGGCGAGGAAGCGCTCGATCATCGCGCTCACCACCTCCCAGGCGATGACGGAGCCGACGAACAGGAGGCCGATGGTCACCGTGCTGCGCAGGATGCGCTGGCCGAGCCGGGTGTCCGTCCAGGCCAGCGTGTCGAAGCCCCAACCGTAGAGGATCATCATCGCGGCACCGACCCAGATCACCGTCTTCACCGCCCGGTGCAGGAAGGGCAGGTAGAGGGACGCGCGGTCCTTCAGCGGCGGCAGGGCGCCCTGGCTTTCCGGGACCATGCGCAGGCCGCGGCGCAGGCCGCGGTTGATGCCGTTGACCAGCAGCCGGGCGATCACCGCGACCAGGATGGTGATGCCGGTGGCGCGGGCCAGATACTCGAACCCGCCATAGACGTTCAGCACCCAGACGCCGAAGGTCACCACGACATAGATGATCGCCAGGACGTGCCAGACGTCGGCGAAGCGGCGGCGGGCGGAGCGCAGGACGGCGCCCTGGCCCTCCGACTCGCGCTCCGCGGTGGCCGCCGGGTCGCCGTCGCCCGACAGCGGGTTGCCGTGCATCCAGTCGGCGACGATGCGGCGGTTCTGCAGGATCAGCGCGATCAGCATGCCGGCGATCGCCAGCCCCAGCAGCTTCAGCAGCGCGCCGTAGGCGCCGAGCGGCAGGCCCAGCACATAGGCGCCCTCGGCCAGGAAATAGCCGTAGACGCCGACCGCGGCCAGCCGGCGGACCCAGCGGTAGAGGCGCAGCGCGTTGGCGTCGCCCATCCGCACCAGCCGCAGGGAGGGCGCGAAGGGGGAGATCAGGATGCGGGCGGCGACCAGCAGGATCTGCAGGATGACGGTGGCGTTGATGACGGCCAGCGCGACCAGCCGGACGCGCGGCCCCGGCTCGCTGACCGACAGGATGGCGTAGCCGACGACGATGAAGGCGGCGATGGGCGCCAGCTCCAGCAGCGCCCGGCCGAGCAGCAGCGGCAGGCGCACCAGCGCCGTCGTGCCCCGGCGGGCGGCCAGCGCGTTGCGCGGGCGGGCGAGCAGCCAGCCGACGAAGCGCCCGATCGCCAGCCCGGCGGTCAGGATCATCGTCAGTTGGATGGCGATCTGCACCCAGCGGTCGCGGGCGGACTGGTCGACCATCTGCCGGTTCGCCCACTCGATGGCGCCGGGCAGCTCCTTGAACACGTTGCCGACCTGGACGAGCTGGCGGCTCAGCACGTCCATGCGCTCGGCCAGGAAGGACAGGGCGCTGGCCCCGATGGTCTCGGGCAGGGTGCTGGCCGCCGGGGCCTCCTCGGCCTTGGCCTGCTCCAGCCCCTTCTGCGCGGCGACCAGCGCCTTCAGCTGCTCGACCAGCCGGGCGCGGGCCGCCGGGTCCTCCAGCGTCGTGATCATCGCCTGCATCTGCTCGGGCGTCGGATCGGGCGAGGCGGCGGGTTCCGCCGGGGCCGCGGCGGCGGGGGCCGGCATGGCGGCGCCCGGAACGGGGCCGGCGGCCAGCGACGGCGCGGCGAAGCCGGCGAGAAGCAGCAGAAGGACGGCGAGTGCGCCCATGCAGGGGGCCGTCCACCGGGTGCGTGCGCGAAGCATCCCTGTCCTTTTTCGTGATTTCAGCAATGCGGGCGTGAAGGCCGGGGACGTTATCCCGTGCCCGCCTCCTTGCCAACCCGCGCAGTTTCAGACCTTTTTGGGACGGAATTGCGGCCGCGCCCAAGGCGCCGCCGGGCTCCGGCGGGAGGGTTAGGGGGCTTTTGCGCCAACCTGAGCGCCGTCTTGAGCCTCGTCCTGCGCGACATGGCAGGCGACTCGGTGGCCGGGCGCCACGGGGTCGAGCGATGGCGGGACCTGGGCGCAGCCGTCATGGGCGAGCGGGCAGCGCAGCCGCAGGGCGCAGCCGGTCGGCGGGCGCAGGGGGGACGGCGGATCGCCGTGCAACGCCGGGCGAGCCAAGCCGGCCGCCGCGATCAGCGCGCGGCTGTAGGGGTGGCGCGCCCCGGCCGCCAGCACCGCGCTGTCCGCCGACTCGACGATCCGGCCGAGCAGGAGCACCAGCGCCCGCCGCGCGATCCGCAGGCCCTCCGCCGCGTCCTGGGTGGCGTAGAGCAGGGCCAGCCGGCGGCGGCGGCGGATCGCCTGCAGCAGGGCGAGGAAATCGGCCCGCTCCGCCCCGTCGAGCGCCGCCGCCGGCTCGTCGCAGACCAGAAGGCGCGGCTCCGGCAGCAGGGCGTGGGCCAGCCCGGCGCGCGCCGCCTCCGCCGGAAGGAGCGAACCCGGATAGAGGTCGAGGACCGCGGCGGGCAACCCGACCTCCTCCAGCGCCTCGGCCAGCCGCGCGGCGTGGTTGGCGGCGGATGGGGCGGGCCGCAGCGACTCCAGCGTCTCGGCGAACTGCGCGCCGATGGTCATCAGCGGGTCGAAGGCGGCCAGCGGATCGGGGAAGAGGATTTGCAGATCCCGCCGCGCCCGGCGCATCGCCTCCGGCGGGGCGGCGGCGAGGTCGGTGCCGAGCCAGGACACCCGCCCGCCGACCGGCGGCACCAGCCGCAGGATGGCGCGGGCCAGCACCGACTTGCCGCTGCCCGTCTCGCCGAGCAGGGCCAGCGTCTCGCCCTCGGCCAGCTCGATGGACAGGCCGTCCACGACGGTCAGCCAGCGCTCCTCGCCGCGCCAGCCCCGCCCCAGCGGAAAGGCGACGCGCAGGTCGCGCACCGACAGAACGGGCGGGCCGGAGGGCGCCGGCTCCGCCGGGGGCGGGGCGGGGGCGGGGCCCTCCGCCGGCGCCTCCAGGCGGCCTCGGGCAAGACACAGCCGGCGGTCGGCCAGACCGGAGCGGGCCGGGTCGCCCTGGGGGCGTCCGGCCAGCAGCAGCGCCGTTCCCGTCTCCCGCGTCCAGGCGGCGAGATCGCCCAGCAGGCGGGCGCGCTGGGTGGGGTCGAGCGCGGCGGCGGGGGCGTCGGCGAGCAGCAGCGCCGGCTCCGCCGCCATGGCCAGCGCCAGCGCGGCGCGCCAGCGCAGCGCCTCGCCCAGCTCGTGCGGGTGGAGCGCCAGCTGGCGCGCCGCGGCGGGCACCTGGAAGCGCTCCAGCGCCTCGGCGGCGCGGCGCAGGGCGGTGCGCTCGTCCAGTCCCGACTGGCGGGCTAGCAGATCCACAAACTGGGCGCCGAGCGTGCGCAGCGGGTCCAGGGCGCCGTCCTGGGTCACCAGGATACGCCGCCCCCGGATGTGGATGTCCCCCAGCACCGTGACGCCCTTCGGGGCCAGCCCGGCCAGCGCGCGCAGCAGCAGCGTCTTGCCCGCCCCGGCGCCGCCCGACAGGGCCAGCACCGCCCCGGACTCGACGGCGAAGCTCAGCCGGTCGAGCAGGATGTCGCGGCCGGTCAGCAGGGACAGCCCCTCCACCCGCAGCGGCGCACTCTCTCCCGATCCGCTCACCGGCGCCCCCCGGCCGTGGCGAAGGCCAGCCGCATCCCGTCGCCGACCCCGTGCAGCGCCCACAGGGTCAGCGCCAGAAGCAGCGCCGGCCCGGCCAGCGCGGTGCCGTCGCCCGACCGCGCCGCCGCGCCGATGGCGGTCCCCCAGCCGGTCACACCGTCGGGCAGGCCGAGGCCGAGCAGGCTGGCGAGGCTTTCCGCCATCAGGGCGCGGGGAAGGGCCGTCCAGGCCGCCGCGGCGAGCGGCAGGACCGCGTTGGGCAGGATGTGGCGGCGCAGCCGGCGCCCATTGGGTATTCCGGCGGCCTGGACGGCGCTCAGGAACTCTCGCCGCAGCAGGGCGCGCAGCTCGTCCCGCGCGATGGCGGCCACCGCCGGGGCGGCGATCAGGGCCGTCATCACGGCCATCGGCGCCAGCCCGCGTTCCGGGCCCAGCAGCCCGCCGGCCAGCGGCAGGGCCAGCGCCAGGGGCAGGCCGGCCAGGGCGATGGCGGGCGCCATCATCGCCCGCTCCGCCCGCTCGCCCAGGGCAACCGCTGTGGCGGCCCAGAGCAGGCCGAGGGCGGCCCCGCCAAGCCCGGCGAGCAGCGCGAAGGTCAGGCTCTGATGCCCGGCGGCGAGCGCCGCCCCCACCGGGCCCCCCCGGCAACGAGGCCGGCCGCGACCGCCAGCATCAGCGCCGCGAGAACGGCCAGACCCACGGCGGCGGGCCGGTGCGCGGTCAGCCGCTGCCCGGCCTTCTGCCAGGGGCCGTCGCGCCAGTGCGGGTCGGTGCGGGACTCGGTGCCGGCGGGTCCGTGCATCAGGCCATCCGGGCGCGCGGGTCGAGCCGGCCATGCAGCGCGCCGCCGAGGGCGTTCAGCAGCAGGGCGAGGGCGAACAGCCCGGCGAGCGCCGCGACGGCCATGCCGGTGTCCCCGGCCAGCGCCGCCTCGACGAACAGCCGCCCGGCGCCGGAGAGGCCGGTCCCGGACAGGCTCTCCACCGCCACGGCGCCGGTCACCGTTCCGGCCACGGCGCTGCGCAGGCCGCCCGCCGCCGCCGACAGACCCAGCGGCAGGGCGAGCCGCCACAGCAGGGCGGGGCCGTCGACCCCGCGCCCCCGCGCCGCCAGCAGAACCGTGTCCTCCGCGCCGGCCCGCGCCCGGCCGGCGAGCGCCGCGGCCTGGGCGGCGGCGGGCAGGGCGAGGGCGGCGAGGGCCAGCAGGACCGGCGCCGTCGCGGCTGTGGCGGCGAAGACCGCGGCGAGCAGGAATCCCGGCATGGCCGGCCCCAGGCCGCCCAGGACAGCACCCCCCGCACCACCCATGACGCCGAGCAGGGCGCCGAGCACGGTTCCCAGCGCCAGCGCCGGCAGGACCAGCGCCAGCGTCGCCGGCAGGGCGGCCAGCACGGCGCCCAGCGCCGACGCCCAGCCGGGTCCGGCCAGCGCCGCCACCACGCCGGCGGCGAGCGCGAGGCCCAGCAGGGCCGGCACCACCGCGAGCACCCGGCGCAGGGCGAGGCTCAGCATCGGCCCCGCCGGGAGCGGGCGGCCGTGACGACCGGAGTCAATCGGGAGGCGGACAAGCGGCTCACAACAGGCGGGTCATGACGAATGGGGCACGGGAGCGGGGCGGACACGAATGGAGTCCTCCTGACGGTACCCAGGTCCCGGCCGGTCGGGCAATGGAATTTCGCCTCTCGGCGGGGGGCGGGGAGGGTTGGGCGGCTGCGGTGTTGTTCGGGCATCCGCCTTCCTGGCCGGTCGCAGCCCGTCCCGGACGCACCATATGTGAAACCCCGATGCCGACCCCCGCAGGAATCCCGGTCCAGCCGCGTCCCATGCCCG
This sequence comes from Azospirillum formosense, assembly GCF_040500525.1. NCBI lineage: Bacteria > Pseudomonadati > Pseudomonadota > Alphaproteobacteria > Rhodospirillales > Azospirillaceae > Azospirillum > Azospirillum formosense. The sequence continues at coordinate 2,510,047 of NZ_CP159402.1, read as the reverse complement.
ACCAGCCGTCCCTTCCCACGCCGCCGGACCCGACGCTCACCCAGGCGCTTTCCCGCGCGGCCGCGGACCCGCTGCTGGTGCCCGGCAGCACCTGCTGGCGGGTGGAGCGGGCGGAGCGGGTCGGCGTCATCGTCGATGCCGAGGATTACTTCGCGCTCGCCAAGGCGGCGATGCGGCAGGCGCGGCGCAGCATCTACCTGACCGCCTGGGACTTCGACGCGCGCATCCGGCTGACCCCGCAGGCCCGCCACCCGCGCCGCCCCGACAAGCTGGGCAACCTGCTGAACTGGCTGGCCGCGACCCGCCCGGACCTGACCATCCATGTGCTGAAGTGGGACTTCGCGGAGCTGTTCGACCTCGCCCGCTGGTCGCAGCCGCTGTTCCTGCGCGGCTGGCTCAGCCATCCGCGGCTCCAGTACCGGCTGGACGGCGACCACCCCGCCGGGGCCTGCCACCATCAGAAGATGCTGGTGATCGACGACCGGCTGGCCTTCTGCGGCGGCCTGGACATCACCGCCAACCGCTGGGACACCCGCGCCCACCGCGCCGACGAGCCGCTGCGCCGCCAGCCGGACGGCACCCCCTACGAGCCCTTCCACGACCTGATGATGGCGGTGGACGGCGACGCCGCCCGCGCGCTGGGCGACCTGTTCCGCGAGCGCTGGCGCCGCGCCACCGGCTGCGTGCTGTCGCCGCCCGCCATGGACATTCCCGGCGGGGGCGGCGGCCTTGCCGACGGCAAGCGCCCCCGGCGGCTGCGGCTGAAGGCGCGCCGGGCCGGGCCGGACAGCCCCGACCCCTGGCCGCAGCAGCTCGTCCCGCTGCTCAGGAACATGCCCGTCGGCATCGCCCGCACCGAACCCGGCTACAACGGGCGCGCCGAGGTGCGGGAGGTCGAGGCGCTCTACACCGCCGCCATCGCCGCGGCCGAGCGCTTCATCTACTTGGAGAGCCAGTATTTCGCCTCGGTCGCCGTGGCCGAGGCGCTGAAGGCGCGGCTGGCCGAGCCGGACGGGCCGGAGGTGGTGGTCGTCAACTCCGCCCGCACGTCGAGCTGGCTGGAGAACACCGTGATGCTCGGCGCCCGCGCCCGGCTGGTGAAGGAGCTGCGCGAGGCCGACCGGCACGGGCGCTTCCGCTTCTACGTCGCCAGGACGGAGAGCGCGAAGACCGGCAGCGTCGGCATCACCATCCACGCCAAGGTGATGGTGGTGGACGACCGGCTCCTGCGCATCGGCTCGGCCAACCTGAACAACCGGTCGATGGGGCTGGACACCGAATGCGATCTGGCGCTGGAGGCGCCGCAGGGGAAGGCGGAAGGGCGCGAGGCCCGGCTGGCCATCGCCGGGGTGCGCGACGACCTGATCGCCGAGCATCTGGGAGTGGCGCCGGACAGCGTGGCGGCGGAATTGCGCCGCTCCGGCTCGCTCATCCGCACGGTGGAGGCGCTGAGCCGGCCCGGCGGGCGGACGCTGGAGTTGCTGGAGGACGCCGACCCCGGCCTGCTGGCCGCCGCCGTCGCCGACTCCATGCTCTTCGACCCGGAACGCCCGGTGAGTGCTGCGGACATCGTGTGGCGCGTCCTGCCGTCGCGCATCCCGCGGCGCCACCACTGGCTGGCGCTGGGCGTCATCCTGGCGGTGGTCGGCGGGGTCTGGGGTCTGTGGAACCACACGCCGCTGCGCGACTGGGCGACGCTGGACACCGTGCTGGAGGCGTTCGAGCGCCTGCGCGAGTCGGCCTTCGGGCCGCTGTGGCTGATCCTGCTCTATGTGGCCGGGGGCTTCGTGCTGTTTCCGGTGCTGCTGCTGATCGCGGCGACCGCCATCGCGCTGGGGCCGTGGATGGGCTTCCCGACCGCGCTGGCCGGCGTGCTGGCCTCCGCCGCGGCGCTGTTCTGGGTGGGGCGGCTCACCGGCCGGCGCCCCATCGAGCGCTACGGCGGCGCCGTGGTGCGGCGGGCCAGCGGCGCGCTGGGCGAGCGCGGCGTGCTGGCCATGGCGGCGCTGCGGGTGGTGCCGGTGGCGCCCTTCACCGTGGTGAACCTCGTCGCCGGGGCTTCCCGCATCCGGTTTGCCGACTATCTGTTCGGGACGATCCTGGGGATGGCGCCGGGAATTCTTGTCTTCAACCTGCTCGGGCACCAGCTTGAGCGTGTGTTGACGGAACCGACGCCCACCGACATGGTTCTTCTGGGGCTGGCGGCGGTGACGGCGCTGGGGCTCGGCTGGGCCGGCAACCGGCTGGTGCGGGCCCTGGCGGCGCGACGGCCGACCGCCGGGCCGGCCACTGGAGAAGCAGCGAAGGGAGACCAACAGCGGTGATCCGATTCAGCCGAGAGCGTGTGCAGCGGATCGCCTCCGCGCTGCGCGCCGCCCGCGTCCGCCGCCCCAAGCGCCGTGTCGACAGCCGCAGCGGCCCGGTGCCGGAGGGCATGGCGCCGCTGCGCGTGGCGACCTGGAACATTCACAGCTGCGTCGGGCTGGACGCGCGCTTCGCGCCGGACCGCATCGCCGAGGTCATCAAGGAGCTGGACGTCGATCTGGTCGGGCTCCAGGAGGTCGGCTGGCATCACCGCGGCGAATCCGGGCTGGACCAGTTCGCCTTCCTGGAACGCGCCACCGGCCTGAAGGCCCACGCCGGCCCGACCAAGCACAACGCCCACGCCCATTACGGCAACGCGATCCTGACCCGGCTGCCGGTCCTGAAATGCGAGCCCATCGACCTCAGCGTCGGCCGGCGGGAGCCGCGCGGCGGGATCGACGTGATCGTCGAGGTGGAGGGGCGGCCGGTGCGCATCATCGTCGCCCATCTCGGGCTCGACCCGTGGGAGCGGGCGCGGCAGGTCGGCGCCATCGTCGATCGGCTGGAGGAGCAGCCGGCCCTGCCGACCCTGTTCATGGGCGACCTCAACGAATGGGCGCCGAACTCCCCCCGGCTGCGCAAGCTGGCCGAGGCCTTCCCCGACTGGGCCAGCCCGCGCAGCTTCCACGCGCGGATGCCCACGCTGCGGCTCGACCGCATCTACGTGAACAACGGGCTGACCATCCCGTCCTACGAGGTGGTGCGCACGGTGCTGACGCGCCGCGCGTCCGACCATCTGCCGGTGCGCGCCACCGTGGCGGTGCCATAGCCGATCTTCCCTCTCGGGTATGCCAAGCCCCTGTTTGCTGCAAGGCGCGTGCGCGGTTCCGCGGGCGCGCCTTTTTCTTTGGGCTTGATCCTCCTGCCTTGCCTCCTTTGCAGTGCAGCGTTGCGCGGTCTGTTTCGTGTCGCTGACTGTTTCTCTTGTAAGTTTTTTGCCCGAGAACGGGGGTCGGCTATTGACCTTTCGGATAAGGACTGGCCAATCTGTTGGTTGGTCATACGACCAATGACCGCACCCAGCCGACCGGGCGTGGGAACAACCGCCGAAGCGAGGACCCGTTGCTCTACCATCTCTACGATCTGCAGCACGCCGCCCTGCGCCCGATGCGCCTCCTGGCCGAAGCGACCCAGCACACCTTCCAGAACCCCTTCAGCCCGGTGTCCTACACCCGCGTCGGTCGCGCCATGGCCGCCGGCGCGGAATTGCTGGAGCGCACCACCCGCCGCTTCCCCAAGCCGGAGTTCGGCCTGAAGACCACGGTGGTGAACGGCGAGACGGTGGCGGTGACCGAGCGCGTCGCCCACCGCAAGCCCTTCTGCAACCTGCTGCATTTCGCCAAGCCCGAGGGCACCCCGGCGCAGCCGCGCGTCCTGCTGGTCGCCCCGATGTCGGGCCACCACGCGACGCTGCTGCGCGGCACGGTGGCCGCGCTGCTGGCCGACCACGACGTCTTCGTCACCGACTGGATCGATGCCCGGCTGGTGCCGCTGGCGCGCGGGCGGTTCGACCTCGACGACTACATCGACACGGTGACGGAGCTGATCCGCTTCCTCGGGCCGCAGACCCACGTCATCGCGGTGTGCCAGCCGGCGGTGCCGGTGCTGGCCGCGGTGTCGCTGATGGCGGCGGGGGACGAGGCGGTGCAGCCGCGCTCTATGACGCTGATGGGCGGCCCCATCGACCCGATGGCCAACCCGACCGTGCCGGTGAAGCTGGCGGCGACCCACCCGCTGTCCTGGTTCGAACGCAACGTCATCACCACCGTCCCGGCCTATTATCCGGGCGGCTTCCGGCAGGTCTATCCGGGCTTCATCCAGCTCTCCGGCTTCATGTCGATGAATCTGGACCGCCACATCGGGGAGCATGTCGGCCTGTTCCGCCACCTCGTCCGCGGCGACGGCGACTCCGCGGAGCAGCACCGCCGCTTCTACGACGAGTATCTGTCGGTCATGGACCTGTCGGCGGAATTCTACCTGCAGACCATCGAGACGGTGTTCCAGAAGCATTCGCTCGCCAACGGCACCATGGAGTCGCGCGGGCGCAAGGTGGAGCCGGCGGCGATCCGCCGCACCGCCGTGATGACGGTGGAGGGCGAGCTGGACGACATCTCCGCCCCCGGCCAGACCGAGTCGGCGCACCGCCTCTGCGCCTCGCTGCCCGACGAGATGCGCGCCCGCCATTTCCAGAAGGGCGTCGGCCATTACGGCATCTTCAACGGCCGGCGCTGGCGCGAGAGCATCATGCCGGCGGTGCGGGAGTTCATCCGCAAGCACGATTGAGGCCGCTGGCGTTCCCTCTCCCGTCCCGGGAGAGGGAAGGGACCCGCGCCGCAGGCGTGGGAAGGGTGAGGGTGCCGGCAAGGATCGGTTCTTGATCCTCGCATGACCCTCACCCGGCCCTTCGGGCCACCCTCTCCCGGGGCGGGAGAGGGGTTTTTCATAGCGTCAGCGCTTCGGAACGCGCACCGGGCGCAGCTCGTGGAGCAGCCAGACCAGCCCGGACACCAGCAGGATCGCCCCCGCCTGATGGGCGGCGCCCAGTGGGATCCACACAAAGCTCAGCAGCGTGGCGATGCCCAGCCCGATCTGCACCAGCACCATCGCCGCGGTCAGCAGCGCCACCCGCCCGGCGCGGCCCGGCAGGCGGGCCACCCACACCCGCAGGGCGAGCCCCAAGACCACCAGCCCGGTCAGCAGCGCCAGCGCCCGGTGCGTCAACTGGATGGCCGCTGTGTTCTCGAAAAGGTTGATCCACCAGGGCGTCAGGTTGGCGACCTCCGGCGGGATGACGTGGCCGGCCATCAGCGGGAAGGTGTTGTAGGCCAGCCCGGCGTCCGTCCCGGCGACGAAGGCGCCCCAGACGATGGTGACGCCGGTCAGCCCCAGGGCCCAGCGCGCGTGTTTGCGCAGCCGGCCCGACTCGGTCGCCCAGCCGGCCAGCGGCAGCGGGTCGAGAATCCCCAGCGCGGTGCGCAGCAGCAGCCCGTAGATCAGGATCGCCGTGCCGAGATGCAGCGCCAGCCGGTAGTGGCTGACGTCGGGCCGGTCGACCAGCCCGCTCTTGACCATGTACCAGCCGATCACCCCCTGGAGCCCGCCGAGCAGGAACAGCCCGGCCAGTTTCGGCCACAGGGCGGCGGGAATCCGCCCGTTGACCCAGAAGCGCAGGAAGGGGATCAGGAAGACGAAGCCGATCAGCTGGCCCCAGAAGCGGTGGAACCACTCCCACCAGAAGATCTGCTTGAAGGCCGCCAGATCCATCGCCGAGTTGTAGATGCGGAACTCCGGCGTTGTCTGGTAGAGGCCGAAGACGCGGTTCCATTCCGCTTCCGACAAGGGCGGCAGGATGCCGATCAGCGGCTTCCACTCCACCATCGACAGGCCGGATTCGGTCAGGCGCGTGATGGCGCCGATCACCGCCATGGCGAAGACCATCCCACAGCAGACGAGAAGCCAATAGGCGATGGGACGAGTGGAGGCGGGGTCGCGGACGTCTTTCCCGGCGAGGGCGGGGGCGGTGATGTCGGTCACGGACGGGCGGCTCCGGATGATGCGGAAAAGTTCCGGCGGGGTAGGGGCTTCCGGCTCATGTGGGGTGCGGCAGCGGCTGCGTCAAACGGACACGGGTTACCCCGCGGCGAGGGGCACGGGTTTCGGGTGAAGCCGGTGGGCCGCGGGTGTTACAAATATCAGTCTTACCAACGGCTTCGGATGCGGGGCGGCGATGGCGGACCTCACCCTCGGCTTCGGCCTGTCGTTCCACGAGCTTTACGGGCAGGACGGGCTGGCCCGGCTCGACCGCGCCTTCCTCGCCCGGCTGTCCGACACGGACGCGGCGCTCGCCAACCGGCTGCTCTCCGCCCGCGCCCAGCCCGACCGGCTGGAGGCCAAGGCGGAAAGCGACCTGCTGATCGCGCTCGCCCCCCACGCCGAGGATTTCATCGGCGACCTGTTCGGCATCCACGCTGCGCTCGACGAGCTGCGCGCCCGCCACACGGAGCTGGCGCCGCTCTACACCGCCAAGCGCCTGTTCGTTCAGCGCCGCGCCGCCAAGGCGGTGAAGCCGGAGGCGGTCGCCGCGCTCGACGGGGCGGAACTGGCCGCGCGGCTGGAGGACTGGCTGGGCGGCCCGCTGACCGAGGCCGCCTTCGCCCGGCAGGTGCTGGCCTGGATGGAGGACGAGGCGGCCCACGCCGACCAGCTCGACAGCGCCGCCCAATACGCCGCCTGGGCGGTCTTCAGCGAGGCCGGGCGCGCCCGGCACGGCGGCGGCGTGCTGTTCCAGGTGCCGCACCGCACCGACCCGCTGCGCCTCGTCCCGGTGGAGACGGTGGAGATGCACGGCGTCACCATGATGCGCCTGCCCGATGACTCCTGCCGCGAGCGCCAGGGCTTCCACCTGACCGACCCGGGCACCGATCTGGCCGGCGCGCTGGACGAGGCCAACTACTGCATCTGGTGCCACAACCAGGGCAAGGACAGCTGCTCCAAGGGGCTGCGCGACCGCAAGACCGGGGAGTTCCAGAAGAGCGCCTTCGGCGTCGCGCTGGCCGGCTGCCCCTTGGAAGAGAAGATTTCCGAGATGCACGCGCTGAAGGCCGAGGGTGTGCCGATCGGGGCGCTGGCCGTGGTGGTGGTCGACAACCCGATGTGCGCGGCCACCGGCCACCGCATCTGCAACGACTGCATGAAGGCCTGCATCTACCAACGCCAAGAGCCGGTGGACATCCCGCAGGCGGAGACCCGCACGCTGAAGGACGTGCTGGAACTGCCCTGGGGCTTCGAGATCTACAGCCTGCTGACCCGCTGGAACCCGCTGGACCTGCGCCGCCCGCTGATGCGGCCGGACAGCGGCTGCAAGGTTCTGGTGGCCGGGCTGGGGCCGGCGGGCTTCACGCTGGCGCACCATCTGATGAACGACGGCCACACGGTGGTCGGCATCGACGGGCTGAAGATCGAGCCGCTGCCCGCCGACCTCTCCGGCGTCCTGCCCAGCGGCACGCGGGTGCCCTTCCGGCCGATCCGCGACGTGCGCGACCTCTACGACCGGCTGGACGAGCGGGTGATGGCCGGCTTCGGCGGGGTGGCCGAATACGGCATCACGGTGCGCTGGAACAAGAATTTCCTGAAGGTGATCCGGCTGCTGCTGGAGCGCCGGGCGCGCATGACGATCATCGGCGGGGTGCGCTTCGGCGGCACGCTGACCATCGACGGGGCGCTGGAGCTGGGCTTCGACCACATCGCCCTGTGCATGGGCGCGGGCAAGCCGACCGTCGTGCCGATGGCGAACGGGCTGGCCCGCGGCGTGCGGCAGGCCTCGGACTTCCTGATGGGCCTGCAGCTGACCGGGGCGGCCAAGCCGGACAGCATCGCCAACCTTCAGGTCCGGCTGCCCATCGTGGTGATCGGCGGCGGGCTGACCGCCATCGACACGGCGACGGAGGCGCTGGCCTATTACCCCGTCCAGGTCGAGAAATTCCTCTCCCGCTACGAGGTCCTGGTGGCCGAGCGGGGGGAGGCGGCGGTGCGCGCCCGCTGGACGCCCGACGAGGCCGAGCTGGCCGACGAGTTCTTGGCCCACGCCCGCGCCATCCGGGCGGAGCGCCTGGAGGCCGGCGAGCAGGGGCGCGAGCCGCGCGTCACGGCGCTGCTGCAATCCTGGGGCGGCTCGACCATCGCCTATCGGCGGCGGCTGATCGACAGCCCGAGCTACACGCTGAACCACGAGGAGGTGGCGCACGGGCTGGCCGAGGGCATCCGCTTCCTGGAATGCGCCGCCCCGCGCGGGGTGGAGATCGACGAGACGGGCGCCGCGCGGGCGATCCATCTGGCGATCAGCCCGGTCGGGCCGGACGGGGTGGTGGCCCCCGCCGCCGTGGACGCGCGGCTTCCCGCCCGCACCATCCTGATCGCCGCCGGCACCCAGCCGAACACCGTCCTGGCCCGCGAGGAGCCGGACTGGGTGGAGCTGGACGGCCGCTGCTTCCGCGCCATCGACGAGGACGGCCGGCCGGTGACCCCGGAGCGGCAGGCCAAGCCGAGCCAGGCCCATGTGCTGATGGCCCGCGCGCCGGACGGGCGGTCCCTCAGCTTCTTCGGCGACCTGCACCCGTCCTTCGCCGGCAATGTGGTGAAGGCGATGGGCGGGGCGAAGCGCGGCTATCCGGTGGTCAGCCGCGCGCTGGCCCGCCGGGCGCCCAGCTCGGTGACGCCGGACGCCCTGGTGCGGCGCCTGAATGCCGAGCTGCGGCCCCTGGTGCACAGCGTCACCCGCCTGACCCCGACCATCGTGGAGGTGGTGGTGAAGGCCCCCGCCGCGGCGCGCCGTTTCGAACCCGGACAGTTCTACCGGCTGCAGAACTTCGAAACGCTGGCGCAACGGATCGGCCGGACCACGCTGGCCATGGAAGGGCTGGCCCTGACCGGCGCCTGGGTGGACAAGGAGGCCGGGCTGCTCTCGCTGATCGTTCTGGAGATGGGCGGCTCGTCGGACCTCTGCGCCCTGCTCAAGCCCGGCGATCCGGTGGTGGTGATGGGGCCGACCGGCGCCCCGACCGAGATCCCGGAGGGCGAGACGGTGGCCCTGGTCGGCGGCGGCTTGGGCAACGCGGTGCTCTTCTCCATCGGGCAGGCCTGCCGGGCGCGCGGCAACCGCGTCGTTTACTTCGCCGGCTACAAGCGGATGGAGGACCGTTACAAGACCGAACAGATCGAGGCCGCCGCCGACCGCGTCGTCTGGTGCTGCGACGAGGCGCCGGGCTTCGCGCCGTCGCGCCCCGGCGACCTGAGTTTCGTCGGCAACATCGTGGAGGCCATGCGCGCCTACGCGGCGGGCGAGCTGGGGCCGGCGGATATTCCGCTGGGGACGGTGGACCGCATCGTCGCCATCGGCTCCGACCGCATGATGGCGGCGGTGGGAGCGGCCCGGCACGGCCTGCTGAAGCCCTATCTGAAGCCCGGCCACGCCGCCATCGGCTCCATCAATTCGCCCATGCAATGCATGATGAAGGAGATCTGCGCCCAGTGCCTGCAACGGCACACCGACCCGGCGACCGGCGCGGAGACGGTGGTCTTCTCCTGCTTCAACCAGGACCAGAGCCTGGACCGCGTGGACTTCGTCAACCTGAACCAGCGGCTGCGCCAGAACGCCGTCCAGGAGAAGCTGACCGCCCAATGGATCGACCGCGGCCTGCGGCTGACCGGCCAGCGGAAGGGGTGAGGGGGTGGCTGGCCACCCCCACCCGCTCGTTCACGCGCCCGTGGCGGTGCTGACGGCCGCCTGGGGCAGCGGCGTGGTGGCGCTTTCGAACAGGTCCGCCTCGGCGGCGCGGCGCTTCACCAGACCCGGAAGCTGCGTCTTGACCCCGTTGACCGTCGCGTAGACCCAGCGGCCGAACTGGCCGGCGGCGCCCTCATAGTCGCCCTGGTTCAGCAGGCGCAGCAGGGTCGAGCACTGCAGGCTGCCGGCCCCCAGGTTGAACACGAAGGACGCCAGCGCGCCGCGCTGGTCCGGGTTCAGCGCGACAGTGACCAGCTTGTCCACCTGGGCGGCGGCGGCGGTCAGGTCCGACTGCAGGAAATCGTCGGCCTGGGCGGAGGTAATGCTCTGCCCCATCTGAACCCCGGCGGTGTGGCCGTAGCCGATGGTCGGCACACCCGCCGGGCACAGATAGGCGTTGAGGTAGAGACCCTCGAAATGCTTCACGAGGTTGACCGCTTCTTCGCAAACCGGCGTCGTCATGTTCGTCTTTCCCCAGCTTGTCATGGACGTGCATCGGCACGGACCGTTCGTACCGGGGGAAGCGTATCGGAAGCGGTAAACGCTTAATAATGGTTTATTTTTTCACGTTCTCCCGTATTGGGGGAGGTGGGCGGGTCGTCAGGTCCAGCGGAATTCCGCGGCCACCGCGCGGGCCTCGCCCGGCGTGAGCAGGCGGTTGGTCGCCAGCTTCACCGAATGCAGCTTGCCGTCCAGGTTGGCCTGCCAGAAATCCAGGAACCGGCGCAGCACCGGGTAGCCGGGCGCGATGTCCAATTCCTGCCAGAGATAGCTCTGCAGCAGGTGCGGGTGGTCGGGCATGTGGTACAGAATCTCCGCCGTGGTCAGGCGGTAATCGCGAAGCTGAAGACCCAGACTGGCCATGCTCTGCCTCCGTGATGGTGGAACCGGTGGCGTCCTTCCGCTGCGTCCCGATGATTCTTTTGTGAAAGTGTGCCGTTCACGGCTGCGGCGGGCAACAAAAATTTTTCAGCTATTTCAATGTGTTAGCAGCAAGGAGGGGTGGCTGCTGCCAGGAATCGCACCGATTGCCGCAACGACCCTCTTGAATCGAAACCGCAGCTCGATTAGCTGTCTGGCACTCGCCGGGGGAGAGTGCTAACAGCCCCGAGCCCGGCGCCAATCCTATCATCAATAAGCCTTGATCCTGGAGGCATCCCCATGAAGTTCCGTCCGCTGCACGACCGCGTCGTCGTCAAGCGTCTGGAGTCCGACACCAAGACCAAGGGCGGGATCATCATCCCCGACACCGCGAAGGAAAAGCCCCAGGAGGGCCAGGTCATCGCGGTGGGTCCGGGTGCCCGTGACGAGAGCGGCAAGGTCGTTGCGCTCGACGTGAAGGCCGGCGACCGCATCCTGTTCGGCAAGTGGTCGGGCACCGAGGTGAAGATCGAGGGCGAGGATTTCCTGATCATGAAGGAATCCGACATCATGGGCGTCATCGAGGCCTGAGCCTCCGCCCGCGCTGAGCGATCCAACCCCCCGAATTTCAAGGAAGTGAGCAATGGCTGCCAAGGAAGTTAAGTTCTCGGCCTCCGCGCGCGAGAAGATGCTGCGCGGTGTGGACATCCTCGCCGACGCCGTCAAGGTGACGCTGGGCCCGAAGGGCCGCAACGTCGTGATCGAGAAGTCCTTCGGCGCTCCGCGCATCACCAAGGACGGCGTCTCGGTCGCCAAGGAAATCGAACTGTCGGACAAGTTCGAGAACATGGGCGCCCAGATGGTGCGTGAGGTCGCGTCGAAGACGAACGACCTGGCCGGCGACGGCACCACCACGGCGACCGTTCTGGCCCAGGCCATCGTCCGCGAGGGCGTGAAGTCGGTGGCCGCCGGCATGAACCCGATGGACCTGAAGCGCGGCATCGACCTCGCCGTCGAGACCGTCGTGGCCGACATCCGCGGCCGCGCCAAGAAGGTCACGACCAACGACGAGATCGCCCAGGTCGGCACCATCTCCGCCAACGGCGAAGCCGAGATCGGCAAGATGATCGCCCAGGCGATGGAGAAGGTCGGCAACGAGGGCGTCATCACGGTGGAAGAGGCCAAGAGCCTCGAGACCGAGCTGGACGTCGTCGAGGGCATGCAGTTCGACCGCGGCTACCTGTCGCCGTACTTCATCACCAACGCCGACAAGATGATCGCGGACCTCGAGAGCCCGTTCATCCTGCTCCACGAGAAGAAGCTGTCGGGTCTGCAGGCCCTGCTGCCGGTCCTCGAGGCCGTCGTGCAGTCCTCGCGTCCGCTGCTGATCATCGCCGAGGACGTCGAGGGCGAGGCCCTGGCGACCCTGGTCGTGAACAAGCTGCGTGGCGGCCTGAAGGTCGCCGCCGTCAAGGCTCCGGGCTTCGGTGACCGCCGCAAGGCGATGCTGGAGGACATGGCCATCCTGACCGGCGGCCAGGTCATCTCCGAGGATCTCGGCATCAAGCTCGAGAACGTCACCATCGACATGCTCGGCACCGCCAAGAAGGTCGTGATCTCCAAGGAGAACACCACCATCGTCGACGGCGCCGGCTCGGCCGAGGACATCCAGGCCCGCATCGGCCAGATCAAGGCGCAGATCGAGGAGACCACCTCGGACTACGACCGCGAGAAGCTGCAGGAGCGTCTGGCGAAGCTGGCTGGCGGCGTTGCCGTCATCCGCGTCGGCGGCGCCACCGAGGTCGAGGTGAAGGAGCGCAAGGACCGCGTTGACGACGCCATGCACGCCACCCGCGCCGCGGTGGAAGAGGGCATCGTCGCCGGCGGCGGCACCGCCCTGCTCTACGCGACCAAGGCCCTGGAAGCCCTGAAGCCGATCAACGACGAGCAGCGCGTCGGCATCGAGATCATCCGCCGCGCCCTGCAGGCCCCGGTCCGTCAGATCGCCTACAACGCGGGCACCGACGGTTCGATCGTGGTCGGCAAGCTGCTGGACCAGAACGACCCGAACTTCGGCTACGACGCCCAGAAGGGTGAGTTCACCAACCTGGTCGCCGCCGGCATCATCGATCCGGTGAAGGTGGTCCGCACCGCCCTGCAGGACGCGGCCTCGATCGCCGGCCTGCTGATCACCACCGAGGCGATGATCGCCGAGAAGCCGGAGAAGAAGGCTGCTCCGGCCGGCATGCCGGGTGGCATGGACGACATGGGCGGCATGGGCTTCTAATAGCCCGCGTCATCCACGACGTTTGCGGAAAGGGCGGTCCCTCGGGGCCGCCCTTTTCCGTTTGGGCATCTCCCTGACGGACAGGGTGCCGCCGGCCGGTGCTTTAGATTGGAACGCTTCCAAACTGCTGCCGTTGACCCTCCAACCGGACGCCCCGGGGGTGCGCCGGCACGGCTTGCTGTTCAGGGAGAAAGCGATGGCTGACCAATCGAAGACTCTGACCAACCGTCAGGGCCACCCGATCACGAACAACCAGTCCCAGCGCACCGTGGGGGCCCGCGGCCCGGCGACGCTGGAGAACTACCAGTTCCTGGAGAAGATCACCCATTTCGACCGCGAGCGCATTCCGGAGCGCGTGGTCCACGCCCGCGGCTTCGTCTGCTACGGCGAGTTCGAGGCGACCGGGAAGATCGGCGACGAGCCGGCGTCGAAATACACCCGCGCCAAGCTGTTCGGCCAAGCCGGCAAGAAGACCCCGCTGGCCATCCGCTTCTCCACCGTCATCGGCGGGCGCGACTCGTCGGAGGTGGCCCGCGACCCGCGCGGCTTCGCGGTGAAGTTCTACACCGAGGACGGCAACTGGGATCTGGTCGGCAACAACCTCGCGGTCTTCTTCATCCGCGACGCCATCAAGTTTCCCGACGTCATCCATTCGCTGAAGCCCGATCCGGTGACCTTCCGGCAGGAGCCGAACCGCATCTTCGACTTCATGAGCCAGACGCCCGAATCCATGCACATGCTGACCCATCTGTTCAGCCCGCGCGGGATTCCGGCCAACTACCGGCACATGGAAGGCTTCGGCGTAAACACCTACAAGATGGTGAACGCCGAGGGCGGCACGGTGCTGGTCAAGTACCACTTCCACCCGCGCTGCGGCGTCGCCTGCCTGACGGCGGAGGAGGCGGCGAAGGTCCAGGGGCAGGATCTCGGCTCCGCCTCCAAGGACCTGTTCGAGGCCATCGAGCGCGGCGACCACCCGCAGTGGGACATGTTCGTCCAGATCATGGAGGATCACGACCATCCCGAGCTGGACTGGGACCCGCTGGACGACACCAAGATCTGGCCGGAGTCGGACTTCCCGCTGCGCCACGTCGGCGTGATGACGCTGAACCGCAACGTCGAGGACTTCTTCAACGAGAACGAACAGATCGCCATGGGCACCGGCGTCCTGGTCGACGGGCTGGATTTCTCCGACGACAAGATGCTGGTCGGGCGGACCTTCTCCTACTCCGACACGCAGCGCTACCGGGTCGGCACCAACTATCTGCAATTGCCGATCAACCAAGCCAAGAACGCCGCGGTCGCCACCAACCTGTCGGGCGGGCAAATGTCCTTCCAGCGCGATCTGGCGCCGGGGCAGAACCCGCACATCAATTTCGAGCCGTCCATCCACAACGGCCTCAGCGAGGCCCAGCGGGAGGAGCCGAACAACCCGCCGGAAATCCGCGGCCGCCTGACCCGCAGCGTGATCGAGCGCCGCAACGACTATGTCCAGGCGCGGGGCCGCTACTGCACCATGATGGACTGGGAGCGCGACGATCTCGTCCTCAACATGGGCACTCTGCTCGGCCAGTGCGAACGCGACGTCCAGGAGCGCATGCTCTGGCACTTCTTCCTGGTCCATGACGATTACGGCAGCCGGGTGGCCGGCATGCTGGGCATGACCGCGGCCGACGTCGCCGGCCTGCCCCCCCTGCCCAAGCAGGTGCTGACCGACGAGGACCAGAAGCGGCTGAAATCGCTGGGCAAGAACGGCGACACCATCGACCCGAAGGCCTGGGGCCAGTGGACCGGTTCGGTGAAGGTCCATCGCGCCACGGCGGACGAGGTGGTGAAGGGCATGCGGTCCGGCGCGCAAGGCGGCATGACCAGTCAGGCGGCCGCCGACTGAAGCGGAATGCCTTCCGCTCTGGACCGCGACGGCGGTCCCGGCCGGCAAAGAAGGCCATGTGAGTCCAAAGCGAACGGAAGTTCGCTTTAGGCGCAACCTAAGATCATCAATCGGTTGGCGTCCCGATGGGGGCGGCGGGGTGTCCCGCCGCCCCTTTTTCATGCCCGCGCCGATGATTGTTCTGAGTAGGCACAATTCGTGTACGGACATGCGGCAAGTTGCCGCGCGACACGCCTGTCTCTGGTATCACCAGAGTTGGACGTGTCACTGTCATTTTGCATCAAGGCATTAGCCAAAATATTAGAACTTCGATAAGGGAGAAGTGCGATGTCCATGCGTGCTGCCGTGTCGTTCGCGGCCATGCTGGCGGCCTCCGTCGCCACCTTCGGCGCACCCGCGTTCGCCGCCGACGAACCGATTTCGCCGATCGAGCCGGCGAAGATCACCAATCCCGGATTGGTTGAACTCGGCAAGAAGCTGTACTTCGATCCCCGGCTCTCCAAGTCCGGCTTCATCTCCTGCAACTCGTGCCACAACCTGTCCATGGGCGGCACCGACAACCTGAAGACCTCCATCGGCCACAACTGGCAGCAGGGTCCGATCAACTCGCCGACCGTGCTGAACTCCAGCCTGAACGTCGCGCAGTTCTGGGACGGCCGCGCGCTGACGCTGCAGGAGCAGGCCGGCGGCCCGATCGCCAACCCCGGCGAGATGGGCTCCACCCACGCCCTGGCGGTGGAGGTGCTGCGCTCCATCCCCGAATACCAGAAGGAATTCGCCGACGTCTTCGGCGAGACCAAGATCACCATCGAAGAGGTGACCAAGGCCATCGCCGCCTTCGAGGAGACGCTGGTCACCCCGAACTCCCGCTTCGACCAGTGGCTGAAGGGCGACAAGAAAGCCCTGACCACGGTCGAGCTGGAAGGCTACGAGCTGTTCAAGGACTCTGGCTGCACCGCCTGCCACAACGGCTCGGCCGTCGGCGGCAACACCTTCCAGAAGATGGGCGTGGTCGAGCCCTACAAGACGAACAACCCCGCCGAGGGCCGCATCGCGGTGACCAAGGAGGAGGCCGACCGCTTCAACTTCAAGGTTCCGACGCTGCGCAACGTCGCGCTGACCTACCCCTACTTCCACGACGGCGAGGCCGCGACGCTGTCCGACGCCGTGGACGTCATGGGCCGCATCCAGTTGGGCAAGAAGTTCTCGACCGACGAGAACGCCAAGATCGTCGCTTTCCTGAAGACGCTGACCGGTGACCAGCCGAGCTTCGCTCTGCCGATCCTGCCGCCGTCCACGGACAAGACGCCGAAGCCGCACCCCTTCGACTGACGGGTTGGTGGTTGGATGGGGCCGGGCGTCGTTGGGGCGGCCCGGCCCCATTCCTTTTTTTGAGGATGGTTGCAGGGTATCGACATGCGGTGGGGATGGAAGACGGCGGGCGGCTTCGGGGCGCTCGCTCTGGCCGGTCTGGTGGGCGTCATCGTCGGGGTGGTCGGCTGGGGCGGCTTCAACACCGCGATGGAAGCGACCAACAGCATGGAATTCTGCGTCTCCTGCCACGAGATGCGCGACACCGTGTACGCCGAATACACGGCCTCGCCGCACTACCGGAACGCGTCGGGCGTGCGGGCGACCTGCGCCGACTGCCACGTCCCGCGCGACTGGACGCACAAGGTAATCCGCAAGGTGCAGGCGTCGGGCGAGCTGTACCACTGGCTCATCGGCTCCATCGACACCAAGGAGAAGTTCGAGGCCAAGCGCCACACGCTGGCGCGCCGCGAATGGGACCGCATGCGGGCCACCGACAGCCAGGAATGCCGCAACTGCCATTCCTTCGGCGCCATGGACTTCCACAAGCAGACGCCGAAGGCGGCCAGCGCCATGGAAGGGGCGGAGAAGGCCGGCAAGACCTGCATCGACTGCCACAAGGGCATCGCCCACAGCTTCCCCGACGTGACCGCCGGTCATCGCCAATTCTTCGCCAGCCTGACGGAGCAGGCGAGAACGCTGGCCCTGAAGCCCGGCGACACCGCCTACGCCCTGACCAGCCTCGCCCTGCACGGCGCGCCGCCGGCGCCGGGAAGCGCCGGGGACGGGGAGATCGCCGCGGCGACGCCGGTGAGGGTCCTGGCGGCGGAGGGCGGTGCCCTCAAGGTGGAGATCACCGGCTGGCAGCGCGGCAGCTCCGCCCAGACCCTCTATGCCCAGCCGGGCAAGCGCATCACCACGGTCAAGCTGAACGCCGCGGCCGTGGAGCACGCAGCGGCGCTGCGCACCGTCACCGATCCGGAGACCGAGCAGGAGTGGACGGAGGTTCGCCTGACCGCCTGGACCGGGGCGGGCGGCTATGTGGGCGCGCTCAGCGCGCTGTGGGATTACGGCGCTCGGGTCTATGACGCCAACTGCTCGCTCTGCCACACGCTGCACCCGCCGGCCGACTTCGACGCGAACGCCTGGATCGGCAAGATGAACGCCATGAAGCGGCTGACCCGGCTGGACGAGGAGGAGGGCCGGCTGCTGCTGACCTATCTGCAGAGCCATGCAAAGAACGGCGCGCGATGATCGCTGCGGCGAGAACCCGAAGCTGCTAAGAGGGGTTTTCTACCACGGGCCGGCGCTGAACGCGCCGCGCCCGCCGGCAGACGACCACTTGAGAAAGAGGACCCCCGCGATGTCGACTCTGCACAAACAAGCCATGGAAGCGGTGCTTCAGGCCGCCTCTCACGACATCGTCGGCACGCTCCAGGAGCGTGGCGTCACCGACAAGCACAGCGAGGAGGGCGACCTTGCCGTTCTCGACGTCGCGATCCTGCACGCCTACCGCATCTTCATGCGGATCTGCGAGGAGAACGGGCTGGAGGTGGACGCGGGCTATTTCGCCGACATGGCCAACGACCTTGCCGACGAGGTGGCCCAGGAGGACGACGCGGACTGATCCGGTCCCGCGCCGCCGATTCCCGCTTCTTGAGTGCCCCGGTCCCGTCCGACCCTGCCTTTTCCTTCGGCGAAGGCGGTGCGGACGGGACCGGTCGACATCCTTTGCCCCTCGGGGGACCCGATGACCGACGCCCCTGACACTGTTTCCTCTCCCGACGCCTTCTCTCCCGATGTCGCGATCGTCGGCGCCGGCCCGGCCGGGCTGATGGCGGCGGAGGTCATCGCCGCCGCGGGCCGCTCGGTCGCCGTCTTTGAGCGGATGCCCACCCCGGCGCGCAAGCTGCTGCTCGCCGGGCGCGGCGGGCTGAACCTGACCCATTCCGAACCGTTGGACGCCTTCACCGCCCGCTACGGCGCGCAGGCGCCGCTGTTCGCCGATCTGCTGGCCGGCTTCTCCCCGGCGGACCTGCGCGCTTGGGCGGCGGGTCTTGGGATCGAAACGTTCGTCGGCTCCAGCGGGCGCGTCTTCCCGGTGCAGATGAAGGCCTCCACCCTGGTGCGGGCGTGGCTGCGCCGGCTGGAGGGGCTGGGCGTCACCCTGCACACCCGCCACCGCTGGCTGGGCTGGGACGAGCGCGGCGCGCTGCGCGTCCAGCGCGGCGACGGCACCGAGACCACCGTCGCCCCGCGCGCCACGCTGCTGGCGCTGGGCGGGGCGAGCTGGCAGCGCACCGGCTCCGACGGCGCCTGGACGGAGCTTCTGGCCGCGCGCGGGGTGGACATCGCGCCGCTGCGCCCGTCCAACATGGGCTTCGAGGTGCCCTGGTCCGATCACCTGCGCGAGCGCTTCGCCGGCCAGCCGGTCAAGAGCGTCGGCCTCGCCTTCGCCGACCGCCGGCTGAAGGGCGAGTTCGTCATCACCGAAACCGGCATCGAGGGCGGCGCCGTCTACGCGCTGAGCGCCCCCTTGCGCGACGCCATCGAGCGGGAGGGCTGGGCCGCCCTGACCATCGACCTGATGCCGGATCTGCCGGAGTCGGCGATCGCCAAACGGCTGCGCCGCCGCGGCGCGGAGTCGCTGTCCACCTTCCTGAAGAAGTCCCTGTCGCTGACCGGCCCACGCGCCGCCCTGCTGCGCGAGTTCACCCCGGCGTCGGAGCTGTCCGACCCGGCGGCGCTGGCCCGCCAGATCAAGGGCCTGTCGGTGGTGCTGACCGGGGTGCGGCCCATCGAGCGCGCCATCTCCACCGCCGGCGGCGTCCGGCTGGCGGAGCTGGACGATTCTCTGATGCTGACCCGCCTGCCGGGCACCTTCGTCGCCGGGGAGATGCTGGATTGGGAGGCACCGACCGGCGGCTACCTCCTCCAGGGCTGCTTCGCCATGGGCGCGCGGGTGGGGAAGGGCGTGCTGGGGTATTTGGGGGGCTGAGTTTCGTCCCTTGCCCCCTCCCTAACCCTCCCCCGCTTCGCAGGGGAGGGGACTTAATCTCCCTCTCCCGCGAAAGCGGGGGAGGGCTGGGGTGGGGGCAATGCGCTCCCCCTCACCGCACCGGATTGCCGTAGTCGTACTGCACCTGCGGCGCGCTGCCCTTGCCGGTCAGGCTTTCGATCAGCGAGCCGATGCCGGAGGCCACACCACCCGACGAACCGCGCGATGGCGCCGGGGCCGCCGCCGGGGTGGCGCGGGCGGGCTCCGCGATGCCGGACGCGACATAGGCGGGGGCGCCCTCCATCCCCGGCAGGGGGCGGGGCGGGCGCCCGGCGTGGGCGTCCAGCATGAAGCCCTGCCACAGCTTGGCCGGCAGCGAGCCGCCGGTGACCCGCTTCATCTCGGCGTTGTTGTCGTTGCCCAGCCACACCCCGGCCACGAGGTCGGCGGTGAAGCCGACGAACCAGGCGTCGCGGTAATCCTGGGTGGTGCCCGACTTGGCCGCCGCCGGACGGTCGAGCCTGGCCGACTTGCCGGTGCCGTACTCGATGACGCCGCTCATCATGCGGGTGAGCTGCACCGCGTGCACCGGGTCGACCACCGGGACGGAGCCGCCGGCCTGCCGCCGGTACAGGACGTTGCCGTCGCGGTCGCGGATCTCGGTGATGGCGTAGGGCCAGACCGGGGCGCCGCGGTTGGCGATGCCGGCGTAGCCGCGGGTCAGCTCCAGCAAATTGACCTCGCTGGTGCCGAGCGCCAGCGACAGGTCCTTGCCCAGCGGCGAGTTGATGCCAAGCCCCGCCGCCACCCGGCGCACCCGCTCCACCCCGATGCGGTCGATGATGCGCACGGTCGCGGTGTTGGACGAATGGGCCAGCGCGTTGGCCATGGTGATGGTGCCGCGGAACTTGCCGTCGTAGTTGCCGGGGCTCCAGGTGCCGATGCGGACCGGGGCGTCCTCGACCGGGCTGTCGGGCGACCAGCCGGCCTCCAGCGCCGCCAGATAGACGAAGGGCTTGAAGGCCGATCCCGGCTGGCGCATCGCCTGGGTGGCGCGGTTGAACTCGCTGTTGTCGTAGTCCCGCCCGCCGACCAGGGCGCGCACAGCGCCGTCGGTGGTCATGGCGACCAGCGCGCCCTGGCGCGCGTTGGCGGCCGCACCGGGGCCGGCCAAGGTCTCCTCCAGCCGCTGCTCCGCCGCGCGCTGCAGCTTGAGGTCCAGCGTCGTGCGCACCACCACGTCGCCATGGCCGGAGCCGACGAAGGCCGAGACCAGTTCCGTCACCCAGTCCGCGAAGTAGCGCCCGTCGCCGCCCGCCTTGCGCTTGGCCGACGGCGGGGCGTTGCGTGCCGCCTCCAGCTCCGGCGCGGTGATGAAGCCGGCGTCGACCATGGCGCCCATCACGACGCGCGACCGCTCCGCCGCCTCGTCCGGGTTGGAGGTCGGGGCGTAGCGCGAGGGCGCCTTCAGAAGGCCGGCGATGATCGCCGATTCCCGCAGGTCGAGCTGGGTCGCCGGCTTGCCGAAATAGGTGCGCGCCGCCGCGTCCACGCCGAAGGTGCCCGCTCCCAGGTACACCCGGTTCAGGTAGGCGGTGAGGATCTGGTCCTTGGTGAAGCGGTGCTCCAGCCACAGCGCCAGCATGGCTTCCTGGATCTTGCGCTTCAGCGACTTCTCGGGCGTCAGGAAGAGGTTCTTGGCGAGCTGCTGGGTGATGGTTGAGCCGCCCTGCGCCGAGCGTCCGGAGCGCCAGTTGACGTAGAGCGCGCGGGCCAGACCGATGGGGTCGACGCCGAAATGCGAGTAGAAGCGCCGGTCCTCGATGGCCAGCACGGCGTTGATCAGGTGCGGCGGCAGGTCGCGCACGCCCAGCGTCGTGCCGTGCAGGTCGCCGAAGCGCGCGAACTCCGACCCGTCGGCCGCCAGCACGGTGACCGAGGCGCGCCGCTCGAACTGCGCGACCTTGGAGATGTCCGGCAGGTCCAGGGCGAACCAGGCCAGCACCGCGCCCAGGGCGATGCCGCACCACACCCCGGCGACCGTCCCGGCATAGACCAGCGTGCCGAGGATCGAGCGACGCCGCCCGCCGCCGCCCCTGGCGGTCTTGGGGCTGGCCTTGCGCGGCGGCGGGGCAGGTTTGCGCGGCTTCTCGGCTTTCGGCTTCTCGGGCTTGGCGGGCTTTTCCGGCTTGGGCGCGCGCTTGGGCAGGCGGGGGCGCAGCGTCGGCTCCTCCCCGCGTGTCTGGATGGGGCGCGGCCCCGCAAAGAGTTCGCCCGGTCGATCGTTGCTCACGGCGCGGTCGCGGCCCCCAAGAAGTCCATGCCCGATGTAATCTGTGATGGAAAGCTATACGCCGCCGCCCCGTTGCGACGAAAGAGCGCCCTCGAAAGAGATAAGATTTGTCTTAGCACCGTTGCAGATGGATGACGGGGGTGGAAGAAAAGCCGCCGCGGACTGTTGTTTCCCATGAATAAGCGTTGACGCAGCGGAGAGCCTGTTCATGTCGAAGCCCCTGACCGTTTCCATTCCCCACAAGCTCGGCCGGGACGAGGCGAAGCGGCGCGTGGCGGAGGGGGTGGGGCAGGCCCGCTCCCACCTCGCCGCGGTCGCCAGCAGCATGGACGACCACTGGACCGACGACCGCGTGGATTTCCGCGTGGTGGCGATGGCCCAGACCGTCACCGGCTTCATCGACGTGCAGGACGACAGCGTCACCGTGGAGGTGCAGCTTCCCTGGGCGCTCGGCCTGCTGGCCAACAAGGTGAAGGACCGGCTGCAGAGCAAGGGCACCCTGCTGCTGGAGAAGAAGTAGGCGCCCCTAGTCAGGCTTGCCGATCAGCCCGTGCTTCTTCAGCAGCCCGCGGAGCTGGTGGTAGCCGAGCCCCAGCGCCTCGGCGGTCTGGCGCTGGTTGAAGCGGTTGCGCTCCAGCGCCGTTTCCAGCAGTCCGGATTCGAAGCGCCGCACCCGCTCCAGGAAGTCTCCGGTGGGAACCGCCTGGGCTTCCTCCTCCGCGGGGTCCGGTGATGGGGCCGGGGCCGTCGGCACCGCCGGCCGCCAGGCGGAGGCGAAGGGGTCGAGCAGGATCTCCTCCACCGGCCCCTCCGGGTCGGACGCGGCGACGGAGCGTTCCACCGCGTTGCGCAGCTCGCGCACGTTGCCCGGCCAGCCATGGTCGAGAAGCTGCTCCAGCGCCCGCGGGGCGAAGCCGGGGAACAGCGACCGTTCCAGCTCCCGCACCATGCCCAGCGCGAAATGCTCGGCGAGCACGGGGATGTCCTCGCGCCGGGCGCGCAGCGGCGGCAGGGTCACCACGTCGAAGGCCAGCCGGTCCAGCAGGTCGGCGCGGAACCGCCCGGCCTCGGCAAGCGCCGGCAGGTCGGCGTTGGTCGCCCCGATCACCCGCACGTCGACGGTCTGGGTCCGCCCGCCGACCCGCTCGATCTCGCCATACTCCACGGCGCGCAGCAGCTTTTCCTGGACGGCGGCGCTGGCCGTGGCGATCTCGTCCAGAAACAGCGTGCCGCTGTCGGCCTGCTCCACCCGCCCGATCTGCCGCCGGATCGCTCCGGTGAAGGCCCCCGCCTCGTGTCCGAACAGCTCGGAATCGAGCAGGCTCTCGCTCAGCGCGGCGCAATTCACCTTCACGAAGGGACGATCCCAGCGCCGGGACAGGTAATGCAGGCGGGCGGCGATCAGCTCCTTGCCCGTCCCGCGCTCCCCGATGACCAGCAGGGGACGCTCCAGCGGCGCCACGCGGGAGACGTGCGCGAGGACCTCGTGGAAGGCCGGGGACTCCCCGAGCAGGGAGGGCGGGGTGGGCTGCATGGTCAAAAAAGCGAAGTATTGGTAGATTTCTTCATTCTATCGTGAAAAAGGCGATACTCCAACCCCGGTGTCCAACCGTGCGCTCCAGGAAATCCAGGGCTTTGCGGGAGTTTCCGGCTTTGGCACGGCCATTGCGAAGAAGTGAGCCAAACAAGGAGACCCGCATGAGCCACTACAGCGACTACCACCGCCGCTACACCCGCGACGCCCGTCCGCTGGCGGCGCGCATCCGGACCTACCTGACCAGCCGCCCCACCGAGAGCTGGGCGTTCTTCGCCGCCGGCCTGCTGATCGCGACGATCCTCGGCTGACAAATCCCAGGCCTGACGAAGACCAAGCCCAACCATAAGCGCCAAACGAGGGACACATCCCCATGAGCATTTTTTCGCGCCTGACCGACATCGTGCAATCCAACCTCAACGCGCTGCTCGACCGCGCCGAGGACCCGGAGAAGCTGATCCGTCTGATCATCCAGGAGATGGAGGACACGCTGGTCGAGGTGCGCTCCTCCACGGTGAAGATCATCGCCGAGCGCAAGGAGATCGAGCGCCGCATCGCCGACCTGCACCGCGAGCGCGACTCCTGGGACCGCAAGGCCGAGACCGCCCTGACCCACGACCGCGAGGACCTCGCCAAGCAGGCGCTGATGGCCAAGTCGCGCGCCGCCGAGGAGGCCGACGTCCTGACCGCGCAGCTGGTCCAGGTCGAGGAGGCCCTGTCCAAGTCCAACGAGGACATCGGCCGTCTCCAGGCCAAGCTGACCGACGCCAAGAATCGCGAGAAGGCGCTGGTCGCCCGCACCAAGACGGCGGCCAACCGCGTCCGCGTCCGCTCCACGCTGCATGACGAGCGGATCAACGACGCCTTCTCCCGCTTCGAGCAGGTGGAGCGCAACCTCGACGAGCTGGAAGGCCGCGTGGAGGCCTACGACGTGGGCCGCACCAAGACGCTGACCGAGGAGATCGCCGAGCTGGAGGCCGACAAGAAGGTCCAGGACGAGCTGGCCGCGCTGAAGGCCCGCGTCGCCGCGCGCCGGGGAAGCTGATCCCGCACCGGTGCCGGCGCCAATCCCGCCTCCGTCTTTCCCGACAGCGGGGGTGGCGTGCGGGGTTGGCGTTGAGTCCCCTCTCCCGCCGGTTCGCGGGAGAGGGGTTTCCCGAACAACAAGAAAGGCCGTCCCCCGATGAGCGGTTTCAGCTTCGTCCTCGCGGTGCTCTTCATGACCGTAGTGGCACCGCTTTGGATCATCTTCCACTACATCACCAAATGGCGCGGGCAGCGCGGCCTGTCCGCCCAGGACGAGCAGCTTCTGGCTGAGCTGTGGGACATCTCGAACCGCCTGGAAGGCCGCATCCACGCGCTGGAACGGGTGCTCGACGCGGAGTCGCCCAATTGGCGCGACAAGCTGTGAGCCGGCCGCATTCCACACTCATTCCGACCTGACGGGAGCCCGACGATGGACCGTTCTTCGCCCTACGACTCGCCCAACCCGCACCGGCTCTTCCGCGATCCGCAGCGTGGCGTGGTGGGCGGGGTGTGCGCCGGCATCGCCGATTACTTCGGGTTCAAGCCTGGGCTGGTCCGGCTGGCGCTGGTGCTGGGCCTGTTCTTCTTCATGCCGCCGGTGCTTCTCGCCTACGTGATCGCGGTGCTGGTGCTGCCGGTCAAGCCGCCGGCGGTCTACCGCAACCCGGAGGAGGAGGCGTTCTGGCGTGGCGTATCGATCAAGCCCGACCGCACCCTGGCCGGCCTGACGCAACGCTTCCGGGATTTCGAGAAGCGCGTGGGAAATCTGGAAGCGCACGTCGCTTCCAAAGAGTACGAACTCAACCGCGCGATCCGCAACCTGGACCGCTGACGGCAGCCCCGGAGCGCCTCCGGGGCCGAGCCGCCGCCCGACCGCAGCGCCGCGTGACGCGGCGCCTTCAACCGCAGCGCCGCCGGCGCGGCGCCGGGGAGGGTCAGCGCCGACGGCGGTTCCGGCTGCGCACGCGCACCGGCTTCATGGCCGGGCGGGCGGCAGCGAGGCCCGCGAGGGCCGCAGCCATCGCCCCAACGAGCACGACCAGATCGAGATCCATCATGGCTCCTCCGCTTGACCCGATCAGAATGACGCAACTGTGAAGGACATGGTAGCGAAAAGAGGTGACAGCAACCGTCCGTCCGGCAGATGACCGCCACCGGGGCTCCCCCAAACGAGGAAGCCTATCCGTCCGGGTCCTCAGTCGAGGTAAGGCTTCACCGAAAGAATGGAGAAGCCCTTGTGTTCGGGATGGCGGGCGTTGGTCTTCTCCCGCGCCTTCGCCTCGTCCAGTCCCCAGACCAGGAAGCGGCGGCCCCTCTTCCAACGCTCCAGGGCCGTCTTCTCCAGGCCGCCGGTGACCCGCGCGCCGTAATCGGGGTGAGCCACCGTCACCACCCATCCGGCATCCGCCGGCGTGCGCCGGTCGTCCAGGACATAGACGCGCCGGTCCGCCGCGCCCGCCGCCGCCAGCCGCTCTTCCAGATCCTCGCAGGCGAGGTCGATGGCCTCTTTGCGCCGCCGCGCTGCGCGCAGGTCCCGCGCCTGGTCCAGCGTGGCGCGGGCAAGCCGTTTGAGGCGCTCCACCTGGGCCTGCCGGCGGGCCGCGGCGCTGGCGATGCGGTCCTCCGCCGTCCGGAGTTGCCGCCGCGCCGACAGGAGCGAGACCGCCAGCGTCGCCACGCCGACGAGCGCGGAAAAGAGATACGGCATCGATGGATGGGCCATGGCGCCCTCAGCTCGCCTTCGCCAGGGGGAGGGCACCGTTCGGGCCGGAATCGCCGAGGCCGGCCCCCGCACCGCCGGCCGTGACCGGAAAGCCTTGCGGCGCTTCCTGGATCCGCAACACCACATAGCCGAAGGCGGGCGGGTAGCGCCGTTCGATCTCGGCCCGTGCCACCGGCATGGTGCGCGCCCACACCTCCACCGTCTGGGGCCTTGCCCAGCCGGAGTCGATGAAGGCGTGCTGCGCCTGCTGGTTGGCGCCGCCGCCGACGTATTTGTTCGCGACCTGCGCGATGTAGCAAGGGGTGCCGGCGACCTCCTCGCCGATCAGCCGCAGCAGGTCGTCGCCGCGGTGCTGAAGGTCGCGCAGGCGCCGCTCCAGCGACTGGCGGCGGCGCAGGGCCTCGCCGGCTTCCTCCTCGGCCTTGCGCAGTTCGGCGATGCGCTGCGTCCGGCGCGCCTCGAGCCCGGCTTCCAGCTTGGCGCGACGGGCGATGAGGTCGCGCAGGCTGCCGGTGCCCAGCCGCCGCTCGATCGCGCGCTCGCCGAGGAGAACCGCCGCCTTGCCGATGCCGAACCCCAGCCCGGCCAAGGCGAGCGCCAGGAACAGGGCCTGAACGTAATCGTTCCACATGGCTGAAACCCCGCGGCTGAAACCCCGCGCCCTCGAAAGGTGCCGCGGCGGGAACGGCCCGAAGCCCGCTCGCCGTCCGCGCCGTCTCATGGTGTCGAGAACGGTTGAGCGGTAATCCACGCCCTCCGGGCCTGCAACGCCAAAGTGCAGGGCGGACGAAATTTGCAAAGTTCGTTCAAGCCGGGGAAATATCCGGATGCGGGCCGTTCGCGACCGGCTTGCGGACCGCGCGCCAAGGGTTTCTTTGTTGCGGACCGCGTCCGGGATCGTGATGGCGGATCAGGGGCGGGCGGGCGCGTCCGGCTCGTCTGCCACGCACACGCGGTTGCGCCCGGCCAGCTTGGCCTCGTAGAGCGCGGCGTCGGCGCGGCGCAGCGTCAGTTCGATGGACGGTTCCGCCGCGCGCCATTCGGCCACGCCCACACTGGCGGTGATGGGGATGGACCAGCCGTCGGCCATCACCGGGCTTCCGGCGATGGCGGCGCGCACCCGCTCGGCCACGATGCGCGCCCCGGCAAGGTCGGTCTCCGGCAGCAGGGCGACGAACTCCTCCCCGCCGAAGCGGGCGATCTGGTCGGAGGTGCGCAGGGCCTCGCGGGCGCGGACCACCGCCGTGCGCAGCGCCTCGTCCCCGGCGGCGTGGCCATGGCCGTCGTTGACCGCCTTGAAGTTGTCGAGGTCGAGCAGGAGGACGCTGAGCCGCCGCCCGTGCCGATGCGCCCGCCCCAGCTCCGCCGCGGCGAGGTCCAGGAAATGCCGGCGGTTCCACACGGCGGTCAGCGGGTCGACGGTGGCCAGCCGCTCCAGCTTGGCGTTCGCGGCCTCCAGCGCGCGGGTGCGCTCGGCGACGCGGGCCTCCAGCGTCTCGTTGGCCTCGCGCAGCCGCTCGTACAGGCTGACGTTGGCGAAGCTGATGGCGATCTTGGAGGCGAACACCTCGACCAGCGCGCGGTCCACGTCGTCCAGCGGGCGGTCGGTGTGGATCCAGGCCGCCACCTCGTGCCCGTCCGGCACGCGGATGAACAGGGTCGTCTCGTTGGGGCCGTAATGGCTGCGCCGGCTGCGGAAGGCGTCGGTGATGCGGCCGGCGAGGGCCGGCGGGATCGCCGCCCCCGGCCGCACGGCCTCGGCCGGCGACGCCGTGTGCCCGGCCGCCTCGGCGTAGCAGCCGGCGCCGGCCAGCACGTAGAAGGCGCCGTCCGGCAACGGCCGCCCGGCGGCGCCGCGCTGGGCGCACAGGATGGCGTCGGGCTTCACCCGCAGGAAGGCGGACAGCTGGGTCAGCACCCCGGCCGCGAACTGCTGCATGCAGCGCAGCTCGAACAGGCGGTCGGTGGACTGGATGA